>NZ_JBMPPM010000005.1:0-503269 GCF_049339885.1 Undibacterium sp. TJN25 | reverse complement strand
GCCGCCTTGTTCCACACCGGTGATCAGCACCGGGTTCAGGTTGGCGCGGGCGGCATAGACTGCGGCTGAGTAGCCGGCGGGGCCGGAACCGAGGATCAGGACTTTGGCGTGTTTTGGTGTGGACATAACAATTCGTGGTTAAAAGATGCCTGTGAAGCCAGGGACAGGTTCAAGCTATCAGGAAGCCAGGTAACGCGACAGGTGCTCGATAAAACGCTCCGGCTCCAGGAAACCGATGATACGGCTTTGCGGAATTTCCGTGCCGGCGGCATTGAACAGGATGATGCCGGGCGGGCCGAACAGGCTGAAGCGTTTCATCAGCGCCTTATCGTCAGCGCTGTTGGCGGTGACATCCACCTGCAACAGGCGAACCTGCTTCAGTTGCGTGCCGACCTGTGGTTTGGAAAAAGTGAAGCGTTCCATCTCCTTGCACGACACGCACCAGTCGGCATAGAAATCCAGCATGACCGGCGTCTTGGCCGACGCCAGCGTCTGGTCAAGCTCGGCCACGCTGTGGATGCGCGTGAACTTCACTTCCGCAGCCCCGGCAGCGTTGGCAGAAGCCGCATTGCCCGCAAGCTCCGCGCCGGCAACGCGCAGATGGTTCAGCGGCTGCAACACATCGTTGCCGGAACTGGCAGCACCGACCAGCTCGAACATGCCGCCCACCAGAAACACCAGGCCCAGCGTCTTGCCGACATAGGCGCGCAGCCGGGTATTGGCCGGCAAGGCGTCAAATACATGCAGGAATACGGCGCACAGGATGGCGAAGCTGCCCCAGATTGCCATCATCACGGGAACGGGAAATACCGGCGATACCATCCAGATCGCAACGGCGATCAGCAGCAGGCCGAACACCTTCTTCACCTGCTCCATCCACGCGCCGGCACGCGGCAGCAGGCTGCCCGCGGAAATACCGGTCAGCAGCAGCGGCACGCTCATGCCGACCGCCATCGAGAACAGCGCCCAGCCGCCTATCCAGATATTGCGTGTCTGGCTGATGTACAGCAAGGCGCCTGCCAGCGGGCCTGCGACGCAGGGGCCGACGATCAGCGCCGACAGCGCACCCATGATGAATACGCCGGCAAAGCGGCCGCCGCTGAGGTTGCCGCTGGTCTGGCTCAGCCGGCTTTGCAGCCCGCTGGGCAATTGCAACTGGTACACATCAAACATCGACAGGGCCAGGCCTACCAGCAAGGCGCCGAAGGTCAGCAGCACCCACGGCTTTTGCAAGGCGCCGGCCAGCCCCTCACCGGCCAGACCTGCCGCAACGCCCAGCGACGTATATACCAGCGCCATGCCCAGGCAATAGGCCAGCGCCAGCATGAATCCACGGCCGCGCGACACCTCGCCCTGGCCGACAATGATCGACGACAGGATAGGCACCATCGGCAGCACGCAAGGGGTAAATGACAATAACAGGCCAAACAGCAGGAAGGCTCCGCCGATGCGCCAGACGCTGCCGCTTTGCAAGGTGCGCTGGGCCAGTGAACTGTCGTCTTCTGCGGCAGGCGCTGCCGCTGCCGGAGATGCTGAAACCGTGGCGGCTACTGTAGTGGCTGCCGGTGCATCCGGCGCCACGGCCAGTGGGCCCAGTTTGGAAGTATCAACCGTATAGGACTGCTCCGCAGGCGAATAGCACAAGCCCGCATCGGCGCATCCCTGGTAGCCCACCGTCAGCGTGAATGACTGTTGGCCCTGCCCCGCCTGCGTGAGCGGGATTTCCGCTACCAGACGGTTTTCATAGGTTTCCAGCTCGCGGTTAAAGTTGGTGTCGAACTTGCGTATGCCTGCAGGCAGCTTGGGTTCGCCCAGCACCACGCCGGACTGTCCGGCCTTGAAGCTCAGGCGCTCCCGGTACAGGTGGTAGCCCGGCGCAATGGTCCAGGAAACCACGAGGGTCTTAGCATCCTTCAGTTCCGCCTGCACCTGGAACGCCTGCTCCGGCTCCAGGAAATTATCGGCCAGCGCGGCGCCGCCGAGCAGCGCCAAGGTAAAAAAAGCGACGAGTGCCAGCACCCATCTTTGTAGTTGACCAGGTTTCATCAAGCTCTCCGCTTCAGATTGTTCAATTGGGTTCAAATGATACATATTCGATGTCCGGTACCGGCTGCCTTCATGCCACATTTATCGTCTGTCACGTCATGCCGCATCGGACTGTAAGGCATTCTTGTGCAACAAATTACCCTCGCCGTCCATGGCCAGGTAGCGCATGCCGGAAGCCTCCAGGAAAGCCAGCCCTTCTTCCTGCTTCAGCATGGCGATGGTGGAACAGCTGCCGGCGGCAATCGCCAGCGGCGCCAGCACGCTGACCGAGCGCCAGTAGCGCACCGGCATGCCGGAGCGCGGATCGAGGATGTGGCAATACCTTTTTCCGTCCAGTTCAAAGTAGCGCTCATAATCGCCGCTGGTGGCCAGAGCGCCGTGGCTGATAGGGATGGTGGCAACAATGCCATCCACCCGTCGCGGGTCCTGTATGCCGATTGCCCACGGTCTGCCGTCCGGCTGCGGACCGATGACACGGATATCGCCGCCCAGGTTGATGTAGCCCGACTGCACGCCCTGCTCCATCAGCACGGCCACTGCGCGGTCGGCTGCGTACTCCTTGCCGAAACCGCCGAAATCCAGCTCCATGCCCGCCTTCGGCAGACGCACATGGCGCGGTTCCCGCTGCACCTTGTCCCAGCCTATCAGCGCGGTCAGCAGCCGCAGCTGCTCGGGCGTCGGGCAAACTGCATTGCGAAAATCCCAGGCACGCCGCAGCACGCCGGAGGTGATGTCAAACAAGCCCCCGCTGGCAGCGTAAATGCTGTCGGCATATCCCAGCAGCGCCGCAGTTTCCTCATCGCACTCTATCCATTCCGAACCGGCGGCGGCATTGATGCGCGAGACGATGCTGTAAGGCCGGTAGCGTGAATATTTTGCTTCTATCCGCTTCACCTCCCCGATCGCCGCCTTCGCCACCTCTGCCGCAGCGCCTTCGTCGGCAGCGGCCAGCCTCACCTCGCAGCGGCTGGCCATCGCATCGAACGCAATCCGGAATACTGATGCGGCTGCTGCTACCACTGTTTGTTCACCCCTATCTGTATGCTTTGCGCGCGCAGAGGTTCCAGCCCCGGGCTGCCGTCATGGAACAGGCGCCAGCTGCCGCGCTGCTCATACGACTCCAGCTTCAGGTCCACGGACCAGTCACGCGTCAACTGCTTCACGACCTTGATGCCGACGGTAACGGCGCCAAAACCGGACAGGCGCTGGTCTGCCGACGTAAACTGGCCGGAGCCGAACACATATCCCGGCGGGAAAGGCGCGCCCAGCTGCGTGTCGTACACAGGGTCGAAATAAAAGCTGGCGGCGCTCTGCGTGTAGAACCGCAGCGAAGGCGTCACCGTCCAGCCCTGCGACAGCGGCTGCACATATTCGCCGCTGAAGGTATGCGCGCGGATCTTGTAGGTATCCGTGTAGTAGCGGTAGCTGAGGCGGCTGGTGCCGTCGGTGCCGGAGAAATGATGGTTCCATTGCGCCAGCAGCGCGGTTTCATTACGGGTGCGCGGGCGGTTGTCCACATCCTTATAGGGATCGGAGAAATAACCGCTGCCCTGGCTGCGCGTCAGCGTCAGCTGGGCGATATCCTGCGCTGTCAGCACCTGGGTCACGCCAAGCAGGAAATCATTGGTGCGCCTGTGCTCGTTGACGACGATCAGGTTGACAGGGTTGATCTTATCGCGCGCGCCGCCAACGCCGAAAGACCAGGTCGTATTCTTGTCTTCGCTGGACACATTGCCCTGTACCGACAGTGCACGCGATTCATAGTCGTGCTCGGTCGAATAGGCGGCGCCCACTGTCACGCTGCCGCGCGAAAAATAACGGCTCACAGCAAAGTCCGCGCCGGTGCGCTGGTCGTTCATCCGCGATGCACCGGACACTGCCGTATGGTAGCGCGGCGAAGCGCCGGAAACATCATCCGACGTCAACGTGCCCTCTATCGACCATTCGCCAGCGACCGGCGTCATCACATAGATGGACGGCGAGTGCGCGGTGATACGGTCAAAACCGGGCTGGCTGTCCTGGTAGTTCAGATATTTGAGGCTGAAGATGCCGTTCTCAGGCGCCGTATCGGCATGTGCGGCCTGTATGCCGGGCAGCACCAGCGCCGCGGCGAGAATGGCGGAGCCCAGCGCCCCCTGGCCGGCAGAGGGAGAACTGCCGGCGGCAACAGCGGGAATAAGCGGTTTGTTTGTCGTCATATCGGGGTTTCTTTAAATACGCAATCAGCGTTCAACGTGGCGTCAGTTGGACCTCAGAGTTGGGTCTTAATTGCAGCCGCAACCGCCACCACCGACACCGGCGCCGCCGGATGCTGCTTCGCGGCTGGTGTAGATGTGCTCGGTATAGCGGGAATCGAGCTTGTCGCCGCCGAAGGTCATTTCAGGCCGCGCCAGCGTGCCCTTTTCCCATGGCTGCACATTGCCGAACTGCGCGCAGCCGGACAGGGCTGCCAGCGCGGCGCCTGATACGGCGATACACAGGCATTTTTTTAAAACGGCCGGTTTCATCAGTGTTTTCATCATTTGGCTCCCAGCAGGGATTTGATCTTGCTTTCCAGCTCGGCCCGGTCGGCTTCCTTGAAGCCGCTGTGCTCGAACAGGACCTTGCCGTCCGGTCCTATCAGCAGGCTGCTCGGCATGCCCTTGACGCCATAGTTGCGCGGCGTGACGCCGGAAGGGTCGAAGGCGATGGTGAAGTGCGCCGGCGTGCTGCTGAGGAAATTGCGCGCGTCGTCATTTTTTGCATCCAGGTTGACGCCGATGATCTGCAAACCCTGGGCGCCGTATTTGGACTGCATTTCATTCATCCACGGAAAGGACTGCCGGCACGGGCCGCACCAGGAAGCCCAGAAATCGAGATAGACCAGCTTGCCCTGGTATTTCGCCAGTTTGACGGTACCGTCGGCGCCGTTCAGTTCAAAGGCGGGTGCAGTGCTGCCTTTTTCCAGCGCAAACGCATGGGGCAGGCACAGCAACCCTGCTAGGGCTGCCGCGGCCCGGTAGAGTTGGATTTTCTTAGTGCTGAATACATTCATGGAGACACCTGATCGGATGGAAGCAGAAGAAACGGAACATCGCCGGGAACGCAGTCGCAGGACAAACTGCGCTCCCGTGCATGTGCTACCGCGGAGATACGCCGGCTTTGGCCTGGCGCCGGCGCCATACGATCACCAGCAGGGCCATGAACACCATCAGCACCAGCAGAGGATCGTTACCGCTTTCCGCTGCGGAGCAACCGCCGCCGCCATGGTTTTGCGGTGCGCTGCCGTCTGTTGCACCCGATCCACCCGAATTAACCGGAGTGGCTACGCTGGCCTCGCCGCTGAACGAAATCGTCCATTTGGTGGCTGCATCGCTGGACTGGATGACGACATTGCCGTTGCTGGTGCCGGCGCTGACCGGCAGGTATTGCACCACCAGGTCGCAGGAAGTGCCGGCCTGCAGTGAGAAAGGCAGAACCGGGCAGCCGCTGCTATCGGCGACGCCGGAGAACGGGCCGCTGAAGGTCGCGCTGGTCAACGACACTGCGGAAGTGCCGGTATTGCTCAAGGTGAAGCGCTTGGTCGGCGCCGTACCGCCTATCGTCACCGCACCGAAGTCGAAAGACTGCGGCGTGATGCTCAGCATAGGTGTGCTGACCACGACTGCGATGCCATTGCCGGCCAGCGCCAGGTTGAACTGGGCACCGGCGTCGGTGACCAGCAGCAGGCTGGCGGCACGCGCACCGGCTGCCGATGGTTTGAAGCTTGATTCGACGGTGCAGCTGCCGGAAGGATTGACTGTTGCATTGGTTGCACAGGTGCCGCCGAGCACGAAGTCGCCAGGTTGCGCGCCGCCCAGAACCAGCGATGTAATCTTCAGTGCAGCAGTGCCGGTATTGCTCAACGTCGTAGTGTGGACTGCGGAAGATTTACCGACCTGGGTATCGTCAAACGCAATGCTGCCGGAATCAGACAAGCCAGGCTTGGCGGTTGCCTTGGCCGTGCCGGTGCCGCTGATGCCGACCTGCACCGCCGCTGCATTGGAAGCAATTGCCAGGCTGGCAGTGACGGCTGCTGCTGCGGAAGGATTAAATACCAGTGGAACCGCGCATTTCGCGCCTGGGGCCAGGCTGGCGCCGCAGGTATTGCCTGTACCGATGGCGATGTCGGACGAGCCGCTTACCGCAATGGAAGTGAATGTCGCGGCAATATTGCCGGTATTGGTCAGCGTCACGGTCTGCGTAGCCGGTGTGCCTATGGTCTGGTTGCCGAAGGCAACTGCAGTCGGGCTCGCTGCCACTACCGCAAGCGGCGCAGCGCCGGTGGCGGACAAGCTGATGGCGGCCGCGCCGTTGGATGCATTGGACGTGATGTTCAGGCTGGCCGAGAAATTGCCCGCGCTAGTGGGATTGGCCTGCACGAGGATGGAGCAGCTGGCGCCGGCCGCGACCGCTGCCTGCGTGCTGCAGGTTCCGCCCAGCGTGAATACCGAGGCATTGGTGCCGGACAGGCTGATGGCTGTCAGGTTAAGTGCTGTCTGGCCGCTGTTGCTGACCGTGACGCCCTGCGCCGTGGACGGGGTATTCAGCAGTACGGAACCGAAGCTGAGGCTGTTAGCCGATACCGCAATGCTGGCCTGCGGCACGGCATTGCCGGTGCCGTTCAGCGCGATGGTGCTGCTGCCGCCGGTCGCGTTATGCGTAATGCTGATGGACGCCGCGCGCGCGCCGACTACCGTCGGCTTGAAGGCAGCATGGATGGTGCAGCTCGCGCCGGCAGCGACCGCCCCACCGTTGGCGCAAGTACCGCCACCGACGAACAGGAAATCGCCTGCGGCAGAACCGGTGATGCTGAGACTGCCGATGTTCAGTGCAGCGGAGCCGCTATTGGACAGCGTAGCCTCCAGCGCACCGCTGGTCTGGCCTAAGGTAGTGCCGGAGAAAGTCAGCGTGGACGGGGACACGGTTGCCGCCGGCGCTGCCGTCACATTGGGATTGCCGATAAACGCCGCGAGGTCGGCGATCTGTGATGCATTCAGCTTGCCGTTGAACAGCGAACCCATGCCGCCCAGGTTCTGTGCAAATGCATTGCTGATGACAGTCGGATTATTTGCCGCCGCCAGGATGCCGTTGACATTGTTTGCCGGGCTGGGGCCATGGCAGCTGGCGCAGGCCGGGCCGCCGGCCGGAGGGCCGTTTAAAAAGATGCTCTTGCCGTTCAGCGCATCGGCAGCGTGTGCGGCGGGAGCAATGCTGCCCAAGCCGAGCACGGCATAGAATGTGATACTGCGCAGTTGGTGCAGCAGACTGAATAGACGCGTGTGCGGCCTGTTCATAGATTCTCCCTGGGTAATTGGACAAATTTAAAAACCACAAAAACAAAGTGCAAAGGCGTTAAAAAGACAGTGAACCAAAGCGCACAGGCGCCAGTCTCGCGTCGCCTGGTAGATACCCGCCAGCGCCAGCCCCGGCAGGAACACCATCTCCGCAGCGATGAGACCGGAAGCGATGTGCAGCAGGCTGAAACCCAAAGCCGATACCAGCACGGGAACAATATGCACGGCATACATCTGCATGCCGCCTCTGCCCGCTACTGCTGCCGGTACTGCCATGCCGGCCGGCAGGCTGCGCCGTATCATCCATTCCTGCAGGCCCGCGCGCACTATCCATTCCTCCAGCAGTGGCGCCAGCAACAGCAGGCGCAGCAACACCCCGGCGTCGGGATGGTGCAACTGGTCGCCGCAGAAACTGGGCAACGGCAGGAACAGGTAGATAAAATTCATAAAAGCGTGAAAGGCGTCGTTATCCAGGCCATGCGGTCAAGCTCAATGCAAGGACAATGCAAGGGCGATGCAAACAGCGGTCCCCGGACAGCTTTGGGCAGGCCCGTTTTCAGTAGGTAAATGCAAAGGGCCGGGAGGATGGTTCAATCCGGAACTGGATTTTTATAAAAATATTTTGATACGGCATGTACCGCCGCCGCTGTCGGCAAGCCGCTAAAAAAAATTTGAATTTGTTTGAACCTTTTGCGGGCCGGCGTCAATTAACGCCGTTCGCAAGGACTTGGAGGGGGGATCTGAAGCCGTCGTGGAGCCTGGGATGCCAGTAAACCCGGCAAGCGCAAGAGCAGGAAGACGCCGGCAAGGTGCCCGGTGTCGAGACTGGAATTAATTCTGGGAAAAAAAACCCCGATCATAGGCCTTGCAATACGCTTGCCAGTCCTTGGCTAGCTGCTTGCTGCAATCCTGCGCCGCTGCCATGACGTCGGCGATCCATTTTTTCTTTTGCGCGAAGGCGATCAGCTCGTCGGCAATGGCGGAGCCCTGCCGGCCCGCACCGCGCAAGTGCGCAGAGGCGACGACCTCCCCCATCGTGCGCATGACGTCTTCCATCTCTTGCAAGGAGTTGACTGCGCCGTCCAGCGTCACCCGGTCTTCGGACGGTTGCAGCGCGCGCAGCACATAGTCGCGCTTGCCCATTTTTACCGGATGCAGGAAAGCCATGGACACGGCCTGCAGGCGGCGCTGCAGCGTGACGATGCGCTCGGCTTCGGTCTTCCATTGCGGCTGCGCGCGCTTCAGGCTGGCCGCCATCGACGAAGGCTGTGCGCGCTTCAGGTCCAGCAGGAAATTCCCATTCGGGCTGCCCTTGCCCTGCACCAGTACAATATAGCGTTCTATGCCCAGGCTGCCGGTACCGGCGACGCGCCTGGCAACGTCCAGCACCTTGAAGAATGCCGGGTCCGGCTGCGACGGCGCAAATTCGCTGAAAAACCGTTCTACCCTGCTGCGTTGCGCCGGCGTGACAGGCAGGCCCTTGCGCCCATCCACCAGCAGCCGCCTCGCCGCACCCTTGCGCACGGTGCGCCGGTCCAGAAATGCCGCCCTCTGCCTTTGCGCCAGGCTGCCCAGCAGCGTGCCGACCAATCCGCTCGCGATATCCCTTTCCACCCAGCGGCTTTTCCCCTTCATCAGCACTTCGCGGTAAGACGCCAGGAATGCCCGGCCCAGCGCCCTCGCCTGCGGCTTGCGCAGGCCCAGACTTTCTGCGCCGGCCAGCACGCTGCAGACAAAGCGCACCAGGTCCCAGGTCAGCGGCGCCATCGCCGCCTCGTCGAAATCGTTGATGTCAAAGTACGCCAGCCGGTTGTCACCCTTATAGCTGCCGAAGTTTTCCAGGTGCAGATCGCCGCAGCACCAGGCTGCCGGCGACGGCAAGATGTTTCCGGCCTCCGCCAGCCTCGCATAGAAAAGATGGCAGGTACCGCGCAGGAATATGAACGCGTTGCGGCGCATGTTGGCGTACTTCATCTGCAGGCGCTCAGGGTCGCGGCCTTCGTTAAAGGACAGGATGGCGCGGCAAGGGTCGAGCATGGTCACCTCTTGGACAGCAATTAAAACAGCGCTAGAAAATCGCCAGATTAGTTAAATTTTGTTTAATTAATATAAAAATTTTTTCATCACCGCACGGCGTCCGCATGCTGTCAGCTATTTGTCAGCTTCCCGTCAAGTTACTGACAGCATGGAAACGTAGTATCCGTAGCGATGATACACGGGCCATGCTCACAACATGCTGGCCTGAAGAATTTTGTTGCAGGAATTAGAAATGATGAACGAACTCGGCGAAATCGCCCACTGGCTGAGAAGCCACTCCGTGCACCACACTTCCGCGGTGCACGATAATTTGCCTGACCCGCGCTTTTCGGCGGACGGGCGCAGCTATGTATCGTTCAGCACCAACAACTACCTGGCACTGGCCAACCATCCGCGCCTGGTGGCGGCGGCAAAAAACGGACTGGACCGCTATGGCGTGGGCAACTGCGAATCGCGGCTGCTGGGAGGCGACCTTCCCGTCTATCGCGAACTGGAAACGAGCCTGGGCGCGCTGAAGCACAAATCGGATGCAGTTCTTTTTGTGACCGGCTACATGACGAACCTCGGCGTGCTGTCCACGCTGGTCAAGGCGGGCACAATGGCGCGCCTGCACGGCTACCGCGCTGCCAAGCGCCGCAAATACGTGTACTACAATGACGAGTTCAACCACATCAGTATCCGAGAAGGCATACAGATGTCGGGCGCCCTCAAGCACAACTACCGCCACGGCGACATGAACCACCTGGAGTCGCTGCTCAAGGCCGGCGACGGCACCTCGCCCATCATCGTCAGCGACGGCGTGTTCAGCATGGAAGGCACGATCGCGCCCTTGCCGGATTTGGTCATGCTGGCGGAGCGTTACGGGGCTATCCTGTATATCGATGACGCACACGCCACCGGCATCCTGGGCGTCAACGGCGGCGGCACGTCCGAGCATTTCAACTGCTACAGCCCCAGCATCATGCAGATGGGAACGCTGAGCAAGGCGCTCGGCTCCATAGGCGGTTTTGTCGCGGTGGAAAAAGAAATCGCCGACGTCATCCGCCTCACCAGTTCCGCCTACGGCTTTACCTGCCCGCCGCCTCCGGACCAGGCCAGCGCACTCATCGCTGCGCTGGATCTGCTGGAAGAAGAACCGCAGCGGCGTGAGAGGCTGTGGGCCAACCAGCGCTATTTCGTCGAACGCATGCGCCCGCTGGGATACCGGCTGACCTCGACCCAGACACCCATCGTGCCCGTGCTGATCGGCGACGCGGAAGAATGCCAGCGGCATGCACAGGCTCTGCGCAAGGAAGGCATCCACGTGGACTCGGTGCAGTTCCCGGCGACGCCCATAGGCCAGGCACGGCTGCGCTTCATGATGAACGCAGGCCACACCAAGGCGCAGATAGACCACGTCGTCAGCGTAATGGCCGGCCTGGCCGGCAGGCGCACGCGGATTGCCGATGATGCCGATGATGCCGACGTATTCGCCGAAGAGGCTGAAGCAGATTTACTTGCATGATCGAAAAGCGCCAACGCCTGCTCCACAGTCTGACCGGATTATAGGATTTGTCCGATACGAATAAAAATCTCGCTTCTTTAGCATGAAAGAACATGCCTGCATCGCGCATGCGTATTCAAATATTTCATGACTAAAAAAAAGGGGGTGATATGAACACTGGCAACCAGACAAAACCTGACGCTTTGCAAGACAAGAACAAGCAACGTCCTTCTTCGCCATCCTCGTCAGGCGGCGCCTCACATGATACCGGCGGCATGGAAAGCGGCCGCGAAGGTCAGCTCAACGGCACTCCCGTTCCACAGCGCGATGATGAATTGTCGCGGCAAGACAATTCCCAGGGCACACGCAGCAATCAGCCCAGTATCAACGAATCCGAAAAAACAGGTTCCGCCATTTAAAGATGCCGCGTATCCACGCAGAAGTGCCGGCTTCTGCTACATATCTAGCATTGCGTTAACCGCTTCAGCTTCTATACTCGAAACCATGTCCCGCCATGCCGGCACCCATTGCCGGCGTCGGTTTTCGCCGCGCGCAAGCGGATGTATCTGAGGAGTTCATCATGGCAATCCCCACCGGCCAGACCAGCCACGCTACCGTTCCCGGCAGCGAAAGAAAACCCATGCCCGGCGCCCGTGCGCTGGGGCCGGTGCAGGAGAACCAGCAGATAGAAATCACCGTCAAACTCCGAGCACCGGCAGCCAGTACCCTGGCCCAAAGCGGCCTGGAGGAGCGGGACACAGATAAAAACCCTGCCGACCGTCACTATCTGTCCCGGGAGGAATTTGCAGCGGTGCACGGTGCCAGCGCAGCGGATATGAGCACCATAGAAAATTTTGCCCGAGAGCACGGTTTGCTAGTCATCAAAGCCGATGCGGCGCAACGCGCCATCGTCCTGTCCGGTACGGCTGCGGCAATGAGCAAGGCTTTTGGCACCGCACTGGAAGAGTATGAGCACCCGAACGGCACCTACCGCGGCCGTGTCGGACATCTGACCGTGCCCACCGCCATTGCACCGCTGATTGAAGGTATTTTCGGGCTGGACGACCGCCCGCAGGCGACGACTAAATTCCAGATCCACCACAACCTCGAGCAGGCCTCCGCGCTGGCGAAGCCGCATGCAGCAAACGGCTCATTTACGCCGCCTGAGCTGGCAAAGCTCTACCATTTCCCAAACGGTGCGGATGGCCTCGGCCAATGCATAGGCATCATTGAGCTCGGCGGCGGTACCCGGCCGGCGGATATACAGGCTTATTTCAAGAAACTGGGGCTGGCAACGCCTAACGTCAAAGTTGTGTCAGTCGACCATGCCAAAAACAGACCGACAACTGCCGACAGCGCGGATGGCGAAGTCATGCTCGACATCGAGGTGGCTGCGGCAGTCGCGCCAAAAGCTGTTATCGCGGTCTACTTCGCGCCCAATACCGACCGCGGTTTCCTGGATGCCGTCACTACTGCCATCCATGACAAGGTGAACAAGCCTTCGGTCATCTCCATCAGCTGGGGCTCCGCCGAAGTCCACTGGACGGCGCAGGCAATGGATGCGTTCGAGCAGGCATTCAGCGAAGCGGCGGCGATGGGCGTCACCATCTGCTGCGCATCCGGCGACAATGGCTCCACCGACGGCGAGACCAATGGCAGCCAGAATGTGGACTTTCCCGCTTCTGCGCCGCATGCGCTGGGCTGCGGCGGCACCAAGCTGGTGGTGCATAACGGCGTCGCTACCGAGACGGTATGGAATGCCGGCGCCGACAGTGCCACCGGCGGCGGATTCAGCACGCATTTCCCGGTGCCCGCTTATCAGGGCGCCGTCGGCAAAAGCTTTAGCGGACGCGGCGTGCCGGATGTCGCCGGCGATGCCGACCCGGCCAGCGGTTACGCAGTGCGGGTGGATGGCAAGGACATGGTGATAGGCGGCACCAGCGCGGTCGCCCCGCTCTGGGCCGGCCTGGTCGCGCTGCTCAACCAGAAGATCGGGCACCCGGTGGGATATCTAAATCCGCTGCTGTACGGATCGCTGCTCGGCAAAGGCGTGACGAATGATGTCAGCGTAGGCAATAACGGCGCCCAGCAGGCAAAAGTGGGCTGGGATGCGTGCACCGGATGGGGTTCGCCGAATGGGCAAAAGCTGCTGAAGGCGCTTGCTTGAGTGGTTTTCTGGGGAACTTCGCCCGTATTGTCCATTTTGTCCATTGATTTTCCAAAACATATTTTCCCCCATAAATCTTATTAAAAAGTAATATAAATAAATTAACAAAATCTCTGGAAATTTCAGGTATCTGTCCTATTATCAGTTGGCGCAGCGCGGAAATTTTGCCTGGATATACAGGCAATAGAAGCAGGCAGGCTCCCGCTCGCGCCGGACAAAAATACCATTACTCTCAGGGAAAATCATGAACGAAACAGGACATGGAGTCGTCGGGACTCACGAGCAATTTTTTTCCAGGCTGCTGTCGCCGAGCAGGCAAGCCTACGAAGACGATGACTTATTCGCGGCAGCGAAGGCAATGGATTTGCCTGACACGGTGGGCGATGGCCCCGATGCGGAAGAAAATTTATATGTGCCGGCGGGCTACACCTATCTGGGCCAGTTCGTCGACCACGACCTGACCCTGGATACCACTTCCACACTCAACCCCAACGACCCCACGCCGCCCACGAATCTGCGCACGCCGGCTTTTGACCTGGATTGCGTTTACGGCGACGGGCCGGCCGCCCAGCCTTACCTGTATGAGCCCGATGGCGCAACGCTGAAAGTGGGCTGGTGTTTCGACGACCCGGCCAAGCCGGACTTGATACGCAACCAGGATGCAGACGGAAAAATAAGCGCAACCGGGCGTGCCATTATCGGCGACAAGCGCAATGATGAAAACTCCATCGTGTCCCAGATCCAGCTCGCCTTCATCAAATACCACAATGCAATGGTGAAACATTTCAGCACCAAGAACCCCGGCCTGAAAGGCGCCGTGCTGTTCAGCACCGCACGCCAGGAAGTGCGCTGGAGTTATCAGCGCATGCTGGTGGAAGATTATCTGAAGCGCATTATCGAAAAGCCTGTGTACCAGCAGTTTGCCAGCGCCTGGGCTGAACAGGGCGACAGCGCCTACAAGCTTTATCCGCCCGAACTGCGCAGCAGGATACCGCTGGAATTTGCCGGCGCTGCCTACCGCTTCGGCCACTCGATGGTGCGCATCGGCTACCGCATGAACACGACAACGGCGCTGCCGGTATTCGAGTTCAGCGGCGTCAGCGACAAAAGCCTCGCCGGATTCCAGCCCCTGCCTTCTTCCCATGTCATCGATGACTGGGGACGTTTCTTTCCAGCGCCGGACAGGAAAGAACTATGGCCCGGCGTGCAAGTCGACAACAATACAGGACAGGAACAGATCAAGGTAAGTAACGGCGGGCGTCCAGTTGTGAGGCTGCAATTTGCGTACAAGATAGACCCCAGCCTGACCGGTTCGCTGGGAGACCTGCCGGCCAGCATATCGGATTTCGACGGCAGCAAAAAACGCCCTCTCCACCAGGACCACAAAGGCCCGGCCCTTTCCCTGCTCAACCTCCGCAGGGGCAACAAATTCCAGCTGGCCAGCGGCCAACGATTTGCAGAAGCAATCGGCGTCGACCAGGCAAGCATGCTGAAAAATACGGAACTAAAAATCCGTGTGCCTAGCGGAGACAAATGGACCTTCGAAGATTTTCCGGCCGGCCTGCGCCAGAGGACACCGCTATGGCTGTATATACTCGCGGAAGCACAACGCGGCATCGTGCGCGCCTGGGCAGACCCGAATGGAAATAAAAGCCAGCCGGTCACGGAAGATTTTTTCATGAAAGACGTGGGCGCATGGACCCAGCTTGGCCCCGTGGGCGGAAGAATCGTGATGGAAACCTTCTTCGGCCTGCTGGACGCTGATCCACGCTCCTACATCAATGCCGCGCCTGTAGAATGGAAGCCTGTCGTATTTGAAGAAAAACCCCACCTGCCGCTGACGTTCTCGCGCATCCTGCACTGGACCGGCCTGCAGGTCAGCGACGCTTTCGGCGTGTAGGCCGCACCAGGTCATCACCGTCACTGCATTCCCGCCTGCCACGCAAGGCGGGAATGCAGCTCCGCATTATTCCACTCCCGCTAACAATCAATTTCATCCAGCCATCTTTATCGCAAACTGCTTGGTGCCTACACTATCAACATCGATCAAGCCATAGGCAATCATTGCCCCAGGGTTGATCTCTACATTGATGTGAGGAGAATAAAGATGACCTTCGAACAAGCCAAAGCCTATGCCGCCGGCGTGCGGGAACGTAAACACCCCGTATGCGACTGCGCCGCCTGCCGCCAGGCAGCAAAGCTGTCCAACGTCAACCGCCTGGTCAGCAACTGGAACCACCTGAAAGCCAAGGTATGGAAATAAGCGCCTTCATGTCCTTCTACCGTTTTTACCGGCGTGGCGGCATGCGCACGGTGGAGGCGCTACGCAAGGCCGGGCACGTGTGGAAGCACAGGTTCTAGGCTAGGCCGGCGTCTTCCTGCCCGCAGTTTTTTTCGATGCAGGTTTTTTCAAAACGGCTTCTTTCGCCACGGTTTTTTTCGCCGCGGTCTTGGGTGTGACCTGTTCCTGGAAGGCCTGCTCCGTCATCGGATCTGTCGCGCCTATCATGAGCTGTTGCTGCTTTTTCCCGGCATTCTTTAAACGGGTCGCCAGCTTTGTGCCTGGCGTGGCAAAAGTAACGGCGGTCTTGCCGTAGTTTTTCTTGTAGCGCGGATCATCCGGCGACACACCTCGCGGATGCACCGGCACTACGGCAGCTTCGGCTCCCTCCGCATCAATCACCCACAGCACAAAATCTCCATGCTTGAACAATTCGATGTCGGTGATCGGCGTTGGATAATGATGCACGCCGTGGCCTTTCGGGTTCAGGCCGGTATGCCGGAGCCTGGGCAGCGGCACGCTGGCATTGAAGATGGAGTCGCACCATAGCGCAATGCCTTTGCTGTCGGTAATTGCCGTATTGAGCAGGTCGTCGAACGGATATTGCTTCTGCAGCCTGGCGACTTCACTCTTGGTATTGGTATAAAAATCACCCTGGTAAAGGCGTTTGGCATTTTGTCTGAGCTGATCGACCTTGGCGGGGTCCGCGCAGAATTGCGAAGCCCATTCCATGCCCGCGAAATTCTTGACGAAGAACCAGCCCTTGCCGTCATGCACCCACAGACCGCCTCCATGGTGATCTTCCCAGCTCGGCGGGCCGTAAAACCAGCCGGCGCCTTTGCCGGACGACGTGCTCTGCGCAATCGCATTCATCAGCTTGCGCGATTGCGCGTATAAAGGGCTGTCAGTACGCGGCTCATGGTCTTCGTAATAAATGACAAAGGGATTGTCTTCTTTCAGGATTTTCTTTTTCGCGGGCGGCGGCACTGCCTTTACCGGCGGTGTGCTTGCGGCTTTGGTCCTGGGCATATCGGCCTCGCACAGTGAGACAACAAAGAGTCTGCTTACTCTGGATTGCGGCGGCTTCCAGCATGCTTGCGTTTTTGCTGCGTTTTTCTGCGTTTTGCTGCGCTTTGACCAAGCCCGTGCCGCGCGCAGAATAATTACCATTTTTTTAATGCATTGCAGCTTATTACACCGCATAGCCTTCATCCAGCTGTCACTTCTGACAGGATGTCCGCGAGCGGCCACGGACACTGTCCGATGCGCGACGGGCACATCCAAAAGAAATAAATTTCCTTTAAAATCAATTACTTAATATTGCAGCAAGATTGGCACGGTTAATGCCTATACATCAGTATCCACTTACAGGATACCGACATGAACCCTCTCTCTTCCTCACAACTGAAACGCACTGCCACACAGCTCGCCATCTGGGCCGGTACCGGGCTGTGCGGCGTAGCGGCAGCGCTGATGCTGGGTGTGTTATGCCTGGGCGACCAGGACACAATCAGCGTGTACCACCTGCAGATCAGCGAGCTTGCGCACGGCGTACCGGGCAGCCTCAGCGAAGCGGTACAGGCCGCAGCCAATTGCAGCGTGGAAGCCAGCATAGGCCCCGGCCTTTCCAGCGTCGCCGTAAAGGTTGATCTGTGCGGGCAGGTCCAGTTCTTCTATGTCCGCCAGCATGCGCGCCGTTTTGCCTAGATGAAGGCAAAACGCTGCTGTTGTCCGGCGGCTTAACCGGACACACTGCGGACACTGCGGACAATTTCTTCACAGAACATAAACATATACAAATCAACTACTTAGCAATGGCCAAGCACTGGCATGCTTCGTGCCTGTAAAGCAATATTCAATTTAACGATACCACCATGATC
The DNA here is from genome assembly GCF_049339885.1 of Undibacterium sp. TJN25. NCBI lineage: Bacteria > Pseudomonadati > Pseudomonadota > Betaproteobacteria > Burkholderiales > Oxalobacteraceae > Undibacterium > Undibacterium sp. TJN25. The sequence goes on along the minus strand of NZ_JBMPPM010000005.1, from coordinate 486,060 downwards.
CGCGATACCTCCGCCCAAGATTCTGTCATCTCCGCGCCTAAACCCTGGCGCAATAAAAAATTCGCCATCTGGGGCGGGCTGGCTATAGCCGGCGTGATAGGCGCCGTGCTGCTACTGTCGGCCTGGCGCGGCAGCACCCAGTCTGTCAACCTGGCGCGGCTGAGTGTGGCGCCGGTCAGCCGCGGTACGCTGGTCAGGGATGCCGCAGTCAACGGCCGCATGGTCGCCGCCGTCAGCCCTACGCTGTACTCCACCGCCCCCAGCACCGTCACGCTGAAAGTCAAGGCAGGCGATACCGTGAAAAGGGGCGACATCGTTGCCGAACTGGAATCGCCCGACCTCAGTAATGAATTGAAACGCGAACAGGCCAGCTACGAACAGCTGGAAGCGGAAGTCGCGCGCCAACGCATCCTGGCGCGCAAGCAAAAACTGCTGGCCAGGCGCGACGCCGACCAGGCCGAGATCGACCGGATATCCGCAGAACGCACCTACCAGCGCATAGAAACTGCCGGCATCGTCGGCGTGGTGGCGAAGATCGATTTCCTGAAAGCGCAGGACGCGCTGAAATCTGCCGAAATACGCTCCAAGCATGCAGAATTGGCAACCGGCCTGGAAAACGAAGATGTGGACCTGCAGCTGAAAACCAAGATCAGCCAACTGGAACAGCAGCGGCTGACACGCGACAATGCCCAGCGCCGCGTGGATGAGCTGAAGCTGAAAGCACCGGTGGACGGCTTCGTCGGCACCTTGTCTGTCGCCAACCGCAGCGTGGTAGCGGCCAATACCGCATTGATGACACTGGTAGACCTGTCGCAACTGGAAGTGGAACTGGAAATCCCCGAATCCTATGTCGCCGATCTGGGCCTGGGCATGAACGTGGAGCTCGATATCAACGGCACCAAGGCCAGCGGCAAGCTGTCGGCGCTGTCTCCGGAAGTCGTCAAGAACATCGTGCTGGCCCGGGTGCGTTTCACCGGCGAGCAGCCTTCCGGCCTGCGCCAGAGCCAGCGCGTTTCCGCGCGTCTGCTGATAGAAGAAAGACCAAACGTGCTGATGCTGCCGCGCGGCCCCTTTGTTGAGAACGAAGGCGGACGCTTTGCCTATGTAGTGGACAACGGTGTGGCCCGCCGCCGCCCCATCCGCATCGGCGCCACCAGCGTTTCCGCCGTGGAGGTGCTGGAGGGCCTGAAGGAAGGCGAAAAAGTCGTCATCGCCGGCACCGACAATTTTGAAAATGCTGCAAGTATTTCCATCAACAACTAAGACAATTACTTTTTATAAAAAGGAAGGCCCGCCATGCTACGCATGAACAACCTCAGCAAAGTCTATCGCACCCACATGATAGAAACGCACGCACTGCGTGGTTTTGAAATCCATGTGAAGGAAGGCGAATTCGTCACCGTGACCGGCCCTTCCGGCTCGGGCAAGACAACTTTCCTGAATATTGCCGGCCTGCTGGAAGAGTTCACCGGCGGCGATTATCTGCTGGACGGCGTCAACGTCAAGGGCATGGACGACAATGCCCGCTCGCGCCTGCGCAATGAAAAGCTGGGCTTCATCTTTCAGGGCTTCAACCTGATTCCCGACCTGAGCCTGTATGACAACGTGGACGTGCCTCTGCGCTACCGCGGCTTCAATGCGGCGGAACGCAAGAAGCGTATTGAAGACGCGCTGAGCCAGGTGGGCCTGGCCTCGCGCATGAAGCACTACCCTGCCGAATTGTCCGGCGGCCAACAGCAGCGCGTGGCGATTGCGCGCGCACTCGCAGGTACCCCCAAACTGCTGCTGGCCGATGAACCGACTGGCAACCTGGATACCGCAATGGCACGCAGCGTCATGGAATTGCTGGAAGAGATCAATGCGCGCGGCACCACCATCCTGATGGTGACGCATGACCCCGAACTTGCCGTGCGCGCACAACGCAATGTGCACATCATCGATGGCCAGGTCAGCGACCTCGTGCGCAAGGCGCCGTCGCTGTTTGATGCCAACGCCAATGCCAATGCCGTACACGGCGCTGCTGCCGCGTCCTAAGGAGCAGCCATGTTCAATTACTATTTCCTGCTGGGCGTGCGCAGTCTGCGCCGCAACCCGGCGCTCACACTCCTGATGGTGCTGACGCTGGCCGTAGGCGTAGCCGCCAGCGTTTCCACGCTGACGATCCTGCAGGTGATGTCCGGCAACCCAATCCCGCACAAGAGCGACAAGCTGCTGGTGCCCAGCCTGGACAATGGCTCGCTGAAGGAATATACCCCAGGCGCAAAAACCGAAGATAACCAGATGACCTACAAGGACGCCATCAACCTGCTGGCATCCACACAGGCCAGCATAAGGCGTACCGCCGTCTACGGCACCGCCGGCGGCATAGAACCGGAAAGGCCCGACCTGCCGGTCGTCTCCGTCAGCGGACTGGCAGTCACCGGTGATTATTTTGCGATGTTTGAAGTCCCCTTCCTGTATGGCGCCCCCTGGACGGCCAAGGAAGACGCCAGCGGCCCCGGCATCATTGTGCTCAGCCGCACGCAAAGCGAAAAAATGTACGGCAAGACCAATCCGGTCGGCAAGCACCTGCGCCTGCAGGGGCATGATTTCCAGATCGTCGGCGTCATTGACACCTGGAATCCGGTGCCGCGCTACACGCATCTGATCAACGGCAATGGCGGCAGCTTCAACGGCGAGGACGATTTCTTCATGCCGTTCAGCTCTTCGGTCAGGCTGGAATTTCCCCAGTCCGGCAGCGTTACCTGCCGCGGCAGCAATGAAACCCCAGGCTATCAGGGTTTCCTGAATTCGGAATGTACCTGGGTGCAGTTCTGGTTTGAAACCAAATCCGCTGCCGACCGCCCAATGCTGCAAAACTACCTGAATTCCTATGCCAGCGAGCAGAGGAAGCTGGGCCGCTTCCCGCGCAATGCAGAAAACAAGCTGTATAACGTGATGGAATGGATGGAATACCTGAACATCGTTCGCAGTGACAGCAAACTGTCGGTGTGGCTGTCCTTCGGCTTCTTGCTGCTGTGCCTGGTCAATACCATAGGCCTGCTGCTGGCGAAATTTTCGGTGCGGGCGTCTGAAGTCGGCGTGCGCCGTGCACTGGGCGCCACACGGGCAGAAATTTTCAAGCAGTTCCTGATCGAGACTACCGTCGTCGGCCTGGCTGGGGGCTTGCTGGGTTTGCCGCTGAGTTTTGTCGGCACGCGCATCATTGCCGACCAGTCGGCCAGCCTGTCGGTCGTGCCGGGCATGGACTGGATGATGCTGGGCATCACCTTCCTGCTGTCCATCGCCGCCAGTGTGCTAGCCGGATTATTGCCGACGTGGCGCGCCTGCCAGGTGACCCCTGCACTGCAATTGAAATCGCAGTAAGCGAAAAGAACCGACAAAGGAAAACCCATGGAAATCCGCCCCATCCTCTCCGCGCTGATGCGCAATAAAACCGCGCCGCTGCTGGTTGCAATCCAGGTTGCCATCAGCCTGGCGATCCTGACCAACGCGCTGTACATCGTCAACATCCGACAAGCTGCATCGGCGCGCCCCAGCGGCATCGCCGACGAAAGCTCGCTGTTCCGGGTTGCTGTATTCCCCATCGTCCCGCTGAAATTCAATGAGCAGGTCGCCCAGCAGCAAAGAGCACACGACATACTGAAAGGCATCCCCGGCGTGGTCTCAGTAGCCGCGGCCAACCAGACGCCGATGAGCCGCTCCGGCAGCACCACCGGCGTGGCATCCGACAGGAAGCAGGCACGCGGCATCCCCGCCTCCAACTATACAACCTCGGATTCGCTGATCAATACGCTGGGACTGAAATTGGTGGAAGGACGCGACTTCAATCGCGGCGACGTGCTGGATACAGACCCTTCTACCGACAATTCCAACCCCAAGGTCGCCATCATCACAAAAGAACTGGCGAACACGCTTTACCCCGGTGCCGCCAATGTCGTGGGGAAACCGATGTATTTCGGCACCGGCGACGATGCCGATGAGCTGCGCGTCATCGGCGTAGTGGAACGCCTGCAGACGATAGGCGCGCAAACCGGCTCGCGCGGTGAATTGTCCGTCATGATCCCAAGGCTGGGCAGCGACTATGTCCAGTACGTCGTGCGCACCGAACCCGGCCAGCGCGACCGCGCCATCAAACAGGCGGAGGAAGCCATGCGCAAGATTGGGCCCGCCGCCGTCATCGTCAGGATCAAGACCATAGAAAGCGACCGCACTTCCCGCTACCGCAGCGACAAGGCGTTGGCCGGCCTGCTGCTCATCGTCAGCGCATTGCTGTTGCTGGTCACCGCCAGCGGCATCGTCGGCATGACGGCACTCTGGGTCGCGCAGAGGCGCAAGCAGATAGGAGTACGCCGCGCACTGGGCGCCCGCAAGATCGACATCCTGCGCTACTTCATCACGGAAAACGTCCTGATCACGACAGGCGGCATCGCCAGCGGCCTGCTGCTGTCGGTCGGGCTGAATCAGTTGCTGGTCAGCCAGCTGGAACTCAACAAGCTGCCAGCCAATTATATGATTGCAGGGGCGGGGATATTCTGGTTGTTGGGGATATTGGCGGTGTATGGGCCGGCGTTGCGGGCGGCTAGCATTTCGCCGGCTACTGCGACGAGGAGTGCTTGATAATCACCTTTAGCCTTCGAGCTTAGCTTTTTGCGATAGCTTACTGTGTTAGTTCTGTTGCATGTTGAAATTGCTGGCCGGGGGTAGCCCGGCAGCTACTCACTTTATTTTGCTTCGCCAAAATAAAGTAAGCAAACAAAAGGCGACCGCAGACTTGCCCTTCGGGTGATGGCGACAAGCGCCATCCCATTTTTCGCATCACAAAAAATGGGAAAGGAACGAAACTCGCTTCGCTCAAACAACGTTCCTTTCTGATCCATTTTCTGCGAAGCGCAAAAATGCTGTGTCCCAGCGGATTAACGTCAAAAACAGCAGCAACCAGATTCTCCATTTTTTGAAGAAAATAATCTTTTCATAGATAAACCAGTTTGCCACACCACCTGCTTTGTTTTGACCTTGCAGTTGCTTTGCAGTTGATTTTGACCTTCACCCGCTCGGGAGGCAGCATTTTGTGCGTTACAGAAAATGGATCAGAAACAGACGTTGTCTGAGCCGCAGGCGAGTTTCGTCTGTTTCCCATTTTTTGTAATGCACAAAATGTGATGACGCTTGCGTCATCACCCGTAGGGCAAGTCTGCGGTCGCCTTCTTTTTGCTTACTTTTTCTTGGCGAAACAAGAAAAAGTGAGTAGCTGCCGGGCTACCCCCGGCCAGCAATCCCAGCAAACACATCTAGCGATAGGAAGCAAGCAACAACTATAAAAAGCAAGTTTGATCCCATACTACCTAAATGTTATCCTAAGCCCATGCCCACCGTACTCATCATCGACGACAACCGCTCCGTAGCCATTGCACTGGAGGTTCTGTTGTCCCTGCAAGACATCTCCGCCGTCAGCGCCCAGTCGCCCGAAGAAGGTTTGTCCATTCTGGAAAAAACCCCGGTAGACCTGGTGATACAAGACATGAATTTCACCGCCGACACCACCTCCGGCGCGGAAGGCGTGGAGCTGTTCCAGAAGATACGCAAGCGCCATCCGGACCTGCCGGTCATCTTGCTGACCGCGTGGACGCATCTGGATGCGGCGGTGGACCTGATCAAGGCTGGGGCGGCGGATTACCTGGGCAAGCCGTGGAACGACCAGCGCCTGATCGCCACCGTGCAGAATCTGATCGAACTGGGGCAAGTCAACCGCGCTTTGCAGCAGCGGCTGCAGCGTGAGCGCAAGCAGAAGCGCGAGCTGGAGCAGAACTACGACCTGCGCAATATGGTCTGGCAGGATGCCGCAACCGAGCGGGTGCTGGACATGGCGTGCCAGGTAGCGCGCTCAGACGTGTCGGTGCTGATTACCGGGCCCAACGGCGCCGGCAAGGAGCGCATTGCCGAGATCATCCAGGCCAATTCCAGCGTCAGGGACGGTCCCTTCGTTGTGCTGAACTGCGGCGCCCTGCCCTCTGAGCTGATCGAGGCGGAACTGTTCGGCGCCGAAGCCGGCGCCTATACCGGCGCCAGCAAGGCACGCGATGGCAAGTTTGAGGCGGCGGACGGCGGCACCCTGTTCCTCGATGAAATCGGCAATCTGCCGCTGGCGGGGCAGATGAAGCTGCTGCGCGTGCTGGAAACCGGACGTTTCCAGCGCCTGGGCTCGAACCGCGAACGCCAGGTCAAGGTCAGGCTGATCAGCGCCACCAATGCCGATCTGCCGGCAATGATCAAGGCAGGCAGTTTCCGCGAAGACTTGCTGTACCGCCTGAACGTCATCCAGCTCAACCTGCCGCCGCTGGCTGCCAGACCCGACGATATCGTGCCGCTGGCCGAACATTTTCTCGGCGCAGGCAAAACCTTGCACGCGACGGCGCTGGCTGCCTTGCAGCACCATTCATGGCCCGGCAACGTGCGAGAATTGAAGAATGTGATGCAGCGCGCAGGCTTGCTGGCCAAGAGCAGCGAGATCAAGGCCAGCGACCTGGGATTGCCTGCGCCCCTTGCCAGCATGGCAGCAGCTGATGTGGAACTGGACCGCGACACCATAGAGCAGGCTCTGGCCAAGGCCGGCGGCGTCGTGGCCCAGGCCGCAGCAGAACTGGGCCTCAGCCGGCAGGCGCTGTACCGCCGCATGGACAGGCTGGGTATCAGCCGGGCCGGATGAGCACGCTTCCAGGATCCGGCTCATCTGCCAGGCGCGGCATTCCGCTGTCCCTGGCGGCCCGTTTTTCCCTGCTGGTGGCCGTATTGCTGGTGCTGGCAATAGGGCTGACACTGGGGCTGCTTCAGCTATTGCCGCATGAACCCCTGCTGGCCGTATCACTGGCGGCACTGGTAATGCTTCCCATCGGCATTGCCGCCGTGCGCAGCCAGCTGCGCCCCATGCTGGCGCTGTTCCGTGCCCTGGGCGGCACCGTCATCAGCTACCAGGACGGCGATTATTCCTTCGGCCTGCACTGGCGCCGGCGCGATGAACTGGGCGAACTGGTGGACTCGCATAATGCACTGGGCAATGTATTGCGCGACCAGCGCCTGAACCTGATGCAACGTGAACTGCTGCTGGACACCATGGTGCAGAATACGCCGGTGGCGATGCTGCTGATCTCCGACCACGGCCCCATCGTCTTCGCCAACCTGGCCGCGCGGCAGCTGCTGAACCAGGGGCGCAAGCTGGAAGGCCATACACTGGAATATGTCTTGCAACACGCGTCCGTCTCGCTGCGCGAGGCCATAGACAAAGGCGGTGACGGCCTGTTTACCGCCCACCCGGCAGACACGCAGGAAAACCAGGGCACCGGCGACGAGGAGGAAGAGGTATACCACCTGGCGCGCCGCAATTTCAGCCTGAACGGCCGCAGCCACGAACTGCTGCTGCTGCGCCACCTGACGGCGGAACTGCGCCGCCAGGAGGTGCAGACGTGGAAAAAAGTCATTCGCGTCATCAGCCATGAGCTGAACAATTCCCTCGCACCGGTGGCGTCATTGGCACACTCGGGCGCAGAACTGGTCAGGCGCGGACAGACCGAGCGCCTGCCGGAAATACTGCAAACGATAGAAGAGCGCACCCGTCACCTGGAAAGCTTCATCCACGGCTATGCCCGCTTCGCCAAGCTGCCGACGCCTAGGATGGAACATACAGACTGGCGCAGCTTTGTCGGCGGCCTGCAATCGCAGGTTGCCTTCACGGTGACAGGCCCCTTGCCTGAAGAAACACTGACGGTGGACATCGCACAGATGGAACAGGCGCTGCTGAATCTGTTAAAGAACGCCCATGAGTCCGGCTCCCCCGCCGAGCATATTTCGCTGGCTGTGCGGCGGGTGCAGCAGCTGCTGCGCATCGAAGTGATGGACAGGGGCAGCGGCATGAGCGACACGGTAATGTCCAACGCGCTGGTGCCCTTTTACTCCACCAAGCGCAGCGGCACCGGCCTGGGGCTGGCGCTGGCGCGCGAAATCGTGGAAGCGCACGGCGGCAGGATCAGCCTGGGCAACCGCGAAGGCGGCGGCCTGGTGGTGACGCTGATATTGCCGGTCAACAAATGACAGCCGGCAGCAGTTAGCGACCGCTTCTGCAGAATAAAAATTTGATCAAAAAATTCAATCAATGAATTCGATTAAAAAATCCGGCTAAAGAAGCCGGTTTCCCCAGCCCGCTTCGTCAAGGCACTTGCGCTCCTCGCCGCACATTGCCGGTATTTCGCTGCGCCCCATTCCCAGATCCCGCAGTTCCAGGTCGCTCATGGCCCGCAGTTGCCTTGCATCGTCGCGGTTCCTGCGTTGCGCCGGAGCGCATAGCGTGCCATACATACCTGCAAACAGATTGAATAACATGATCGCACTCCTTGTACCCGAGAGCCGTATGGTGACGCTTGATGTAAAATCAGGGAAGTTGAATTTTATGATCACTACTATCAGGAAAACTGATGAGAGAACTGAGCCTGGACCAGTTGCGCACGCTGGTGGCCATTACCGACCTGGGAACTTTTTCCGCTGCGGCAACCGCGCTGCACCTGGCGCAGCCGACGGTGAGCCTGCATATCAGCGAGCTGGAAGCCAGGGTTAATGCACAGCTGCTGGTGCGTGGCGGACGGCGCATACAGCCCACGGCAGCGGGCGCCACGTTGGTGGAGCGCGCGCGGCGGCTGTTGCGCGACGCCGACGACGCCGTCGATGCGGTTCGCCGCCATGTGGAAGGCCGCGCCGGGCGCGTGCGGCTGGGCACATCCACCGGAGTCGTCGTGCATTTGCTGCCGCAGGTGCTGGACACGATGCAGCAGGTCTATCCGGATATCGATGTCGAGGTCAGCATCCTCGGTTCCAGCGAGACGATGGCGCGGCTGCACCAGGGTAGCCTGGACATAGGCCTGGTGGCCACGCCGCAGCCGCCGTCGCGCGAACTGGTGCTGACGCATTGGCGCAGCGACCCGATGATGGCCTTTGTGCCGGCACGCTGGACAACGCCGAAACGCATCACGCCGCAATGGCTGGCGCAGAAGGCGCTCATCTTCAACGAGCCGACGACGCACATGTATGAACTGACGATGGAATGGTTTGCGGCAGCCGGCTATTCGCCGCGTGCGCGCATAGAGCTGAACTATACTGAAGCGATGAAAAGCCTGGTGGCGGCCGGCTATGGCGCCGCGGTGCTGCCTCTGGAACATCCTAGCCAGGTAAAGATGCATCAAGGCGTAGAGGTAGTGCCGCTGAAACCGGCATTGATACGCCATATCGGCATTGCGCACCGCCCGCTATCGGTCATCGACGGTGCAACGCGCAATCTGCTGCAGACGCTTGCCGCGCTGAAGCAGCAATCACCATAACGCCCACGCAAACGGCCGGAGCGCCGCGAGTTTATCTGAGCCGCGGGAAGCTGCAGGTAAAGATGGTGCCTTTATCCTCATCGGATTCGACCGCAATCGACCCACCATGCCCGAGCATGATCTGGCGCGCTATATACAGGCCCAGGCCCAGGCTGGTGTCCTCCCGGTTGTCTTGCGAGGTTTCGTCGGTGGGAATGCGCACCAGCGGATCGAATACCGTCGGCAGGTCCGCAACCGCGATGACCGGGCCGAAATTTTGCACCCTGAGTGTCACCGACGCCGCGTCACCGCGTACGCTGACCTTGATCGGGGAGTCGATGGCGCCGTGCTGTACTGCATTGTTCAGCAGGTTGGACAGCACCTGCTGCACGCGGTCTGCGTCGTAATTACCGTCCAGGTCGCCGGAGGTGCTGAGCAGCAGCTGCTTGTCTGGGTGGGCAGAGCCTATTTCGTCTATGCTCAACTGGCACAGGTCGCCCAGGTTGCAACGGGCAGGACTCAGCGGGATGCTCTTGCCCAGCCGCGTGCTGGAATACTCCAGCAGATCCCGGATCATGCGCGCCATGGTGGCGGCGCTGCGGTTGATGGTGGAGGCAATCTGCGATTGCTTTCCATCCGGCATGGGCACGGCAATCTTCAGGTAGGAGCCGGCCATGGTAATGGCTGATAGTGGGCTGCGCAGGTCATGGCCCAGGATGGCCAGGAAGGTATTGCGCGAGCGCGATACTTCTTCCGAGTGTTTAATGATGGACTGCTCCATCGCCTCGTCCACGGCCTCATTGAACTGCAGCACTTCATCCAGCGACCAGTTGTCGGCATCACTCAATTGCGCCATCCACATCCTGACGACAGTGGAACGCATGGAGCGGTATTCGGCAGCAAGCTGCTGCATGTCGAAACCTATCATCTGGCGCAAGGCGCCATGGGCTGCCGCGGGCGTTTCGTAGTCGGTACTACCGTTCAGGGCCCGGCCCTCGCTCAGCTTTTGGGCGGCGACCTGGCGGCGGTCTATATCATTGGCGATCGCCGTCAGGATCTGTCCTGCGTGGTCGCGCAAGGTCAGAGAACTCATCCTGCGTGCTTCAGGCATCAGGGTGCGGGCAAATGCTTCCCATTCGACAAGTATCGGTTCCATGCTGCTGATGATGAACTTGGCCAGTCTCATAAAATCCCTGCAGTCCCATGATGGTGAGTGCCCTGCTTTCAGCACGGCCACTAATATATCATGCTGGAACGCTGTTAGATGTTGCAGCTTGGGGCAAAAATAAGCCCTGCTTCAAGCTGCAACTACCGTTACTGGTGCTATTGCTTTAGATAATGGTCAAGCCAGTCCGTCACCGTATGGTGCCACAGGATGGAATTGGCCGGCTTCAGCACCCAGTGGTTTTCATCCGGGAAAACCAGCAGCTTGCTGTCCACGCCCTGCCGCTGCAACGCGGTGAACGCACCCAGGCCCTGCGTCGTGGGGATGCGGAAATCGAGTTCGCCCTGCACGATCAGCATTGGCGTCTTCCAGCGGCTGACGAAATTGGCGGGATTGAACTTTTCATGCTTTTCCGGCACCTTGTAGTAAGGGCCGCCATTTTCCCATTCGGTAAACCAGATTTCTTCCGAGGCATAGTACATGCCGCGGGTGTCGAACACACCGTCATGGTTGACGATGCATTTGAAGCCATCCGGCCAGTTGCCCTGTATCCAGTTCATCATGTAGCCGCCATATGACGCGCCCAGCGCACAGCTGCGTTCACGGTCCAGCCACGGGAATTTTTTGGCCGCCGCTTCCAGGCCTTTTTTCAGGTCTTCCAAAGGCTTGCCGCCCCAGTCGCCGCTGATGGAGTCGGTAAATGCCTGGCCGTAGCCGGTGGAGCCGTGGAAATCAATGAATACCGACGCATAGCCGGCGCCTGCATAGGTCTGCGGATTCCAGCGGTAGCCCCATTCATTACCGAAGCTGCCCTGTGGACCGCCATGCACGAGGAAGGCAACCGGGTATTTAGCTCCCGGCTTCGCATTCCATGGCTTCATCACATAGCCGTATACCGTGTCGCCGTTGGCACCCGCAAATGAGAACTGTTCATATTCGCCAAAATGCACACCGGCCAGCGCGGCCTCGTTCAGGTGCGTCAACTGATTTTGTTGGCCTGGCTGGCCTGGCTTGGCGGACGCGGGGTCCAGCCGGAACAGCTGCGCGCCCGAACTCAGGCTGGAATGGGACACCACCAGCGTCTTGCCTTGCATGTCATAGCCGTTTATCCAGCCGTTGCCGCTCAGCGGCGTTACCTTGCCGTCCGCAACGGCAATGGAAAACAACTTGTGCTGGCCCATGTCATCGGCACTGGCGAGCAACGATTTGCCGTCCGGCGCCCAGATGAAGTCGGCGACGGACCTGTCCCAGCCATCTGCCAATGTGCGTTTCTTGCCGCTGGCGACATCCATCAGCACCACGTGGAAACGGTCTGCCTCGAAGCCGGCGCGCGTCATTGCAAGGTAGGCCAGCGTGCGGCCGTCCGGCGCATAGATCGCGCGGGTATCCCAGGCAGGATTGTCTGCGGTCAGGTTGCGCGGCGCTTCGCCGCCTGCGGCGGGCACCTGGTACACATCAAAATTGGTGGACCAGGATTCTGCCTTGCCGGCCACGCGGGCCGAGAACACGATGGTGTTGCCGTCCGGGCTGAAATGGTATTCGTCATGGTCGCCATAGGGTTTGGACGGCACATCGCCGTCCAGCGTACCGGACAGGCTGACCGGCGCCGTGCTGACGATGCCGCTGGCATCCAGCCGGGCGGAATACAGCACGGAACGGCGGCCATCGGCCCAGGTGTCCCAGTGGCGCACAAACATCTGGTCGTAGATGCGGCCGGTGGCCTTGTTTTTTGCCCGTTCATCCAGGCGGCCCTTGGTGCAAGCCAGGTCCGCGCAATCGCGGAACACCGCCAGGCTCAGCGCCAGCCTGTCGCCCTTCGGGGACAGGCGGAAATTGTCGACATCCAGTGGCAGGTCGGTAACGCGTGATGCTTCGCCACCGCCCAGCGGCAGACGCCATACCTGGGAACTGCCGGAGCGGCCGGACAGGAAATAGATCGCGTCGCCGGCCGGCGACCACTCCGGATCGCTGTCATTCGCCTCGCTCTGCGTCAACCGCTGTGGCAGGGCCTTGCCCGCTTTGTCGCGCAGGTCCAGCATCCAGATTTCGGTATGTCCGCGGTTTTTGTCCAGCTCAGCGGCGCGTACGGTATACACCATGCGGCTGCCATCCGGCGACAGTACCGGACTGCCGACACGTTCCATGCCCACCATATCTTCTACTGTAAAGCCCCGTGCAGTGGCAGCAGCAACAACAGGGGCCGCCGCAGTAGCAGGGCCAGCCGCAGCACCGGCCGCCAGCGCCTGGCTCGTGACCAGTGCCGCACCCAGCGTCAACAGACGTAAATTCATTCCTTTTTCCTCAAAAAAAATGCTGACCAGCGTCAGCCACCCGGCATGATATCAGTTCCTGGCGCAGCGGCTTACACGCCACCCTGGCGCGGCCCGGAGCGGGCCGGCAGCCGGCACTCCCCAAACTCTCTTTGCCAAACTGCGGGGCGCAGTAGTAATATTAGAACAATGCCTGCCCGGAATACCTGCATTGGCAGTGCTCCTGCAAACCCGGCGCCTGCCGCACATACAATATTTATAAAAATTAAAATGAACAATTTGCTCGAAAGCTTGCGCGATGCGCTCGATCTTGTGGAATACGGCGTGGTGCTGCTGGACGACGACCTGAATGCCCGCTTCATCAACCGCGCCTTCAGGGCCATGTGGGCGTTGCCGGAAACGGTGCCCGGCGAGCGCGAACACTATACGTTTGCCAGCCTGATGCAGCACGGCTCGCGCACCGGCGCCTACCCTGTGGATGAACAGCATTTGGAAAGCGATATTGCCGATCGCACGATCCAGATCCAGGCCGGCCAGGACGGCCCCCGGCTATTGACGCTGGCAGACCACAGGGTGCTGAAGTTTGAATGCGTTCCGCTGCCGCGCGGCGGCAGGATGCTGACCTATTCAGACCAGACCGCACTGATACACGCAGTAGAAAAGCTGGAAGAAATCGTCCACATCGACGACCTGACCAAGCTCTACAACCGCCGCTTCCTGACGACCTGCGGCGAAAACGAGGTTGCGCGCTCCAAGCGCTATTCGCATCCGCTATCGGTGGTGACATTGAACCTGGACCAGTTCCGGCAGGTAACCGCCGAATATGGCCACGATGCCGCCGACATGGTGCTGTGCGCGGTGGCGCAATGCTGCCGCGAAGCCACCCGCTCCACCGACATCATCGGGCGCCTGGGCGGTGAGGAATTTGCGCTAATCCTGCCGGCAACGACACTGCCGGCGGCAATGGTGGTGGCGGAAAAAGTGCGCCGGAAAGTTGCCGCCGTGCTGGTGCATGTCGGCCCGCTGGCCGCCACCGTTACCGGTAGCTTGGGCGTGGTGACCGTGACCGAGCACAAGCGCAGCTTTGAAGACTTGCTACGCAGCGCCAACGCAGCATTGTCGGCGGACGCAGGCGGCAGCAACCGCGTGGTTGCCGCACCTCAATAAACGCCCCGCCGGCATGGCTATTATTTAAAGTTTATCGTTTTTTGGCCGATATCCTGCTTATGCGCTCCGCATATTGCAGGATATTGAATCATGGCCGACATTCACATCTCCCTCCCCCCCATCGTCAGTACGACCGTCGGCGCACTGGGTGGCGGCACGAACGAGATTGCGACCATCATGAAGCGCATGACGGAAATACAGAAAAAGATACAGGAACTGGCCCACAGCCCCGGCACGCCGGAACAGAAAAAAGAGCAGATGAAAGCCCTGCAGGCCGAATGGCAGGTGCTGACCGAAAGGCTGGCCCAGTTGCAGGATGAACAAAACAAGAAATCGGGCAAAAACAGCGGCGAAGGCTCCGTCGTCACGAGTGCGCTGGCAACTCCGGCCACTGCAAAAAGCCCATTGAAGTTAACTATCACTTCTGACAAGACTTCTGCATCCGATCAGCAAGCGCCCTCTGCCGACAAGCTCGCGCCTGCCGGAGAAGCCGGCTCAGTGGTCAATACCTACGCCTGAATGTAGCCTTGCTCCACACGGTGCTTTGGCACTCTCCCATCCACGCTGATCAGCCGCCCGCCTTGGCGCCGCCCGCATTGAGCTTGGGCAGATTGAAGTTGACCGGATTGCCGTTGACTTTGAATTTACCCGCGCTGTAATCCAGGCTGCTGCGCAACACGCCATTATCAACACGGATCATTTTCTGCGCGCGCAGGTTTTCAACCATCTGCGTCACCATCAGGTTGGCCGACTGGTTTACGGCATCTTCCGTCACTGTCTGGCCTGGCTCCAGTTTTTGCTGCAAGCTGCGGCGTGAAAAGAAACGGGCAACATCTTCCGCAAAGCCCATAGGCATTTCCATATCAAAATGCAACGCCAGCTTGTCCTTCCACTTGTCAAAAGACAGCAGATCGCTTTGTTTGGCCTGGTTCAGCCATACCTTGCCGCGCACCACGGCCTTCAAGTCATGGTAGACAACGGATATCTCGTCAATGTCCAGCGAGGTGGTCGGGGTCAGCATTTTAATGCCGTTCTTTTTCAGCAGGGCCAATATGGCGGCGTTCTGTTTTTCCTCCGGTTCCGTGGATGTAACCTGCCTGTCAATACCTTTTTTCGTCGCGGACAGAGCCTGCTCGTTCAGGTTGTTCATTTTGAACACAAAGCGCAGCGCCCCCAGCTCGGTGCCTCCGAATTTGGCAGACTGGCTGGAAACAGCATACGAGATGTCAACCATCTTTCCGTGCTGGGATATTTCAGAAGTCCACTCTATGCCGCGGATCGAAGTGATATTTTCTGCTGAGGCATCCGTCACATCAATCGACTCGATCAGGAAGTTTGCCTTGCCGAGCCAGAGATCGTGATTACCCAAATGCTGCGTTGCCTGCCCGCTTAGCCTGTCCATAGCCAGGATCCAGCCGTCCTGATGCTCTAACTTCATCCAGGGCATGCCAAAGTTGACTTCCGCTTGCCGGAAAGTATTGTCGAAGGTGGCAAGCCCGGTCTCCGGCGCCAACCTGATTTTTGCGCCCAGCACCGGGTCACTGTAATCCAGGGAGTCCAGCGCAAGGCTCACATCGACCTTGCCGTCCGCGCGGCGGGTTGCCTGCAGTTTCCAGGGCTTTTCCTTGCCAAATATTTTCAGCAGCTGCTGCCGCGTGGAAGGGGAAAAATCGAAGCGGTTGTAGCTGTCGATTCTTGCGGCAGGGCTTAATTTCTGGGCCTGCAAGACTTTCAGTTCCGCACTTACAGCTATGAACGCCCGTACCAGTTCAGATGACGACAAGTCTTTGGCAAGCGGGGTTTTGACCGCGCTGTCTGCGGCAACTGGATTAGCGGGCGCAACGGCCTGATCATCAGCAAAAACAGGGGAGACACACAGTATTGACGCCGCAATCGCAGCTGAAAGGAGATTTTTTTTCACAAGGAGACCCAGGAAAACAATGGTTGCAAAGTTTGAAAACATTACATGGAATCAAGATTGTATTGTGGAAAATATTAAAATTGCAACGACCCAAAGTGTACTGTTGTATCTGTTGAACAGTCGTAAGCGGCACCCGCTTTGCTCTTCCCTCTATGGGCAAAGTGCGTTCTGGCGTACCATGATGCCTGCCGCCAAGTGGCGGCGCCTCCACCGGAAGGTACATGGATACTGATGAGCTTGAATATGTAGGATTTGGCCCGCGCTTCTGGGCTTTTATTGTAGATTCCGTGCTGATTACCGTGCTGTTGCTGGTGCTGCTGCTAGTCGTGTACGACTTCAAGGACCTGTCCAGCGGTGTCATGCTGACAGGCTGGACCAGCATATTCCTCAATTACGTACTGCCCGCACTGATCGTCCTGGCATTCTGGATCTTGAAAAGCGCAACGCCGGGCAAGATGGCGATAGGGGCAAAGATCGTGGATGCCGATACCGGGCTGCCGCCAAGCATGAGACAGCACATCATCCGCTATGTCGGGTATTTTGTGTCGATGATTCCGTTCTTCCTCGGTTTCTTGTGGATCGTATTCGACAACCGAAAACAGGGATGGCATGACAAGATGGCCGGCACCGTGGTGGTCAGGCCGAAAAACCATGGCAATGCGCCGGTGAAGTTCCAAGGCACAACGTCGTCCCAAGAGTAAAGGCAGGACCGTGACAGAAAACGACCTGCAGCAATACCTGTACGAGCATATTCCCCTGTCCCGCGCAATGCAGGTCGAAGTCCTGCACTCCAGCCACGACAGCGTCGTGCTGGCCGCCCCGCTGGAACCGAACATCAACCATCAGGAAACTGTCTTCGGCGGCAGCGCTTCCGCAGTAGCCATCCTGGCGGCATGGTCGCTGGTGCAGGTGCGGCTGAAACAGGCCGGTATCAAGAATGATCTGGTCATTCAGCGCAATACGATGGAATATGCGTCGCCCATCAGTGGGGCGTTTACCGCCCGCTCGCGCATTGCCGATGACGACTGGCAGGCTTTCATGCGCATGCTGGCCCGCAAGGGAATCGGCAGGATCAGCGTTGCGTCGGTACTGGAGTTCAATGGCCGGGAAGCCGGCAGCCTGCAAGGCGAATTCGTGGCCTTTACAGAGCAAGGCTGAAAGCAGCCAGGCAGGGTGTTGTTGGCGCACTGAAATATTTCCCCATATCTGTGACGCGCAACGCAATGTGTCGGATAATCGGGTAGAGGCAGGATGCAGATCCTGCCCTGCCATCCGCCATCACTGCCTTCGGTCCTAACGCCAGCCAATATCCATGTCCAAGTTCCCTTTTTTCAAACCGCATATCTCACTACGCTATGAGCAGTTGAATTCCGTCATGCTGTTTGAAACGCTGACGCGGCGCGAGTTCAGCACCATCGACGCGATGCTGCATGAAAGGGATTACGTCAAGGATGAGCTGATCTTCGACGTCGGCGAAGACAGCCAGGCAATTTATATTGTGCTGTCCGGCGCTGCATCGGTTGCGCGTCGTGCCAATGGCGTGGAAGAGGAAATCATCCGGCTGGGCCCCGGGGATTTCTTCGGCGAGCTGGCATTGCTGGACAATGCGCCGCGTTCCGCGGTGGCACGCGCAGCGGAAGATTGCCGGCTGGTGGTGATGTTCCGCGCCGATCTGGCAGCACTGGCCGACACCCATGTGGCATTGTCCTCCAAAATCCTGCTGCAGATGGCACGCCATCTGGCGCATATCGTACGGCAGACGGCGATGCGCACTGGCGCTACGCTGCATGTGTGAGAGTCTAGTGTGAGAGTCTGGTATGAAAGCCTGAACTAAGATGACAGAAGAAGACACCATCGCCGCCGCGCAACGCTCTGCCGCTGAGGGCAACAATATAAGCGTCGCCAGGCCGCTCGCGGACCAGGACGACAGCCTGGACGACGGCAGGGAAGACGAGAAGAGCGACTTCGACATCAACCAGTATGCGCGGCCCAGCAATTCTTCCGGCCCGCTGGTGCTGCTGAGCGTCATCGCAGCCACTTGCGTGCTGCTGTTCCTGTTCCAGAAACTGCTGTGGCTGGTCACGCCTTTCCTGCTGGCGCTGATTTTGTACTACCTGCTGTTTCCGTTCATGGAAAGGCTGATGTTTTTCGGCCTTAGCCGCGAGCGGGCGGCGCTATCCGTGATCCTCGGTTTTGTCACGATCGGCTTTGTGGCGACGGTGCTGTTCCTGCCGAGGGTGCTGCTGCGCCTGTCCAACAGCCAGGCGCTGATCGGCCGCTATGTACGCGGCGCGGTGTCGCTCGCGGTCAATACCGTCGCTACGCTGGAAGAACATTTCAGCGTGCTGGCGCAGGCCAGACTATCCAATACGCTGGGCGGACGCTTCGAACACGCAACCGGCATGGTGTCCGACCTGGTGGAACCGATGCTGGCGGGAATTGCAACCTGGGCGCCGGCACTGCTGCTGGTGCCGCTGCTGGCATTCTTTTTCCTGAAGGACGGCCAGCGCTTCAAGGTCTTCCTCAGCCGCTCCGTGCCGAACGCTTTTTTTGAAACCACGCTGCAGCTGCTGCATGAGGTAGACCGCGCCGCCCTCGCCTACTTCCGCGGGCTGATACAGCTGACGGTGCTGGACACTGCCACCCTGGCGGTAGGCCTGTGGATCATCGGCATGCCGGCCCCGCTGGCGCTGGGACTGCTATCGGCCGTACTGGCCTGGGTGCCGTATATAGGCTCGGTGGTCGGCGGCTTCATCGTCGTTACGGTAGCAGCATCGGCCTTTCCGGGCGATACCTCCATGGCCTACTGGGCGGCCAGCCTGTTCATCATACTGCGTCTGCTGGACGATTTCGTCTATATGCCGATGACGATAGGCAAAAGCCTGCGCATCCATCCGCTGGTGTCGGTCGTGATGATTTTCATCGGCGGCGCCGTGGCCGGGATCGCCGGCCTCATGCTGGTGCTGCCGGTGTTCGGCATCGTATTAGTGGTAGGCGAGACGGTAGGGCTGGTGCTGACCAACCAGCGGCTGCGCGCACGCTATCTGCATGGCAGGTATTTGCGGCGGCGCAAGGCACATCTGGGCTTGAGGTTCGGGAGTTCGCGGAAGAGGTGGTAAGGCTGCGGCGAGGTAGGGTCTTGCGAAGCGCCAGGAGTATCAACATGCAGCGCCGTCGATACAAGCTGCGGGTGCTCCGACAGGCGGTGCCATTAGGACATATTGCGTTTAGAGTTTTTACATCCGCCCTACCCAGCTCGCTGACACCGCTGTAGCGCCCGAGCCATCGGTAATGCACGCCCGGTTGCCGCAGTCGGGATCGGCCACCAGATATTGGTTTTTGCCGCTGCGCTTGGCTTCGTATAAGGCCTGGTCGGCATAGTTGATCAGGTCTTCCGGCACGGTTGCATTGTGCGGGTAGAAGCTGACGCCGATGCTGGCCGTTACCTTGACCACGCGGCCATCGATGATGCAGGGTTCGGAGACGACACGGACCACGTCGGAGGCCAGGCGGTGCACGTCGCTGGCCTGGTTGATCTGCGCCAGCACGATGACGAACTCGTCGCCGCCGATACGGGCGATGGTGTCTTCCTCGCGCGATGTTGCCAGCAGGCGTTCTGCCACGATCTTCAGCAGCTTGTCGCCGCAGTCATGGCCGTGGCCGTCATTGACCTGCTTGAAGCCATCCAGATCCAGATACAGGACACCGACGGACATGCTATTGCGGTTGGCGTGCTTGATCGCGGTATCCAGCCGGTCGTTCAGCAAGCGGCGGTTGGGCAGGCCGGTCAGTACGTCCTGCAGCGCGAGCGCTTCCTGCGCCTTGCTGTGGGCAGATACCTGCTTATACAGCAGGCGCACTTCCAGCATATTGTGGATGCGCTTTTCCAGTTCCACCGAGTCGAAAGGCTTGGCAATGAAATCCCTCGCGCCCGCTTCCAGCGCGCGTATCTTCAGATCGCTATTGCCGGTAATGGCGAGCACGGGCAGGTAATCGTCAGTACCCATGCTCTTGATCTCGTCCATGACCTGAAAACCGCTGACGCCAGGCATCTGCATGTCCAGCAGGATCAGGTCGTAATCGTTCAGCAGATGCAGCTTGCAGACGGCGGACGAATCAGTCGTACCTTCCACGTCCATGTAGCCCATCGCATTTAATAGCATGGACAGCACTTCCACATTGTCGCGATGGTCATCAACGACAAGGATGCGTGCCCTCAAAATGTCTTCGCTATTTACCATGTTCTATTAAAAAATACGTGAAATGTATCAAACGGCCTGCGCAGGCCGGGGCCGTTCCCGCAGCGCTCCTTCAGACCGCTGGCGTGCCTGCCCTCATAGGGAGCGGCATCATTCTTTAAATTAGACTATTCCGCGGGCTGATTCAATGTAAATGTTGATTATTAATTATCACTTTAATTTTCAGATCCATAGCAAATAACGGTATGGATTTTCTTCAAAGCAATTTCTACATTTCGCATGATAAGTTGTACCGCATCCGCTGACTGTAAGACTTAACCTACTGCCAACGTGAGAAAACTCTGAATGTGGATGCTCCGGGATGGCGTTTTTTTACGCTCTTGTCTTGAGATTCATTCTCAACTGAGCTTCCAATATCGTATTCATCGACATGGGTGTCAATCGCTGTAACAACTTCTTACCCTTGGGAAATACCAAAAACGCAAAAGCGTCGGGAGCGATATAATGACTCATCAAGCTGATCATTTATTGTTTTTTTACAAATTATTTCAAAGACCTGCCATGTTTACGACATCCGCCGCCAGCACCAAACCTGATTACTCCCTGCTTTCCCGCCAGATTGCCAGCGTGCTGGAAGACGAACGCGACCTGGTCGCCAATGCATCGCAATTCTCCGCATTCATTTACGACACCATTGCCGACCTGAACTGGGCAGGCTTCTATCTGGTCCGGCCTGCCAAGGCAAACGGTGCGCAGGAACTGCTGGTAGGCCCCTTCCAGGGCAAGGTCGCGTGCGCGCGCATTGCGTTTGGCCGCGGCGTCTGCGGTACTTCCGCCGCCGAGCGCCGCACCATTCTGGTTCCCGACGTGCACGCCTTCCCCGGCCATATCGCCTGTGATTCGGCGTCCAATGCAGAGATCGTCATTCCTGTCATCAAGGATGGCGAACTGTTCGGCGTGTTCGACATCGACAGCCCTAGCCTGAACCGCTTCAACGAAGAAGACCAGCAAGGCCTGGAAGCGCTGGTGGCCGCCTTCGTCGCCGCGACTGACTTCAAATAATGCAGGTATAAGCCCGCGTTACTGCACCGCTTTTTCCGGCAGGCGCCTGCGGCGCCAGACGATATTCATCAAAGGCTTGACGCTGATGCCGTGTACGACGATGGACAGCGTGATCACGATCAGCGTCAGCTGGATGAACTGCAGCGCGAGCGGTTCCGGCAAGCCGTGCTGTATCGCATACATCAGGTAATACAAAGAGCCTATCCCGCGCACGCCGAACCAGCCGGTCAGGCCGCGCATGCGCCACGACGAACCACTGCCCAGCATCCCCAGTAGCACACCGGCCGGGCGGGCCACCAGGAACAGGAAAAACGCCAGCCCCACGGCACGCCAGCTCCAGGAATTCAGGAACAGCATGCCGCCCACCAGCAAGATCAGGATCACTTCCGACAGGCGCTCCAGGTGTTCCTTGAAGACCAGCGAACTCTCGCTGACGGTATCAGCCGGATCTGTGCTTTTCCCTGTTTCTTCCAACTCTCCCTTTTTGTCTGCGTCTGCAACGGATAGAATTTTCACTTCGGGCAAAGCAATGCCGGTGGCGGGCATCGGCTTCGGCCTTTGCTGCTTATGCCTGATCACGCTGGCCAGTTTCAATTCAGTCTGATGCAATGCCACGGCAGCGAAAAATACCGCCAGGAAGCCGCCTGCGTTGATCAGCACGCTGATGCCATACACCACCCCGATCAGCCCCAGGCCAAGGAAGTCGTCCATCAGGTCCCTGCTCTGCTGCCCACCGCGTATTTTCCAGATCAGCCGCGCCAGCAAAGTGCCTGACACCAGGCCCAGGACAATGCCGGACAGCGTGGCCCAGACCACATCCAGCCACACCCAGTCCATACCGGTTTCCCCTACCTCGTGCAAGCCCAGCAGCCCCATGCCCAGCATGACGAAAGGAAAAGCGCTGCCGTCATTGATGCCAGCCTCGCAGGTCAGCGTGAAACGCAGCTGGTCATGGTCGCCCGGATGCCGTATCTGCACATCGGTCGCCAGTACCGGGTCGGTAGGCGCCAGGATCGCACCCAGCAGCACGCAGGCTCCCAGGGGCAAGTGGAATACATAATAGGCAAACGCCGCCACCAGCGCGATGCTGACCATCATCGAGACCGACGCCAGCAGCACCGGCGTGCGCCAGCGTTTGACATTGACGGGCGCCGGCATTTTGACGCCGGCTGAAAACAGTGAAATCAATACCGCAATCTCGGTCAGTACTTCCAGCAGCGCCGACTCTTTCAGCGGATTGAAATGGAACAGATTCAGTACCGTAGGCCCCACCAGCAGTCCCGCCGACAAATAAATAATGGCGGACGTTACCGGCAGGCGCTTTAACCTGGAAGACGTCAGCCCCATAAACAAGAGCAGGCCGCCCACCAGTAAAAACCACAAGGGATCAGAGATCATGGCGTCCGTTCAAACAATATTCTCGTGATTGGACCATAGGTACGCCAATATCTGTGCGCGCTAACGCACGGATAACGGGCATGTAAAAAATATCTGTGCGCCTGCAACATTTTTTTAAAGCAGACCGTGCAGTACATCCATATTGCGCGTATATTATTTCTCATGAACAATCAAACCGACATTGAGCTCAGCGGTCCGTTCAGCGCCAGGGATTCCTCGGGACACCTGCGCGACATCAAGGGAATTCGCATCTTTGATGAGGGCTACGGCATGATCGACGTGTATGTGGATTTCGCTTCCGGTTTTGAAGACGATCCGCTGCATGAAGATGAGGTATTGATCAGCGGCATACTGGCCCGCTTGCGCAATCTGGGTTATCGCGGCCCCGATTTCGGCCTGGCGGATGCCGGCTTGCAAGACGACGGCCTCATCGTGCTGCAGGCGCCTGAACAGTTCAACGATTTTGCCGCCAGCAAAGGCTGGCGCAACCTGGCGGAAGAATTTGCCGACGACGATGCCGACCTGGCGCCCGACTCCAGCCCCGCCGCCCTCGTCTCCGCACTGGAAGTCAGCATGCTGCTGAATAGGTTGCGGGCGCACTGATTTGTCGCTGGCTTGCACGGCGAATCGGACTATTCCACGTTTGAGCCCTCTTGAATTCCCTTCCCCTCAGCCGGACGCTTCCTCGCCCCAGACATGCTCGTTCCTGTTTTTTTTGACTTAACATCACCGGGCTACTACAATCCAGTCAATAC
Organism: Undibacterium sp. TJN25; assembly: GCF_049339885.1. Lineage (NCBI taxonomy): Bacteria > Pseudomonadati > Pseudomonadota > Betaproteobacteria > Burkholderiales > Oxalobacteraceae > Undibacterium > Undibacterium sp. TJN25. Next base: position 462,782 of record NZ_JBMPPM010000005.1, on the reverse strand, counting down.
CTAGATAATCGTTACACAAATCGTTACATAAAATCCTGCCATTCTTCATTTTCTATCCATAAAATTTAATATTTAACTAACAAAAATCGTTACATGACAATCGCTGATACTCTTCTCGCTACGCTTCGCACCTGGCGTCGGCAGCAGGCAGGTGAGCTGTTAAAACGTCTGGCGATAAGCCGGCCTTCACTGATGCGAGCGATTGCTGCCTTGGGCGGACAAGTCGTCTCGCGCGGCCGGGCGCGGCGAACTGCGTATGCAGCGCGCCGGCCGGTTCGAGGCAATGCAGCTCCGCTGCCCCTTTACTGCATCGATGAGTCGGGTCGCGCGCATGAAGTAGGGGTGCTTGAACCTGTGTATCCGGAAGGCTGTGCAATGAGCTTCATGCAGGCATTTCCGTGGCCGCTCGATGACGAGATGGCCGACGGCTGGTTTCGCGGCTTGCCATACCCCTTGGCCGACATGAGACCCCAGGGTTTCCTTGGACGTAACCTTGCTCACCAGTTTGCGGCGCTGATGCAGGTAGATGAAGATGTGGCACGCTGGAACGAAGATGACGTGCTGCATGTGCTGGGCGTGCTGGGCTGGGATCAGCCTGGCAACTACATTCTGGGCGAACAGGCCTTGCGCCGCTTCCTGGAGGAACAGCAGCACGGCGCCCATTTTCTGTCGGACGACGAGATAGAAACAGAATATCCTCTACACGCCTTACAGGCGCTGAACTTCGGGACAGCGGATTCTTCGGCGGCCGGAGAATTTCCCAAATTTACCGCGCGCCGCCGGATGGAGACACCGACCCATGTCATCGTCAAATTCTCAGGCGCCGACGGCTCGCCGCAGGAACAGCGCTGGTCCGACTTGCTGGTATGCGAACACCTGGCATTGACCACGGTTGCCGACACGCTACAACTCAGCGCGGCGCAAAGCCGTATCTATCAATACGGCGGCCGCACCTTCTACGAAGCTGAGCGCTTTGACCGGCATGGCGAATTCGGGCGCTCCGGCGTGTGCTCCTGGCATGAATTGAATTTTGCCTTATTGGGCGGAACGGGTACCTGGTCGGACGGCGCAGAAGCACTGCTGGCAAAAAACTATATTTCGGCGGATACCGCGCAGCAGATAAAATTGCTGGAGCATTTCGGACGCCTGATTGCAAATTCGGATATGCATGACGGCAATCTGGCATTCCTGCCTGGTCTTGCCCTCGCGCCAGCCTATGACATGCTGCCCATGCTGTATGCGCCGCAGCGCGGGGTAGAACTGGTCGAACGCCTATTCTCGCCCGCCCTGCCCGTCCCCAAAGAACGCAGCGCCTGGCTGCGTGCAGCAGAAGCGGCAGCGCTATTCTGGCGCCGCGCTGAGCACGATGCGCGTATCAGCAAAAAATTCCGCTCCCTCTGCGGAACCAATGCCGCTCAGGTAGAACGCCTGCTTGCCTCGCAGCGTAACTGAGCGGAGGCAGGCCTCTGCCCTTGGCCTTCTGCCCTCTGCACGCTAGGAAAACTTCATCAGCAGTTCCAATGCCGCCGGCGCCGATGATGCCGGATTTTGTCCGGTGACCAATAAGCCGTCGGTGACGATATGTGCTTGCCAGTCTGGTCCCTTGCTATAGTTGCCGCCGTTCTTCACCAGCTCATCTTCCACCAGGAAAGGCACTATCTTGGTTAATTGCACCGCTTCCTCTTCAGTATTGGCAAACCCTGTGACGTTCTTGCCCTTGACGAAAGGCTCGCCGTCCGCTGTCTTTACGTGGCGCAGCACGCCTGGTGCATGGCAGACCAGCGCCAGCGGCTTGCCGGCAGCATACATCGTTTCTATCAGCTTGATGGAGTCTTTGTCTTCGGCAAGATCCCATAGCGGGCCATGGCCGCCCGGATAAAACACCGCGTCGTAGGCTGGCGCCGAAGACAAGGCTTCCGACAGGCGTATCGTTTCCGACAGCGCCTTTTGCGCGGCGGCATCGCCCTTGAAACGCTCAGTGGCGGGAGTTTGTGCATCCGGCTCGTCGCTCTTCGGGTCCAGCGGCGGCTGCCCGCCTTTTGGCGACGCTAACGTAAGCGCAGCGCCGGCATCCTTGAAGGCGTAATACGGGGCGGCAAATTCTTCCAGCCAAAAGCCGGTTTTTTTGCCGGTATCGCCCAGCTGGTCGTGCGATGTCAGTACCATCAGGATTCTCATGTGCAGCCTCTCTGTCTATCATTGGATCAGACAGGCATTGTTTGCCACCGGCCCGGCAATCACCGTGCGGTAGCGAACCGAGACCGCTTTGCGCAGCAGTTTTAAATGATTACACTGGTAACTGGCAGACGATAAAACATAAAAAGAAAGACACTGATGAGTCAAACACATCCATCGAACAGCCGGCATCTATTGGTAGACGGCATCGACGTTTATGTGGAAGGCCATGGCCGCGATACCATTGTCATGGTGCACGGCTGGCCGGATACCTACCGCGTATGGGACGGCCAGGTCGCCGCATTAAAAGACCGCCACTGCTGCGTGCGCTTTACCTTGCCGGGCTTTGATGCGGGCAAGCCGCGGCGCGCGTATTCGCTGGACGAAACCATCGCCATTTTCAAGCACATCATCGACAAGGTGAGCCCCGGCCGCCAGGTGATACTGATGCTGCACGACTGGGGCTGCGTGTTCGGGTACCAATTCTATATGCGGCATCCGGGCATGGTGTCCAAGATCATTGGCGTGGACATTGGCGATGTCGATTCCCCCGAATACCGGCCTTCGGTGAAAGCCCGGCTGATGATCTTCAGCTACCAAGTCTGGCTGGCGGCAGCCTGGCGCATAGGCGGCAACACCGGCGACGCCATGACCCGCAAAATGGCGCGCATTGCAGGAGCGCCGGGCTTGCCGGACAGCATAGGTTCGAAGATGAACTACCCGTATTACCTGCTATGGACCGGCTCCCTTGGCGGCTACAAGGACGCGCCGCAGTTCAAGCCGGCCTGTCCCATGCTGTATATCTACGCCAAGCGCAAAGCCTTCATGTTCCATTCCGCCGAGTGGCTGATGGAATTGGCAAGCCATGCGGATTCGGAAGTGCTGGGCATGGAATCCGGCCACTGGGTCATGCACGAGCAGGAACATGCATTCAACGAAGCGGTGATCTACTGGCTGGGTTTCAGTGGCGGATAAGATTGCGCGCGGTTGACCGCGCTACAGACGTCTTGCCGGACATGCTGCGGCCGCCTCTTAATCGGTTTTCAACTAAGCAAATTTAGTTTGCCTGGGTTATCATTGTTGCCATATAGTAAAATTTTCCCTTGGGCATACAATGAAAAAGAATCTACACAGGCATAACAAGCTTCTCTCCGCCGCTCTCATCTGCCTGCTGGCAGGCACGGGTACTTCCGCTATGGCGGCAAACCCCGGCAAGCCGGGCATCGACGCCGCCACCCTGAATACCATCCGCGAAACCGCCATGGGAAGCGACTGGGCTTACCAGCGCCTGGAAGACCTGACCGATCTCGTCGGTCCGCGCCTGTCTGGATCGTCCGGTGCAGCAGCAGCGGTAACGCAGGTAGCGGAAGCGATGAAAAAAGCAGGCGCGCAGGTGACGCTACAGCCTGTCAAGGTGCCGCACTGGGTGCGCGGCGCAGAAACCGCGGAACTGGTGGAGTACACCGGGCGCCCCGCAGGCATCACGCAAAAAGTAGTGCTGACCACACTGGGCAGCTCTTCCGCCACGCCGTCGGCAGGCATTACCGCGCCTGTACTGGTCATCAACAGCTTGGACGAATTGCAGGCACGCGCCGCAGAAGTTAAAGGACGGATCGTACTGTTCAATGTCGCGTACGACCAGGACCTGGCCAATGGCGGCCGCGCCGGCGAAGCCTATGGCCTGGCGACAAGATACCGCTCCACCGGCCCGAATGCCGCCGCCAAACTGGGCGCCGTGGCCGCGCTGATGCGCTCGATCACCGGTGCGGACTATCGCCTGCCGCATACCGGCATCACCAATTTCGACAAGGGCGTCAGCCTGCCTGCGGCAGCCGTCAGCACAGAAGACGCAATGCTGATAGCGCGCCTGGCGGCCAGGGGCCCGTTGTCCATGCACCTGACGTTGACGCCGCAAACACTGCCCGACGCAGACAGCCATAACGTCATTGCCGATCTGCCGGGTAGCGACCCCAGTGCCGGAGTCGTGCTGATTTCCGGCCATCTCGATTCCTGGGACCTGGCCCAGGGCGCCATTGACGACGGTGCCGGTGTCAGCGCCGCGATGGGCGCACTGGAAATCCTGAAGCGCCTGGGCCTGCAGCCGCGCCGCACGATACGGGTCGTTGCCTGGATGAGTGAAGAAAACGGCGGCTCCGGCGGCCAGGCGTATTTTGAGGCGAACAAGGGCAAACTGGCCTCGCACTTTGCCGCCGTGGAAAGCGACAGCGGCGCCGGCCGGCCTGAAGGTATCATCGCCGGCATACGTCCAGAATACGCCGCCCTGTTTGCACCATTGCAAAAAGCACTGCTGCCGCTGGGAGCCCCGGTACTGCAACGCTCAGACGCGCTGCATACCGGCGACCTGACGCCGCTGGAACAAGGCGGCGTGCCCATCTTCGAACCGCTGCTGAACAACCGCGACTACTTCCACTACCACCACAGCGCCGCCGACACGCTGGACAAGGTAGTGCCGGACCACCTGCGCCGCCAGGTCGCGCTGATGGCAATGATGAGCTGGTACCTGGCCAATATGGAAGAAACGATAGGACGTTCGCCTGAAATGAAAATGTAATGCAAAGGCGCCGGATTTGCCGAAAGAACGGCGTGCCGGCGTTGAATGCTCAAATGCCATGACGCCGGTAAAACCGCCAGCGCAGACGCACATCTTGCCAGATAGGCCCCGGCGTCAGGATCGCCAGCACAAACGATAGAAAGAGAGTTGCTGAATAGCCTATCTGCTTGAATCCCAGTGCGCCGCACAGGCCGCCGCTAAAAAAGTAGGCAATCAGCATCGCATGCAACACCAGCTTGTCGCGGTTGGCATACACCGGCTGGCCGGGCAACGGCCTGCGGTTATAGTAAAACAGCTTGCCCAGTTCTATGCCCATGTCGGTACACATGCCCGTAATATGGGTGGTGCGGATTACTGCGCCAGACACCTTGGTGATGATCGCGTTCTGCAAACCCATGATGAAGCACAACAGCAGCACCGTCACCGGCGCCAGCAAATCCCGCATTGCCGCCAGATTGACGCCTGCCAAACCAAACAATAGCAACAGCGCTGCCTCCAGCAGCAAAATCAGCGCAAAGCGGCTATGCAGCTGGTTCCGCCTGCCCCAGTTGACCAGCAAGGCAGTCGTGGCGGCACCCAGCACAAACGCCAACCAGGCTGCGAGTGCCGCCAGCGCCAATGTGATTTCGCCCAGCGCCAAGTTGTCGGCCATGCCGGAGACGATGCCGCTCATGTGCGATGTATACTGGCCTATCGCCAGGAAACCGCCGGCGTTGACCGCGCCTGCAACGAAGGCAAGCACGCATCCGAGATGGCGGTCGCGGCGGCTGGTGCGCCGGGTGCCGGCCAGTTGGCGGAGGAATGAGATAGGCATCTCTGAATAAAAACGTTTGTCCGGTTCAGGCCGCTGCCTGCGCCGATCTGTCGTTGCGGCGCTGCTGCAGAATATTGCGTGCGGTCAGGCGCAACGCAATGTCGTGCTGCAGCTCCAGTTCGCGCAGCCTGCCGATGACCGTCTGGTCCGGGCTATCCAGCAATCCGCCCTTGCAGGCGAAAACAATTTTGTTATTGGAGTCTGGCACATCGATGGCGATTGCCGCGCCGTCAAAGCTGCGGCGGATGCGGTCTGCGTATAACTCCACATCCTCCTTGTCGCCCAGCAGGTTCACGACCATGATGCCGTCCTGCGCCAGCGAGGCTGCGCAGGAATCGTAGAATGTCTGGCTGCATAGTTGCGGCGGCTGGCCCTGCTTGTCGAAACCGTCCACCATCAGCACATCGTATTCAGCATCCGCCTGCGCCACCATGTCCACGCCATCCCTGCACAACACCTGCAGCCGGGCGTCATCGGGCGGCAAACAAAAGGCATCCCTCAGCGCAATCACCTGCGGATCATTGTCGACCACGACAATTGCAGTGTCCGGCAGGTAGCGGTGGCAGTATTTCGGCAGTGATCCTCCGCCCAGGCCTATCATCGCGATCAGCCGCGGGCTGCTGCTGAACAGCAGGAAGCCCATCATCGCCTTGGTATAGGCCAGCGTCAGGTAATCGGGATGATCCAGATGCATCTCGCTCTGTATCGCAGAGATGTCAAACAGCAGCGACACGGTGCGCCTGTGCTGATGGACGAAGGGCTCGCCGGAAGCGGCAAGTTCCGCCAGTGCGTGAAAACCTTTTAACAGCATGGCATTCCGTAAAAGCGATGGGTACAGCGCATGCAATCAGACCAATACATGGCGCACCTCGATGAAATAGCGGTTGATCTCTTGTTCCAGGACGGGACCGACCATCACTTCCAGCCCCCTGCACTATGCACACTATGGCTCTGCGCCGGCAAAACTGCCGGCTGCGTTCAAATCATAGCATGCCCATGTGCGCCGGCTGGCGCAGGCGTAGAATGTTTATGGCAATTGACGAAATCATCATGCATGCAACCGTATAGCACATGCATGAACGATAACCAGATGATTAACAGGAGACAACAGCCATGGCCAAACTATTTGCGGTCTACCAGCAACCCGCCGATCCGGACAAGTTCAACGATTATTATTTCAACCATCATGTCCCGCTGGCCAAGACGATTCCCGGCCTGCGTAGCTACGAAGTAAGCAGCAGCGACGTCATGGGCGGAAGCGGCAAGCATGCCGTGTATCTGGTCGCTATCCTGAGCTTCGATTCCATGGAAGCCATCGGCGCCGCGATGGCGTCGCCGGAAGGCAAGGCAACCGCGGCCGACCTGGCCAACTTTGCAACAGCGGGAGTGGATATCATGAGCAGCGAAACACGTATGGTGTAAGGCATCTGCAAGCAAAAAAATAAAAACAGACAAAGAAAAAGGGAGGCGCAGGCCTCCCTTTTTTTGTCATCACGCTACGGTGCAATGCAGTGTGAAATGCGCATCTTACATTCTATTGACGCCCGCTTAACGACCCGTCTCACGCAGGTAGGCAGCCCTTGCAGCGACGCCTGTGTTGCTGAAATCCGTAAACACGCCGTCGATACCGGCACGGAAGAAGTCCAGGTATTCCGGCGTTGGGTCACCCTTGTAGATGCCCGCCAGATATTTGGCTTCATTGCGGAAAGTGTAGCTGTGCACGAACAGGCCGGCCTTATGTGCATCGGCGATCAGCGTGGTCGGTGTGACGCTGTTGACGTCTGCCAGCGAGCCTGTGTAAGGCGTGCCGTCGGCGTTCTTGTCCTTGAATGGAACAACTTTCCACGTCATGACTTGTGGTTTCCATGGGCCGATGCCGTCAGCATAGGTTTTCACTTCCGCCAGGCCTGCCGGTGTCAGCATCACGCCGAAGTAGCGCGCATCGCCTGCCAGCGTCCAGCTGTAAGGACGGCCATCGACGAAGTTGTAGACGTCGTTGGTCTTGTAGATCATCTCGCCGGTTTTGTAATTGACGTCATTGCCGTCAACCAGTTGCACCACTTTGGCTTTGAGGCCGGCGGAGCGGAAATACTTCAGGCTCGCTGGGTCGAAGCTCTGCACGAATACCGGCGCATCCTTGCTATTGAGGCCATTGTCGTTCAGTGCCTTCAGCATCGCATCTTCCAGCGGATGGCTGCCTGGCGCGCCGCAACCGTTGGCGATTGCCTGGGCGTTATTCCAGATCGGGTTTTTGGCTTCAGGATAAACCGACAGCGTGCGGCCGCTGGCCTTGCTCTTGGCTTGCGCGATGTCGATGATTTCCTGGAAGCTCAGCACAGGATACTTGCCGTTCAGCGCCGTCGGGCGCTGGTCGCGCGCATCGTAGGTCGTGCCGCCAAACCATTGTTTCAGCTCAGCCAGCGTGAAATCGGTGATAGACCAGTCATTGGTATGGTCTTCACCGTCCACGATCAGCGATTTCAGTACCGACTTTGGATCGTTAGGGTTCGTCAAATCGCTCAGGTACTGCGCGGGACCGCTATCGGCGGTGACAGTGTATTTGACATTGACCAGCACGCCGGGCACGGTGCGCTTGCGGGAAGCGACGTCAGCGTTGGTTTTGGCCACGTCGGTTACGTTGGTGTTATCGCTCAGCCATGGGTTATGGCGGGCAACCAGCTTGCAATCCTTGGTCAGGTGCAAATCCGTTTCCAGCGAGTCGGTGCCGGCATCGGCCGCGCCTTCATACGAAGGCTGGGTTTCTTCGGGAAACAGGCCAGGCAGGCCGCGGTGGCCGATAATCAAAGGCTGTTGCGCATTCAGCGTGCCGAAAGGCACAGGATTGCCGCTACCGCCGCAGGCCGCTACCAGCAAACCGCCGCCGACTGCCATCAGGATACTCAACGAGCGAGGCGACACTTTCTTTTTATTCAGCATAATTAAAGACTCCAGGGTTGAGAAAACTGAAATCATGCTAAATAGCTCACGTGACGAGATGATGACATTACATTAATTTTTGGCCATCTATCTGTTGCCGTAAGACAAAACCTGTGCGCCCGGTCAGCCTACCCTGCGCGCCTCCTCCAGTGCTGCGGTAAGCATGGTCACTTTCTCCTTCAGTGCCGCGTTTTCGGCGCTCAGCTCGCCTATTTTCCTGTTCAGCTGTGCAATATGGCCGCCATCGCTGCCGGCGTCACCGCCTTGATTTGCATGGCTGCCGGCCGCCACGGGCTCGGCGGCTTCGGCTGCGGCATTCTCTGCCGGCGCCTTGGGCGGCTTGCTCGCCGCCTTCATTTCGCGCACCTGCTTCGCAGCCTGCTGCAACTCTTTCCTGCCGCCTGCGACGGCAGCAGCCTGTTCCTCAGCCGGCAAGGAGGCGACGGCAGCCGCCGCATTGATGGAAATGGTACCGGCCCTGACGGCGGCCACCAGTTCCGGTGCAGCGGTTTTCTGGATTTTTTCTATCTGGCCTATGGTATTGCTGCTGATGCCTGCGGACCGGGCCAGGTCTTCGCGGGTGCTGCGACCGGTTACCGCGGCCCCTGCAGAAACATCGGATGCAGCATCCGTGGCGCTGGCGGCATGGGCAATAGCGTCAGGCTGAGCGTCCTGCTGCGCAGCATTGCGCGCGGCAATGATCTCCTTCTTGCGCAGCGCCAGTGCGCCGCGCTGAAAATCGGTCACGCTGCGGCGCGCCAGGTGGTTGTCTATCATCCACAGCTGCACGTCTTCGATGCTGCTGAACTTGGTATTCTGCACCGTGTTGAACTCCACCCCGTGCTTGCGGCAGATGGCATAGCGGTTATGTCCGTCTATCAGCATCTCACCCCACAGTACCAGCGCATCGCGGCAGCCCTCGGCCAGGATGCTGCGTTCCAGCGCGGCATATTCATTCGGCGTCAGCGGGTCTATATAAGCGCGCAGCGCTTCATTGATAACAAGGTTCATTCTCTTCTTTCATGCTTAAACTTGGAGCCTGCCTTTGCACACAACCGCTTTTTCAGGGCGATCAGGGACAGGCATTCTACACTATCCGACTATACGGTTTGACGGTGATCGCCGGGGGTAGCTTCGCCCCAAGATTGATTTAATGGCAAGCCTACGGCATGATGAATCAAAACCTAAATGAAAGATGATCATGCCGTTCGATCTCCGCCCGAAAAACCCGGGAGACCGCATTATTAAAGTGAACCACGCAGGCGAACATGGCGCTATCAGTATTTATTCAGGCCAGATTCTTGTTAGCCGGCTCACAGCACCTAAGCTGTGCGTGGAGTTGCGCGAATTCAGAGCACATGAGCAAGGCCACCGGGCTATATTTTCGGCCGAATTACAGCGTCGAGGCCTTTCGCGTTGCAGAAGCTACTGGCTATGCGGAATCGGCGGCTATGCACTGGGAGTCATTACCGCACTGTTTGGAAGTAACGCCATCGCGGCAACGACTGTCGCTGTCGAAAGCGTCGTGCTCAGGCATCTGAACCTGCAATTGCAGCACTTGCAGGACCTCGATGCCGAGGCGGTTACTGCCATAAGCACAATCATTGATGAGGAGCGGATGCATCATGATCTGTCAGCGTCTCATCTGTTTGCAAGCCGGTTCTGGCCCAGACTGATCATGCCGGTGGTCGCGCTGTCCACCGAAACTGTCATATGGATAGGGATGAACATATAAATAGGCCCCGCATACCATTTAGCCAATAAACGTTCTCGGCTGCTAAAAAGTTCATCTCTTTAGCCATCCTCACCAAATCGACTGAACTTACCCCGCGCTTTACCTGTCCAAATACCTGCAAAGCGGATGCGTGGTTAAATGAGATAGAACTTGTTTCATCAATCGTGGCGGGCTTCGTTACAAAAACTTCACATGAAGCTTCACAAAAGCCGCACTTTTGTAAATCATTGAAACAAAATTTTCTGTTGAACTTGAATTGGCTTCTGCGCAGCTAATATATATACTTGGCTGAACATTTTTGGAGATTGTGCATGAAGAAGAAACTGTTATGGATCGCGCTGGCACTTGCCATGGGTACTCAGGCGTTTGCACTGGAACCCGCCGCGCCGCCGCTACTGATGCCGTTGCAGCAACAATCCCAGGCCGCCAACCTGTCGGCAAATTTCCTCACCCGCTTCCATTACAAGCCCATGCCGCTCGATGATGCGATGTCGGAAAAGATTTTCGACCGCTACCTAAAGTCGCTGGACCCGGAAAAATTATTCTTCACGCAGGCAGACGTGGACCAGTTTTCTGCCGCGCGCACCAAGCTGGATGACGCGATCTACAGCGAAGACCTGAATATCCCCTTCCTGATGTTCAACCTGTACGAAAAACGCACGGTGGAGCGCCTGACCTATGCGCGCAGCCTGCTAAAACAGGGTTTTACTTTTGATCAGCAGGAAAGTTACGAAATCACGCGTGAAAAAGAACCGTGGCCGAAATCAGAGGCGGAAATCAATGACCTGTGGCGCAAGCGCGTCAAGAACGACTGGCTGCGCCTGAAGCTGGCCGGCAAGGATGACAAATCCATCCGCGACACGCTGGACAAGCGCTACGACACCTCCATCTCGCGCGTCTACAAGATGAAGAGCGACGACGTATTCCAGGTCTTCATGAATGCGTATGCGATGTCGATAGAGCCGCATACCAACTACCTCGGCCCCAAAGCGTCGGAAGATTTCGACATTGCGATGAAGCTGTCGCTGGTAGGCATAGGCGCGGTGCTGCAGGAACGCGATGAATACACAACAATCCGCGAGCTGGTGCCTGGCGGCCCGGCGGCTTCTTCCGGCAAGCTGGCAGTGGGCGACCGCATCGTGGGCGTGGCCCAGGGTGAAAAAGGCACATTGACCGATGTCATGGGCTGGCGCATCGACGACGTGGTGAAACTGATCCGCGGCGACAAGGCTTCCAAGGTACAGCTTGACGTGCTGCCGGCAGATGCCGGTCCGGACGGCAAACACAAGAATGTCGTGCTGGTGCGCGACAAGATCACGCTGGAGCAGCAGTCGGCGAAAAAAACGATCATGAAAGTCAAGACCGGCACGACCACGCGCCAGGTCGGTGTGATTTCGCTGCCAACCTTCTACCAGGATTTTGATGCACGCCGCAAGGGCGACAAAGACTTCAAGAGCGCCACTCGCGACGTGGCACGCCTGCTGGAAGAAATGAAAAAAGACAAGGTCGATACCGTGCTGATCGACCTGCGCAACAACGGCGGCGGCTCGCTGAACGAGGCGGTGGAACTGACCAGCCTGTTCATCGGCAAGGGTCCCGTGGTACAGCAGCGTAATTCGCAAGGCAAGGTCAGCGTGGAAAGCGACAGCAGCGCCGGTGTGGTGTGGAATGGGCCGCTGGGCGTGTTGATCAACCGCGGCTCCGCATCGGCATCGGAAATCTTCGCAGCGGCGATCCAGGATTACGGCCGCGGCCTGATCATCGGCGAACCCAGTTTCGGCAAGGGCACCGTGCAGACCATGGTGGATCTGGACCAGATCGCGCAGAGCGACAAGCCTAAGTTCGGCGAGCTGAAAATGACCGTGGCCCAGTTCTTCCGCATCAACGGCGGCACCACGCAGCTGCGCGGCGTCTCACCGGATATCAACTTCCCGGTGATCTCCGACACGGAAAGCTTCGGCGAATCCAGTTACGACAATGCACTGGCATGGGTGCAGATCAAACCAGCGGACTACAAACCCACCGGCGACCTGACTGACATGCTGCCGCTGCTGCAGATGCGTTATGAAGCGCGCATCTCCAAGGAAAAAGACTTCCAGTACCTGCTGGAAGACGTCAAGGAAGCAACGGCACAGCGCAAGAAAAACCTGATCTCACTGAATGAAGCAGACCGCCGCAAGGAACGCGATGCCCAGGAAGCCAAGACCAAGCTGCGCGACAAGGCCAACGGCGGCAAGGATAAGTCCGACCAGGATGACGGCCTGCAGGCAAATGAGCGTAACCTGACAGCCGACCTGGCTGCGGAAAAAGCGCGCAAGGATGCCAAGGATGTGATCCTGAACGAAGCCGCCAATGTGCTGGGTGACGAAGTGGATCTGCTCAAAACCAACCACAAGCTGGCTGCCCGCGTGTTGCCAGGTGCGGTGTTTGCGGCAGATCAGAAGCAGGATTGATCATCCAAGCTGTTTTACACATGAAAAAGCCGGGTTTGCAAATCCGGCTTTTTTTCGATCCTGACGATCCATTCTCAAAGATTTTCCACCGATGGAAATTGCATTATCAGCGCTGTAAAAACTCTTAGCCGATATCTGGAAAATTTTGATCCACAAACGCCATCGCAAATTCCGTAGGATCAACCGGCATACCGCTTTGCCTGGCTTTGGCAAGGTTGCTCTCCCAGATTTCACGGATTTTTTGCGGCAAGGTCTCAGGAAAATCCATTTGATCGCCTACTATTTCCAGCCAGGTGCCGCCGGTCTGATAGACACCGGCCAGCTTTGGTTCCATCGCCTGTAAGGCAGCCCTCTGCCCTTCATCCAAATGTCCGATAGCGGAAAGGATATAGCATTCCAACAACCGCAGAAAAGGCTTTCCTTCGTATCTATTCATTATTCATTGCTTTCAATCCAGTAGGCCTTCATCGAGGAACAGTTTGTCGATAAATTCCTCAAAGCTGTTGGCAATTTTAACGCGAGCTTCATTTTCATCGTGCAGGCAAATCCACACCGACGGCGCATCCGTATCCCAGGCAAGGTAAATCTGGTTGCCGCCGCCGTCATCGCCTACAGGCAGCGAAGGCTTGCCTGGTATGCCCTCCCAATTTTCTATCGCATCGTAAATGCTTTCTTCGTCCGAATTAGCAAACGGTAGGGGACCGGATGACCATTGCGTCTAAGGAGGCGTCAAGGCGAATAACTCTGGCAAAAACGCCGATACGGCAAATTCATTCATACTTACAGCACCAAGCCCCTTTCCTCCACCAGCAAAGCCATTTCTTCCACCGCATTCCAGTACGCGTCTTCCGGATCCAGTCGCGGGAACTTCCACACTGTGGCCAGGCCGTGCCGGTGGCAGATGGCCCACCAGGTCCAGGGCATCTGCAGCTTCAGGTCGCCCAGCAATGCATCGACATCGAGTACGGTCTTTTCGCGGCGCAGGTCCCAGATCAGCGTGCCGTCATCTTCGGCGGTGGAGTAGTTGGTGATCATTTGCTTGCCTTCCACGGTGGCATGGCCGTAGCCGACATCGCGCCGGATCTCGGCAGCGTTGTTGCGCATCCAGTGCGCCCACTGGCTGAGCCAGTGGTGGATGATCTCCGTCTGTTCCGCCTGCTGCTCCTGCGCTGTGCGCTGCTGGCTAAGCGTGGGTTGGTGTGCTCTTTGCATGTAGATTCCTTCGTTCTATGGCCGTCGTTTTGTTGGTTGGGCCAGTTTCGTAGCTTGGGCAAATTGGTTATCAGCCCAACCTTCCTTGCATGCCGGCGCTGCTGATCTGCGAGGGCTGAGTGCTGGGCTGATGAGGCCTTAGCCCAACCTACACATGGCGCTTCACTACCTGGCTGCCTGGTCCGCGCCGGCGTTGATCAATATGCCGCGCGAAATGCGTCTGCCGCCGCGCGACAGGCAGGTGATATGGCCTGCCTTTTCCAATGCCAGGATGCTTTCCACTACCGCGTTCGGGGCTTTGTGCACGACATCGGCAATATCCCTGACTGCTGGCGCGATGCGGTATTTTTCGGTATAGGCCAGGATGGCGCCGAGAACTGCCTTGTGACTGTCGTGCAAGGGTTTTTTGTATCCGGATTCGTTCATCATTACTCACTGAGGGGTTGATAAGGACACTGCGATTGCGTGGACTGATGAATTCATTTTATTCGCAAATGAATTATTATTCAATACATGTTTGAATAAATTATTCGCAAATACATACGCGCATGTATAGACGTGCTGGCCACTTGTACAGCGCGCTTTAATAGATGGGAGCGAGAACGAGAGTGGACGCTAACTGCGACTTGTGGATTAGCCGCGACAACTCGTGAGGGGAGGAAAATTGCGCGCAATGCGCTCTATTTTTTCGGCACCGCCGCCGAAAAAATAAGAGAAAACCAGCAGGGAAAATGTGGGGAGAAAACAAAAGCGGCGCAGGCATCCGCCCGCGCCGCCGTAGACATCAGCCCTCTTCTTTTAACGCCGCGGAAGAAATGACCTGCGCCACTGCCGCAGTCAGCTTCTTGCCGAACGGGACGTGCAGGAATTCATTTGGGCCATGTGCATTGGATTTGGGGCCCAGCACGCCACAGACCATGAACTGCGCTTTCGGGAAGCCTTTTTCCAGCATGTTCATCAGCGGTATCGTGCCGCCCTGACCGATATAGCCGCAAGGTGCGCCGAAATATTGATTGGAGGCCTGGTCCAGCGCGCTGGACAACCAGGGCTGCGTGATCGGCGCGTTCCATCCGGTTGCAGAACCCGGGCTGGGCTTGAAAATCACCTTGGCATTGTAAGGAGGATCCACTTCCAGCAGGTTCTTCAATTCTTCTACTGCGGGCACGGCCTCCACCAGCGGCGGCAGGCGTATCGACAATTTGAATGCAGTGCGCGGACGCAGCACATTGCCGGCGTCGGCCAGTGGCGGCAGACCTTCTGCGCCGGTAACGGACAATGTCGGGTTCCAGGTGCGGTTGATCAGCGCCTTCAGCGGATCGTCCACCATCGGCAATACGGAATTGCCGTCCGCACCGCAGGACCATGGATAGTTTTTCCACACTTCATCACCGAGGATCGCTGCAGTTTGCTGCGCCTGTTTCAAGCGTTCTGCCGGGACTTCGCAATGGAAACTGGACGGCAGCAGGCGACCGGTCTTGCTGTCTTCCAGCCTGTCAATCAACTGGCGCATGATACGGAAAGTGGAAGGTATGACGCCGCTGGACTCGCCGGAATGCACGCCCTCTTCCAGCACCTGCACTTCCAGTGAGCCGCTGATCGCGCCGCGCAGCGAAGTGCTGAGCCATAGCTGGTCGTAGTTGCCGGCACCGGAATCCAGGCAAACCACCAGCGACACGTCGCCCAGGCGCGGCTTCAGCGCATCGATATACGGCAGCAGATCGTAGCTGCCGGATTCTTCGCAGGTTTCTATCAGGCCCACGCAGCGCGGGCGCGGCAGGTCTTGTGCATCCAGCGCCTGGATTGCTGTCAGCGCAGCATAAACAGCATAGCCGTCATCCGCGCCGCCGCGGCCATACAGCTTGCCGTCCACATATTTGGGTGTCCATGGACCGTAGCCGTTGCGCCAGCCGCTGAACTCGGGCTGCTTATCCAGATGGCCGTACATGAATACGGTATCGGCTCCCGCAGGACCATTGGCAGGTACTTCAAAAAACAGCACCGGCGTGCGGCCAGGCAACCTGATCAGCTCCAGCGTCAGGCCGCGCACTTTTTGCGCGCGTATCCAGTCGGCGGCATCGCGCACTACCTTGTCGATATAGCCGTTCTGCTCCCATGCTGCATCGAACATCGGGCTTTTTGCGGGAATTTCTATATAGCTGGTGAGATTGGGGACGATTTCCCTGTCCCATTTGCCGTCCACAAAGTCTTGCAAGGCCTTGGGATCCAGCTTTGCCATCGTTTCATCGGAGATTGCCATGACCGCCATCCTATCAATTCATAGAGGACATAAGTATGAATCAAAATTCCCGATTTTGCCCAGGCAGCGATGAAATTCTTTATACCAATATCTGGTCTGGCATCCGGCAGGAGAGGAAAGAAACCTGATGCGCCCCGGTGCAGCAGGACCGCACCGGGCCGGCATCGCTAAAAGTGCTACTAGTTATCCAGCTTGAAGTGGAACTCCAGCACCTTGGTCTGCGGACTGGAAATCGGCGCATATTTCCACGCCGATGCAGCCGCGATGACTTCCTTGTCAAAGTATTTGGCAGGAACAGCCTTGAGGATGTCCACATGCGACACGTTGCCGCCGGTATCGACATGAATACGGGCACTGACCACGCCTTCAGTCAGGCCGGCACGCGCGGCAAGGCCAGGGAAACTGGGCTGGCTGCTGGACAAGAGCTTCAGCACATTCTGCTCGGCCGCTGCAACAGCAGCAACTGCAGGCGCCGGGGCGGCAGGCTTGGGTGCAGCTGCTGCCGGCGCAGTGGACGAAGATGCGGCAACCTCCACCACCTTGGGCGTTACCACCTGAGGAGGCGGCGCGGCGGCAGCGGCCGGCTTTGCCGCCTCATGCACGGCAGGCGCTTGCGCAGTGGCGGTCTTCGCGGCCTTGGCATCTTGCGCCAGTTTTGCATCCTGTGCCGCTTTTGCTTCCTTGGCCTGCTTCTCTTCCGCGGCAAGCTGGGCGGCGGTTTTGGTGGAAGCCTGATCCATCCATTTGGTCACGTCGGCGGTCTGGTCGGTATGGCGGACCGCATTCTTCACCAGCCCAGTCGGCCGGGATGCTTCTGCCTGCGACGCGGGCGCTGCCGGAGCGACAGGGTCTTCCTGGGGCGGCTTTTTCTGGCAGCCGCTTGCCAGCATAGTTACGCAGAATAAACTGAACAGCAGGACACAAAATTTTCTCATTTCGTTTTGCACTACCTTCTTCATATCGTTCCTAATTAAAAACCGAACA
Source organism: Undibacterium sp. TJN25 (assembly GCF_049339885.1). Classification (NCBI taxonomy): domain Bacteria; kingdom Pseudomonadati; phylum Pseudomonadota; class Betaproteobacteria; order Burkholderiales; family Oxalobacteraceae; genus Undibacterium; species Undibacterium sp. TJN25. The sequence goes on along the minus strand of NZ_JBMPPM010000005.1, from coordinate 445,643 downwards.
CCGGATACCGTTCACCTCGCTACATTCGCTTCCATTCGTTACCACTCCCTACCATATACAAGGCCGCAAGCTGCTCCTTAACGGTGCATCTTGCGGCCTGATTTCTCTATCCGGACATAGCGGCGATCCTTCGTGGTGCACGCTTCCAGAATGTGACTGTTTCATTACAGCATGTATGCTGCCATGGAAAAGTTTGCATAGCAATATCCATGTGCAATATCTGCACGGAGGCCCGGCAGAACAAGCGCAGAGGCTTAATTTTGTGGGTTTTGTGCAATGCAGAAGAGGCGAGAAGCCCATGGAACGGCAGCGGTGTGCCGCGATAAAGCCGCCGATGTAGAAGGGAGTAACTGTTTCAGGGCCCCTGCAGGCAGGCCTGCGCCCGGCTCAGCAGCAGTTCGCGCTCACGCATATTGCGCGTGAGGGACGCCGCGCGCTCAAACTCCACCCGCGCTTCTGCTGTGCGGCCCAGCTTGGCCAACAGGTCTGCCCGCACGGCAGGCAGCAGATGGTAGGTTTTCAACGCAGGTTCAGACAGCAGTTGGTCCGCAAGCTCCAGCCCTGCTGCAGGCCCGAAAGCCATCGCCAGCGCCACTGCCCGGTTCAGCTCAACCACGGGCGAAGGCGCGAGCTGCGCCAATGCGTCATACAGTGCAGCGATACGCTGCCAGTCCGTCGCCTCGGCGGTCAGCGCGCGCGCATGGCAGGCAGCAATCGCGGCCTGTAGCGCATACGGGCCCAGCGCACCGCCCAGCTCTTCTGCCCGCTGCAACGCGGCAAAGCCGCGCCGTATCAGCAAGCGGTCCCAGCGGGCGCGGTTTTGCTCCAACAGCAAAACCGGCTCCCCCGCCGGTCCAGTGCGGGCGCGCGAACGGGAAGCCTGGATTTCCATCAGCGCGACCAGGCCATGCACTTCCGCTTCCTGCGGCGCCAGTTCGGCCAGTATGCGGCCCAGCCGCAGGGCCTCGTCGCACAGCGCAGGCCGCATCCAGTCGTCGCCCGCGGTGGCAGAATAACCTTCGTTAAAGATCAGGTAAACCACACCCAGCACAGAAGCAATGCGCGCGGCAAGCTCGGGCCCGCGCGGCACTTCAAAAGGAACTCGCGCCTCGGTCAGCGTGCGCTTGGCGCGCACGATACGCTGCGCCACCGTGGGCTCCGGCACCAGGAAGGCGCGCGCAATCTCGTCCGTCGTCAGGCCGCCCAGCAGGCGCAACGTCAGCGCCACCCGCGCCTCGGGCGACAGTACAGGATGGCAGGCAATAAAAACCAGGCGCAACAGGTCGTCATCAATGTTGTCGACCAAGTCGCCGCCCAGCCGGATGTCAGCTTCTACCGGCGCCATCTGCTGCTGTAACTCCAGCTCATGGCCCAGCTCCTCATGCTTGCGCTCCAGCATGCGGCTACGCCGCAGCTTGTCCAGTGCCCGATTTTTTGCCGCCGTCATCAGCCACGCAGCCGGGTTGTCCGGCACGCCGGTACGCGGCCACTGCTCCAGCGCAGTCACCAGCGCATCCTGCGCCAGCTCTTCCGCCACACCGACGTCGCGCAGCATGCGTGCCAGCGACGCAATGATGCGCGCCGACTCCATGCGCCAGACGGCTTCGATGCTGCGGTGGATGGGAGAGGTAGTCACGATGGGAATGGGTTCAAGAAGTGCGGCGGAATGGTAAACCTCAGTTTACCACCACCGCCCTCCCCTATTTCTTAGTTACGGCCTTGATGTAGGCGAGGCTGGGTTAAAGCGATGGAAACCACCGGCACGATGGCCGCAATGCCAATCATTTTCAGCATCCGCGATTCGCCCGCTTCTTCCCGCTTCTACTAATGCGACTGCGACGCCGACATCTGGTTGCGCAGGCGTTCTTCCTGCTCCCTGAGTTCCGGCGTGAACTCTTCGCCGAAATCTTCGGCTTCAAACACCTGGCGTATTTCGATTTCGCATTCTTCGCCAGTAGGGTTGGGGCAACGCTTGACCCATTCTATGGCTTCTTCCCTGGACTTGACCTGCCACAGCCAGAAGCCGGCGATCAATTCCTTGGTTTCAGTGAAAGGACCGTCCACGACGTCGCGCTTGCTGCCCGAGAACCTGACTCGCGCGCCCTTGGAACTGGGATGCAGGCCCTCGCCGGCCAGCATGATGCCGGCCTTGACCAGTTCTTCATTGTACTTGCCCATGTCAGTCAGCAGTTTTTCGTCCGGCATGACGCCGGCTTCAGTGTTTTTGTCGGCCTTGATAATGATCATGAATCGCATATTGTTTCCTCCGTTTTCTCTGTTGATCGGTCTGCGGAAAGAGCCGGCTCAGGCGCAGCCGGGCGTCTGCTTCTGCATTTCTGCCTGCATTTCTTCCGGCGACATGTCGCGGGTATGGGTCGCCACCGACCATTGGTGGCCGAAGGGATCGGTCAGCGCGCCGAAGCGGTCGCCCCAGAACATGTCGGCAACCGGCATCCTTACCGTGGCGCCGGCAGCGACTGCCTGAGCAAAGGTTGCATCCACATCTTCCACATAAAGGTGCACGGTGACCGGCGATCCTTTCAGGTGCAAAGGGCCAAAGGAATTCCATTGTGGGAATTCATCCACCAGCATCACCACGGAATCCCCTATCTTGACTGCAGCATGCATCAGCTTGCCTTCGGGCGCGGGAATGCGGGCCACTTCCACTGCGCCAAAGGCTTTTTTATAAAATTCAATTGCATCGGAGGCGCCGGCGCATACCAGGTGCGGTGTAATGGAATGCATGCCTTCAGGAATCGGTTTGACTTGCGAATTGCTCATGGTTGTCTCCTTGGAGTGAGTGTGGCCGCCTTATGCCGGCCTGTTGTAAATCGGATGATGCATGCACCCGGCAAGCTCGAATGAAAACGATCGTGGGCCTGCCTTCCGCAGCATCTACAGGTACGACGAAAGAAGCAACTGGAATTCGACAAGGCTTGATGAAAATTTGCAAAATATTTTTATATTTCTCACGATCAACATGGCAGAGGGGCGTCAAACTGCACTATCCTGTTAGAAATTAGTGATAGCGCCAGGAAACGTACTTTATATTGCAGGCAAACGTGGGATGGTAAACATCAGCTAGCTCCATTGACTCAGCTAATTAAGGTAATGCGACGACGCCGAAGAGGCTGGCAGCTTTGCGCTTGAGCCACACCGCCGGGACCGTCTCCTTTAAATAAGTCCAACACCCTATGCCTTCCAGAAATCCCTCCTTGCTGCCGCGGCTGACCACACTGCTGACCATCAGCATCTGCTCGACCGTGATTGTCATCGTCCTGGCCCTGCTATTTATGGTCGACCATTTTGCGGTCGATTATGCGCAAAAAGAAGCCCGTCAGCGGCTGCAGCAGCTGTCATGGCAGATGCGCGATTCGCTGGACCTGGTCATGCAGAAAGCGGTAGGCGACGTACAATTGCTGGCGCAGCTTAGCCAGGTCAAGGATGCCAGGGATCCCAAGGAAGTGGGCAGCATCCTGGACAACCTGCAAAAAACCTTCCCCTCCTACGCATGGATAGGCCTGGCCAACCCGGACGGCAAAGTCTTCGCATCCACGCAAGGCCTTCTGGAAGGCCAGGATGTCAGCGAACGCCCGTGGTTCAAGAGCGGCAAGCTGGGCCTGTATGCGGGCGACTACCATCCGGCATTGCTGCTGGAGAAAAAATTACCTTACAGTGCCGACCCCTGGCGTTTTGTCGACGTGGCGATCCCCGTCTACCGTTCTGACGGCGCCAAGCGCGGCATCATGGGCGTGCATCTGAGCTGGGGATGGGCCCGCGACCTGGCGAAAAACCTGCTGGCGCCGACCGACAGCCAGTATGCAGTCGAGATCATGGTAGTACGCGAAGACAACACCGTCATCCTCGGCCCCAAGGCGCTGGAAGAAAAAAAGGTGATGTCGCACAGCATGGAGCTGTCGCGCTCGGGCCAGACCGGCGCGGTGACGGAGCGCTGGCCTGACGGCAATAATTACCTGACAGGCTATTCCCAGACCGGCCGTGCCAAGGACCGCCCCGGCCTGAAATGGAGCATCCTGGTGCGCCAGCCGGAGGCAGTGGCGCTGGCCGCATCGCGCCAGCTGCGCCAGAACATCCTGCTGCTGGGCGGCGGACTGGGTTTGCTGCTGGCCGGCATTGCCGCACTGCTGGCGCGCCGGCTGGCGGAGCCGCTGAACCAGCTTAGCGCTGCGATAGAAAAACGCGGCAATGGCCAGACCGGCCAGCAAATTCCTGTCGTCAATACCTTCCATGAAGCGCATGTGCTGTCGATGGCGCTGGCGCAAATGGTGGCCAATGAAGAGCAGCATGTGCAGGCCTTGCGCAAGATGAATGAAAACCTGGAGTCCACTGTTGCCGAGCGCACCCGCGAAATCGAAGACAAGGCCAGGGAACTCGAAACGGCGCTGAAGCAGCAGCAAGGCACGCAGCTCAGGCTGCAGGCCATCACGGACAACCTTCCCTCCATCATTACCTATATCGACGCCGGGCAGCGCTACGTCTTTGTCAATGCGCACGCCACCAGCGTGTTCGGCGTGGCGCCGGACCGCATGCTGGGCATGACGCTGAAGGAAATCAGCGGCGACAAGATCTACGCAGCATTGCTGCCGCATATAGAGGCGGCGCTGCGCGGAGAAACGGTGTCATTCGAGATGGAAGGCATCGCCGGTAACCAGCGCAACTACCAGTTCAACTACATCCCTGCCAAGGACAGCAAGGGCGCAGTAGAAGGTTTTTATGCGATGACCTTCGACATCACCGACCGCAAGCGGGTGGAAGCGATGAAGAACGAGTTCGTGTCCACCGTCAGCCATGAACTGCGCACGCCGCTGACATCCATCAACGGCGCGCTAAAGCTGATCGTCGGCGGCGTGGCCGGCGAAGTGGCTCCCAAGGCCAGGGAGTTGCTGACGGTAGCGCTACGCAATGCGGACAGGCTGGTGCGGCTGATCAACGATATCCTGGATATAGAAAAAATAGAGTCGGGCAACATGGAGTTCGACCTCAAGTCCAGCCCGCTGAATGGCTTGATCACAGACGCCATTTCCGCCGGCGAAGGCTTTGCCGGCCAGTATGGCGTGCATGTGAACTTCCGCGATGCCGGCGAAGACCTGAGCGTGAAGGTGGACCGCGACCGCTTCGCGCAGGTGCTGGCCAATCTGCTGTCTAACGCCATCAAGTTTTCGGAAACCGGCGGCGAAGTGGAGGTGCTGGTGGAAAACAAGGGCAGCACCGTCAAGGTGACGGTGGCAGATTACGGCAGTGGCATCCCGGCGGATTTCCACGACAAGATCTTCCAGAAGTTCACACAGGTAGACAGCTCCAACACCAAGAAAAAAGGCGGCACCGGCCTGGGCCTGAACATCTGCAAGACCATCATCGAACACATGCACGGCACCATCGGCTTCCGCTCTACCGCCGGCCTGGGTTCGCAATTCTTCTTTGAGCTGCCGCTGGAGCAAATACAAACGGCTGAAGCACTTCCGCAACACCAATAAATATATTTTTGCTAATTTTATCGGTTTATATATACTGTTAAAACACCTCTTCCCGGCGCCCTGCCTGTTGAGGCGCCGCTGGTACAACACGCCGCTCCCATGAGGCCGGCGGCCCCCTCCCTTCTTTTACTGTAGCTACCGTTGTTGCTTCGTCCCTGATTGTTTTCAAGGAGAAATAGCATGCGAACACTCGCCGGCCTGATTGGCCTGATCTGCCTGTTTACCGTCCTTTCCATCGCCGGCTGTGTGACGTCGCACGGCATAGGCGATGCCGCCAAGGATTCCATCTCCTGCACGCAGATGGCAGCAGACGGCTTTCGGCCCATCGCCTCCGACCGCACCGAGCGCTTCCTCGGCAAGGTGCAGGAAGCCACTGCCGAATGCCGTGGCGGCGAGCATGCGCTCATTTTCCGCAAGACCCCTTACACCGATTGGTCCAACTACTGGGCCACGGGCGACGGCAGCACACTGTCGCCCGGCACCACCGCAGTCGGTCCCCACCTGTCGCGCAACGGCCGAGGCATAGATGGCGCGCTGCTGGATCTGGAATACCAGCGCATGGAGCTGGTCAAGCTGAATCTGTTCGACAACAGCGGCACTTTTGCCGATTATGTGCGAGGGCTCGACGGCGTGGACGGCCAGGCGATCAAGCGCTGGCCGGCGATGCGGCTGCCGCCCGGCCATCCCTACTATGCGCAGGCAGGCGGCGCCGGCGAACAGATATGCAATGGAGAACAGATCCGCTTCCGCAATCTGGACGGCAGCTGCAACGACCTGTTCAACCCCGTCATGGGTTCCACCGGCCAGCCATTCGCGCGCAACGTGCAGTTTGACGCCACCTTTCCCGACTTGGGCAAGAACGACACCGCGCGCAATCGCCATAACGACAGGCTGACGCTGATGACACCGGACCCGCAGCTGATCAGCCGCAAGCTGCTGACACGTGAACAGAGCGACCCGGCCAAATGCAATGAAGGCTTCGGCTTGCCCGGCTACTCGGCCGAGGCCAACTGCGATTATAAAAAAGCCCCTTTCTTCAATGTGCTCGCGGCATACTGGATACAGTTCATGACGCATGACTGGTTCTCGCACCTGGAAGAAGGCCACAACGACGCGGCAATGATACCGGTGGGCTGCAGCACGAAACGAGTAACGGACCGCAACGGCGTCACCGACGTGCCGCTGACGCCGGATGAAATCGCCAAACTCGGCTGCCGTCCCGACGACAGGATAGACAAGGGCTATATCGCGCAGGACAGCGACCCGGCCACCTTCCAGGCCGGTGGTAAGGAATACCTTAGCCGCGCCTACAAAACCACCAGCAATAAAGTAACCGCCTGGTGGGATGCATCGCAGCTATACGGTTACGACGCAGTATCGCGCCAGCGCGTCAAGCGCGATCCGGCGGACCGCGCCCGCTTCCTGCTACGGCCGGTAGGCAGCCGCGCCGGCGATGGCGAGAAACTGGGCTATCTGCCTGTGTTCCAGCCGGGCGACCCGATCAACCCCCAATGGTCTGGGCAGGAAGCAGCCGCTTTCCCAGACAACTGGAGCATAGGCATCAGCTTTTACCACAACCTGTTTACGCGCGAACATAATGCCTTCGTCGATGGCTTCCGCAGGCAGGCCGCCAACACGCCGGATGCCGATTCCGGCCTGCGCAGCCCGGCCCAGCCGGACCGCATCATCCGCTACCGCGACGTGACGGCAGATGAACTGTTTGAAATCGGCAGGCTGGTGGTTTCGGCCGAGATTGCCAAGATCCATACCACCGAATGGACGCCGCAACTGCTGTACGACGAGCCGCTGTACCTGGCGATGAATTCCAACTGGCACGGCCTGCTGCAAGGGCATGACATTGTTGCCGCCGCGCTGGAAAAAATCGTTGTCAACAATTTCGGCAAATCCACCGAGGCCAAGAAGGCCACGCAATGGTACTCGGCCTTTGCTTCCGGGCCCGGCATCTTCGGCCTGGGCAGCATCGTATATTCCGACGACGCAGTCTTTGCGCTATACGATCCCGCCAAGACCGACATCTGGGACCTGAAGAACCCGCAGCATGTCAACGGCGGCGTCAACCACTTCGGCTCGCCCTTTAACTTCCCGGAAGAATTCGTCTCCGTCTATCGCCTGCACGCGCTGGTGCCCGACCTGATCGAATACCGTGAATGGGATAAAGACCCCAACGTGATCCGCAACAAGATCCCGGTAATAGAAACCTTCCGCGGCAAGGCCACGGCCGCCATGGATGAACGCGGCCTGGCCAACTGGGCGCTGTCCATGGGCCGCCAGCGCCTGGGTTTGCTGACATTGCAGAATACGCCGCAGTTCATGCAGAACATCACGCTGCCGCGCCTGCAGACTGCGACGCAGAAGATCGACATTGCTGCGCTGGACATCCTGCGCGACCGCGAGCGCGGCGTGCCGCGCTTTAACGAATTCCGCCGCCAGTACGGTCTCAAACAGCTGACCAGTTATGAAGACTTTGTCGACCAGCGCCTGCCCGCCAATTCGCCCGAACGCAAGGAACAGGAGCGCCTGGTCGGCCTGCTGAGGGAAGTGTACGGCCAGCACCGCTGCGATGCCGCCAAGATCATCACCACCAGCCAGCTGGACGACGACAAGGCGCCGATCAACGACTGCCTCGGCAACCGCAACGGCAGCATGGTGGACAATATAGAAGATGTCGATACAATAGTCGGCTGGCTATCGGAGTTCACACGGCCCCAGGGCTTTGCAATTTCGGAAACCCAGTTCCAGGTCTTCATCCTGAACGCCTCGCGCCGCCTGTTCAGCGACCGCTTCTTCACGTCCAGCTTCCGTCCTGAGTTTTATAGCAAGTTCGGCGTCAGCTGGGTCAACCAGAACGGGCCGGACGGTAAGGTCATGGAAAGGCGGCCCTCCAACGGCCATGTCGTCGAGATGTCGCCGCTGAAACGCATCCTGCTGCGCACCACGCCCGAACTGGCGACGGAACTGGACGACGTGGTCAACGTGTTCGACCCATGGGCGCGGGACAGGGGCAGCTACTATTCCCTGCAGTGGAAACCGCAGGCGGATGCAGTAACGGACGAGGCGTTCAAGTAAATCGTTTACATGGCAATATCACTGGAAAATCCAGGAAGAACACATGAAAAAACCGGAAGCAAGCGAAACGCAACCTGCATCGGAACTGATCACAAACAAAATCGCCGAACTGGGAGACTGGCGCGGTGCAACCTTGGGCAGGATGCGCAAGCTTGTCCAGGAAGCAGACCCGGATGTCGTCGAAACTTGGAAGTGGATGGGCACGCCGGTGTGGGAGCATGACGGCATCATTTGCACCGGCGAGTCCTACAAGAAAGTCGTCAAGCTTACCTTCGCCAAGGGCGCGTCGCTGCAAGATCCGGCCCACCTGTTCAACTCCAGTCTCGATGGCAATGTACGCCGCGCGATCGACATTCACGAAGGCGAGGAAATCGATGCCTCCGCCTTCAGGGCGCTGATCCTGGAAGCGATCGCCCTGAATGTCTCGGCAAAGTCAAAATCGTCGAAGAAGACGAAGGCCTGAGAGTTCTGCCCCTTGTCGGGCTCGGGCGCTGAAGGAACATCGACAAAGATATTGCCAATGTAGCAATCGAAGTAAACCCCTTTGCCGGGCTTGATATCCAATTCAAACAAACCTAGAATACTGTACATACATACAGTATTCTAGGTTCATAATGCCCAAGCACCCTCTCCCCGAAGACATCGAACCGCAACCGCTAGTGCCCATGCTCAGGGCGCAAAAGGGGCGCGGCGCGGTCAGCAATATGCAGGGCCGCTATGAAGTCCATGCGCGGGAAAAATTCTATGACGACTGGTCTGACCGCGAGGTCATCGATGACAGTAGCGACAGCGCTGAAACCGATGCACCCCGCCCTTGGAAAACCCAGGTGCTGGAAGAAACCGCCAAAACCATCCTCACGCGCAACCAGTCTCCGGACATTCCCTTCAGCATATCGCTGAACCCGTATCGCGGCTGTGAGCATGGCTGCATCTACTGCTTTGCGCGGCCCACGCACAGCTATCTGGGCCTGTCGCCCGGCCTGGATTTTGAAAGCAAGATCTACGCAAAGGTCAACGCGCCGGAACTGCTGCGGCGGGAACTGGCCAAGGCATCGTATGTCCCTAGCGGCATCGCGCTGGGCGTCAATACCGATGCCTACCAGCCTTGCGAACGCGAACTGAAACTGACACGGCGCGTGCTGCAGGTATTGCAGGAATGCGAACACCCGGTCGCCGTCATCACCAAATCTTCGCTGGTGGAGCGCGATATTGACCTGCTGGCGCCGATGGCGGCAAAACAGCAAGCCATCGTCGCGGTGACCATCACCACGCTGGACCCAGCTATTGCACGCACGTTGGAGCCCCGCGCCACGACACCGCTGCGCCGGCTGGAAACGATACGGCGGCTGACCGAGGCCGGCATCCCGGTCGGCGTCAGCATTGCGCCGGTCATCCCTTTCGTGACCGAGCCGGACCTGGAGCGCATACTGGCTGCCGTGGCGGACGCCGGCGCCATCAACGCCAGCTATATCGTGCTACGCCTGCCGTGGGAGGTCAGCCCGCTGTTCCAGCAATGGCTGGAAGCACACTTCCCGGACCGCGCGCAAAGGGTGATGAACCGCATCCGCGACATGCGCAACGGCAAGGATTATGAAGCCGATTTCGGCAAGCGCATGCGCGGCGAAGGCATCTGGACCGACCTGATCAAGCAGCGCTTTGATAAATGCATAGAGCGGCTCGGCATTACCAGGCGTTCAGGCAGTTTTGGCACACTGGACGGCTCCCGCTTCCGGCGTCCGCTGATCGTGCCGGCAGCGGAAAACACCAGGAGCAAAAGCAAGGGCGGGCAATTCGATTTCTTTGATGATGGGATGTGAAGCACAACAACATACTCTGCCGCATTTATCCGGTGCTCCCAAAAGATTTATACAGCGAGGGTATTTTCCTGCTCGCAGTAATGTTTGAGCCCGCTCATCCGCTCGATGATTTTTCTCCTGAAATAAAAGCTGGCAATCTTTTCACTCAGCCATGGCAAAGCCCAGCGTTTCATTTTTAGTGAATACTTGAACCGAGCTAAGGTACCCACATCTGCTCTAGCGCGAAATGTCCAGCTCCCAGCAAAATGGCTTAGAAAAAAAGGCCCCTTAGTCATCGTCACTGCAGCCACTTCAGGTGGCCTGCATTGCACGAACCGCACTTCCATCTGTATGCCAGATTTGGCCAGCACACGCACTTCAGTACCCGGCCGTATCTCCTGCTCGCCATGCAGCATTTCTATCTTCTCAGGGAAAGGGTCCCATAAATAGCGCACGGAATAATCCTGGGAAATGCGATATACGTCTTCAATACTGGCATCAATTTCCACGCTATATTCGACAATCATCTTTTTTCGCAATTCATAGTATCTGCAGCAAGGCGCTACGCAGCTCCGGATAGGAAAATTCAAACCCGCTAGCCTGGAGCCGTGCCGGCATGACGCGCTGCCCTTCCAGCAGCAAGTCAGCCTGCTCTCCCAGACCCAGCCGCATAGGGAAACCCGGTGTAGGGAAAAAGCTTGGCCTGTGGATGACACTTGCTGCCAGTTCGCTAAACCGCTTTTGCGTGACGCACTCCGGTGCCGTGAAGTTATACACGCCATCTTCCTGCGCGTGCCACAGATGCGCCATGCCGCGCAGCAGGTCATCAACATGTATCCAGGACAGCCATTGTTTGCCGCTTCCCAATGGGCCGCCAATGCCCAGTCGGACGGGCAGCAGCATCATGGGCAGCGCGCCCTGCTGTCCAAAGACCACACCGAAACGCATGCGTATCACGCGCACTCCATGGGTTGCCGCAGCCTGCGCGGCCAGTTCCCAGTCGCGGCACAACTGAGACATGAAAATGTTCTGTGGAAGATCATCTTCCGTCAATTCCCGTTCATCTCCTTGCCGCTGTATGCCGTAGTAGCCGATCGCGGAGGCTGAAAGCAGCAGTCTCGGCTTGTGCTCGGCCTTGGCGATCCATTCAACCAGACTGTGGGTCACATCAATGCGGCTACCGCGCAATACCGCCTTGCGCGCGGCGGTCCAGCGCCAGCCAAGTATGCGGGCTCCCGCCAGATTGATGATGACATCCACCGGATAGTCCGATGCCAGCTTCTGCATGCTGTCAATGCACCGGACCTTTCCATCAAACAACCACGCTGCCCTGCGTGGATCGCGGCTAAGTACGGTGACCCGATGGTCGTCTGCGAGCAGTGCGCGTACCAGGCGCTGCCCAATAAATCCGGTGGCGCCAGTCACCAGGATGTTTTCAGCTTTATCGCCGAAACGGATAAGCGGAAGGCTTTCTTCTTTCATTGCAGTGACTCCCAATTGTATCGCGGCGAAGGCATCCCGCACGCCGGACAAACCTACACCGATGCCGCATGCGGCCAGAAAAATGCTAAGCAAGCCATGCGGCTGCCAGACAAAGGCCGTAGGCTGCGCCAGCCACTCAGGCGTGTTTAATGCCAACAGCATCACAAACGCGCCGCCATTCATGGCCAGCACCGTATGCGTTATCCTTTCGCTTGCCGGCAGCAGGCGGGTGCTGTCCTCCACCACAAAGTCCCATAAGGTCAGGATAATCTCTACGCCGAATACTGCAAGTAAGACCAGGGCCCAGGCCCCCTGCCATGTCCAGGCAGACAAACCGATGAACAAGGCGCTGTAGATCACCGCGCGCAAGGCATGAATAGCCAACTCCGTCCGCGCGCTGCTGCGCTGGGCCAGCGCTTCGGTCAGCTCATGATGGTACAGCGTATCGAAAGCCCCGAGCATGCCTTGTGCCGCCATCAGTTGCAAAGCCAATAAATGGGTGTTCATGAAGGGCTCCCTTCGGCCATCCCGGCTTCTTCTGCAGCTTCATGGAAAGCGCCGGCCTGCGTAAATGTAGTGCCGAACAGCACATGCCTTATTTCTATGCGTATATTGAAATCGGTAGGACTGTCATTGCGATGGCACAGGAAGGTTTTCCCAGGTGTCAGGATGGCCGGCAAAGGCAGCCGGAAACCCAGCAGGTCCCAGAAATATCCATCACTGGTGAAGTAGAGATTTCCCTCATGCACATGCAATACGAGTTTCATTCCCAGGCCCATGCCCACGTATTCCAGCACTTCGCCTTTTTCGCTTTCACGCATGTAAGAAGTGAACTGGATGGGCTCGCGGTGATTCAGGCGGTATATCCTTTGCTTGAAGATGGCATCGCATGCAGGTTTGCTATACACCTGGATATCCACCGGAAAATCTCTGTCGTTAAAAGGAATCAAGGCTCCGTGGATAAAAGGCCTGCTAATGAAACCGAACAGCTTTCCTATTGGGGAACATGCCAGTTCGCTGAGCCGCCCCCGGTAATATAAGGGTTTGCCCGGTTCAGGATTTTTGGCAAATCGCGACTGGATATCAGGATGCAGCTTCAGCCATTCCTTTCCCAGAATTTTCCTGAACAGTTCTCCCTCCGAAGAGTGGTTTGCAGATACGGTGTGCGTATTCATGGAGTAGAAGATAAGAATTATTAGAAAGAGGCAAATGCTTTCGGCTTGCGATCACTCAGATACAGGCCTACGAGAGGCGGCAGCATCGTCGCAACAGCGAAGCAATCTATCCAGACATGGATCCAGATATCGGCGCGCAGCGAAATCAGCATGTCCTGCGGGGCCCATAACACGACGCCGGCAATCAGCCAGGCCCAGGCAAAGCTGCTGCGCTGGCGGTCACCGATATACGTCAACGCCCCCATCCACAGAGACATGCCCTGCACGGTAGGGCCAAACAGGCTGATCCACCAGACCTGCTGCGCATGCGCCGTCGCGGACATATTATCTGCAGTAGCGGCGGCATCGCCCCAGAACGCACGCGCGATAGTATGGTGATACGCGTCAAACACGGACAGACCCGCTATCCATGGCAATAGCAGCCCCACCAACAAATGCACTGCAACGACTGCATACATCCAGCGCACCAGCCAGGGCCGCGCTGCTTCTAACTTTTTCTCCAGCTTTGTTTTTAACTTTTCTTCGAACTTTGTTTCAGTATCTGCTGAGGCATTCATTATTATGTTCCTTGTTTTGATTGCTACTCAATCCTTGTCAGTCGCCGAGGAAGGGGTGGCGGCTACGGCATACGCCTTCTGCACAATCAGGCACCTGCTTGTAACCCATCAGGCGTGAAAATGCATAACGCTTAAGCGCGAATTGCCGATACAGCATGGACAGCAAAGGGCGCAAAGCCTTGATCCGCAACGGCAGTACTACCCATGACTTTCCGGCCATCGTATAAGCTGCCAGCATGGTATCCAGTCCCACCAGGATGTCGCCATTGGCCAGGCGGCCATGTAATTGAAGATTCATTGCATGCAAATCCAGGCCCTGCTCCGATGCATCGAAGGCCGGATCGGCAATATCAATGAAATCCAGCCGCGCATGGGTATCCCAGTGGCGCAGCCTTTTCATTTCGGCAGCACAGAAAGGGCAGTTTCCATCGAAATACAAGCTCAATAACGGGGCATTCATTTTTTTGTCCTTTACTTCTGAAAGTTAGCAAATTCTTGCTTGCCACAAACACCATTTAATTCATTTATTTCTGTTATTACAGAAATTAAAGTTTATTCTGACATAAAAGTCAAATTTATTGTTGTGCAAACCAATAAGAACTCTCAGCGAGCAAAGCGGTAAGCCGGTAACATTTAGGCTGTGCAAGCTAGCCAGAACCGGCCCGATTACACCCCAGCAATGAATTCCAAGTAAACAGCAAAGACCTGCCCCATGTCGTTTGACACTACCGCCATCAACAAGCTGATGGACAAATTTGACGGCCATCACAGCGTATGGCTGTTTGGCTACGGCTCCCTGATCTTCAAGGCCGATTTCCCTTTCATCGAGCGCCGCCCTGCTTTGATAAAAGGCTGGACCCGCCGCTTCTGGCAGGGTTCGCACGACCATCGCGGCACCGCTGCCGCGCCAGGCCGGGTGGCGACGCTGGTGCCTCAGCCCGGCGCTATCTGCGAAGGCATGGCCTATCTGGTGACGCCGGAAGAATTTGAACACCTGGACTACCGTGAAAAGAACGGCTACCTGCGCCTGAGTACGGACATCTTTTTTGAAGACGGCAGCAGCGTGGAAGGCCTCGTCTATATCGCCACCGAAGAAAACGCCGCTTTCCTCGGCGCCGCGCCGGAGCTGGATATTGCGCGCCAGATTGCCACATCCACCGGCCCCAGCGGCCGCAACAGCGATTACCTGCTGGACCTGGCCGCGGCACTGCGCGCGATGGGCAAGCAGGATGCGCATGTGTTTGAAATCGAACGGCACCTTCAGCAGATGGGCGTAAAGGCCAGCGCTGCGCGCTAACGCTGGCAGGCAGGTCGTAGTGGTTTGACAATAGCGGCATGCGGAGCTATCCTCGTCCGCTATCGCTGACCACGCGTTGACATCGCGTCGACGCCGTCAACACTATTGACGCCACCTCGCCAAGGCCTTCCGCATGAGCTACGAATTTAATCCTGAAAGCCAGGTTTTCGAATTTCCCAATCCGTACAAGGTCGAGAATACAGCGATCATCGCTTCCGGCGCAGTCATGTTGCTGGCCGGTGGACTGACGCTGGTAATGGTGCGCGAACGCCTGAGCCACGGCATGGATGGCCGCGCCGTGGCGGTGCTTGGCATATCGGTGCTGCTGCTCCTACTGGGCATAGGCCTGCTGGCGCGCGCTTTTACGCGGCTGCGCTATTTTTTCGGCCGCAACCGCCCTGCCAACCTGGCGCCGGTACTACCGCAGGACAAGGACGGCAACTCCGCGCCGGCGGATGCCTATAAGGAAACCCTGCGCCAGAACGCCCTGACCTACCCCGAACCCAAGGGACCGCTGAACGGCCTGCTGTATAGCTGGCTGCCCAACCTGATCTTTGCGCCCGGCGTCATTCAGCGCACCGCGCAAACCCAGTTCTACAATTTCCTGTCGCTGGCGGCGACTTTCATCAGCTTTCTCATCTGCTGGCTGCTGCTGGGCCAGGACAGCGCCAATGGCTGGATAGGGCTGGTCTACAGCGCGTTTGCCTTCTTCCAGATCATGCGCCCGATGACGCAGAAATCCGGCGCCGCCGGCCGGACCGGCGCGGTCACGGAAGCAGCCCAGGTAGGCATAGGCAGCCTGATCGTGCTGATCATCCTTGCGGTGCTGGGCCCCGTGCTGCTGGGCATGGCGGGCTCGCATTTGCCGGACCTGGGCGGCTTGTCCATCAACGGCGTGCTGTGCGTGGCGCTGGTATGCGCACTGGCCGGCTGCGCGGTCTTTGGGCTGGCGCTGAAGAACCAGCTGCAGCCTGCGCCGCAGGCCGTGGGCTCGGCGCGCGTGACGGAAACAATGACAATGAACGCGCATCCGAACAAACTGATGGAAGAGCTGGACCGGCTGCTGATGACGCGCTGGTTCAGCCTGATACCCAACCGGCGCTATACGCATAAATCACCGATGGTAGTCGGCCAGCAAGGGAAATTTTCAGCGGAGATGCTGGAAGAAACGCAGCCGCGCCCGCAGCCGAACCGCATCGCCTCCGGCATAGGCCATGCGCTGTCGACGCCGCAGTTTTTCTGGCTGACCTGCCTGACCGGGCTGGCAACGGTCTACCTGATCGTCGGCGCCTTTGCGGCCATCCTTGCGTGCCGCAACATCCTGGGCGGCGAACCTGTCGTCACGGCGATTGCCTTTGCACTAAGCCAGATTGCAGTCGGCATGTTCTGCTACGGCGCTTCGCATGCGCTGTGGGGGCGGTTTGATTTCGTGTCCGAACTGATCTGGGTCGATATCGGCGGCAGCTATGAATCGGCCAATGTCCATCTGGGTAACCAGCTATCCAGCAATGTGCAAACGACGAAGAACGTCATCAATATCGAGAGCATGACGATGCGGGTGTGGGTGTCGGAAATCGATACGGTAATTTTCGGCAAGGACGATGCGCGGCAGCTGATCGGCATGCGCGGCCTGCAGCACGTGGCCGATGAATTGGCAGGGGCGCTGAAAGGCTTTGGCGAAACCCGCTCCATGGTCGTTGCCCCTACTTCCACGCAGGATCTGGACCGTGCGCAAAAAGTAGGCGCCATGAACCAGTTGATGGGCGGACAGCAGGCAGTGGATGGCGGAGAAAGGCTGGCAGCAGCCATCCTTTCTGCCAGCGCTCCCGCTGCACATCCAGCGTCCATCGCCGACGTGCCCGCCTCAGGCAATGCTTATACGCCGAAAGCCAGGTTTTGTTCCAATTGCGGCGCCGAAGCCGGCGACGGCGCTAAATTTTGCGCCAACTGCGGCAAGCAGATGGCTGCCTGACGCGATACCTCGGCATTGAATCCTAGGCCTTTATAGACGACGACAGGCAATACACGAGCAGCGCGACGGCCATGAAGGCGATACCGGCCAGGCATACCGCGGCCCAGCCGCCGGCGGCCCAGGCCATCGTCGCGACAAAGGCGCCGAGGGCGCTGCCCACGAAGAAAATACTGACAAACAATCCGTTCAGCCTGCCCCTTTGCTCCGGCGGCAGCATGTTGACCGAGCGCCGGCCCAGGGTCTGGTCCGCCGTCACTCCCGCGTCCACCAGTGCCGCCACGCCTGCCAGCAAGACCAGCGCCAGCCACGGATGGGCGGCGGCATCAAATCCCCCCCAGCCGGCCCCGGCAACGCCTGCCACGATCAAGCCGGCGATCACGCACAGGTGGGCGATGATGGTGGCCGGCCGCGTCCAGCCCCGGTCGCCGACACGGCCTGCAACGGGGGCCACGATGGCGCCGGAAGCGCCAACCAGCGCAAACAGCGCAATCTGGCGCGAGCTCATTGCAAACGGCTGCTGCGACAGCAGCAGCGCAATCGCGGTCCAGAAGGCAGTGAAAGAAGCCATGCCCAGCGCCGCCGTCAGCGCACGCAACCGCAGCACCGGCTGGCTCTTCAGCAAGCCCCACAGCGAGCCTATCAGTTGCAGGTAGCTGAGGCCACCGGCAGGATGCCGTACCGATACGATCAGGCGCAGCGACACCGCCACCAGCGCCACCGACACGGCCATCATGCCGTATAGCAGACGCCAGCCGCCGACATCCACCAGCAGGTTGGACAGCGGGCGCGACAGCAGCAGGCCGACCATCAGGCCGCTCATTACATTGCCGATGACCTTGCCGCGATGCGCTTCGCCGACCATTGAGGCCACCAGCGGCACCAGCATCTGGATCGCACAGGTGGTAGCGCCGGCGATGAATATCGCCAGCAGGAACAGCCAGGTCGTCGGCGCAAACGCAGCGCCTGCCAACGCCAGCGCACAGCAGGCAATGATGCGGGTGATCAATGCGCGGTTTTCAGTCAGGTCTGTCAGCGGCACCAGCAGGATCAGGCCGGCGGCATAACCCAGCTGCGGCAGCATGGCGATCAGGCCGCGCCGGTCCTGGGCAAGGCCCAGCGCCGTCCCTATCTGCTCCAGCAGGGTTTGCGGCGCAAACAGGTTGATGATCAGCACGCCTATCATTGCCGCATACAGGAATTGCTGCGAACCAGATATTTCCTGTGCCGGAACCGCAGAGGCAAGCGGCACGACCCGGACAACCGTGTCGGCGCCGGCAGCAGGCTTCCGAGAAGACAGTTCGGCAGACCGGAGGTCCCGTTCCCGGCGTTGCTGGCTTGGATGCATGTGTAACCTTTTAATTAAGTGACTCAATGGAAACGAAAAGGCGCAAAACTGCTGGAAGTGCGCCGTTTTTAGATTTACGCCATTGTGCCCGCTCTGCATATATGATACAACCGCATTATTATCATAAACTTTATGCTAATTTATTTTGAATACACATGATCTTGCCGCTTTTGTTGCCGTGGTGGATACCGGCTCCATCGTTGCGGCCGCCAAGCAGCTGCACCTGACCCAGCCCGGCATCAGCCGGCGCATACAAAGCCTGGAGACGCAGTTGGGAGTGGAATTGCTGGACAGGTTGTCGAAACCGCTGAAACCGTCCGCTGCCGGCCAGGAAGTGTACGGGCGCGGGCGGCAGATACTGTCATCGGTCGCCGACCTGCTGGCCTCCACCCAGCCGGAGGCGGAGGTATCCGGCGATTTAAGGCTTGGCGTGCCGCCCTTTTTGGCGGAACAGGCGCTGACCGATCCTATTGATGCGTTGCGGCGGGATTTCCCACGGCTGACGCCGCGCGTGATTGCCGGCTGGTCGCCGGATCTGGTCCGCATGGTCATCAACAACACGCTGGATGCAGCGGCCATTCTGACGCCGGACAATGTAAATCCTCCGGACAGCCTGGCAATGCATTTCCTCGGCCGGGAATTGCCGCTGATCGTCGCCGCGCAGGACGTGGAGCTGCCGCATACCTCACTGACACTGCAGCAAGTCACCCGGTTTCCATGGGTGCTGAATCAGGACGGTTGCGGGCTGCGTAGCACAATACGGCGCGCGTCCGACGCCGCCCACCTGCCTTTCGACATTGCGGTGGAGACATCGGATGCCGAACTGCAATTGTCGCTGGTCGCGCGCGGCATGGGCATAGGCCTGGTCACGCCCGGCTCCTATGCGCGCAGCGCTTCCCGCGACAAGCTCAGGGTATTGAGCGTGCCTGAATTCCAAAGCGGCATCAATACCTGGCTGGTCCACGCGCGGACGCCGGGGCGGCTGGCCAAGCCGATTGCGCATTTCCGCACTTGCTTCACCAGCGCGCTGAAGCGGCAATGACGGGAGAGCCCGCTATACACATCAAGTCGCATCAAGAATGCGTATCAAGTAATGTCTGGGCAACAGTCCCTGCAGCCATTCTGGCAGTGGAATTTATGCACGCAACGTCGCAAGCGGCCAATACTTTGGTAAGCTGTGCCCTCCCATCCAAAGACCGCTACTTACCTGATGACGCAAAACTCTGCCTCGGCCCGCTCGCGCACTTCCCTGATAGAAGGGCCTATTGCAAAAACCCTGTTCTTTTTTACCTTGCCCATCCTGTTCGGCAATGTGCTGCAATCGCTGAACGGGTCCGTCAATGCGATCTGGGTCGGCCATTACCTGGGAGAAGCGGCGCTGACCGCGACCGCCAATTCCAACGCCATCCTGTTCTTCCTGATCGCCACAGTGATGGGCCTGGGCATGGCCGCGACGATACTGGTAGGCCAGAGCATGGGCGCCCGGAATATGGACCAGGCCAAGCGCGTGGTCGGCACTGCAGTCACGTTTTTTGTCGCGCTGTCGCTGCTGGTGGCGGTATTCGGCATGCTGTTTTCCGAACACCTGATGCAGCTGATGCGCACGCCGCACGACGCGCTGCCGCTGGCCGTGGCCTATCTGCGCATCATCTTCCTGGCGATGCCCTTCCAGTTTGCCTACATCTTCCTGATGATGATCCTGCGCGGCGCCGGCGATACCAAGACGCCGTTCAAATTCCAGATATTGTCGGTGAGCCTGGATATTGCGCTCAATCCATTGTTCATTTTCGGCCTGGGGCCGGTGCCGGGGATGGGCATTGCCGGCTCGGCCGTGGCAACGCTGGTGGCCCAAAGCGTCAGCCTGGCCGGGTTGCTGGCCTACCTGTATCACAAAAAACATTTTCTTTGCCTGCACAAGGGTGAAGGCCACTACCTGCGCCCGGACCGCATCATCCTGAAATCGATGGTCGTCAAGGGCATACCGATGGGTTTGCAGATGGCGGTGGTATCACTGTCGATGATCGTGATGATCTCGCTGGTTAACCGCTTCGGCTCGCAAACCTCGGCCGCTTACGGCGCCTGCCTGCAGTTGTGGAACTATGTGCAGATGCCGGCGCTGGCCGTCGGCATGGCAGTGTCTTCGATGGCGGCGCAAAATATCGGCGCGCGCCGGCTGGATCGCGTGCAGCGTATTGCCAGCGTTGGAGTGCTGTTCAACTTCCTGATGACGGGTGGGCTGGTGACGCTGATCTACCTGTTCAACCGCGGCGCACTCGGCTTTTTCCTGCCGGAGCATGTCACTGCGTTGCCGATCGCCCAGCACATCAATGCCATGGTGGCCTGGTCTTTCGTGCTGCTGGGCGTGACCTTTGTGCTGTCCAGCGTGATGCGCGCCTCCGGCGCCGTGGTGGCGCCGCTGGTGATCCTGTTCCTGGCGCTGTGGTGCATACGCCTGCCGTTCGCGGCGCTGCTGATGGAGCGTTGGGGTGCGGATGCACTGTGGTATAGCTTCGGCATAGGCTCCATTTCTGCAATGCTGATGTCCATTGCCTATTACCGCTGGGGCGGATGGCGTAATGCGCACATGCTGGCGACGCCGGATGCGGCGGCCGGCTGATGCTGCAACTGTCCATTGCCGATGCGAAGTAAAGATGCCGTCATCCCGTCACCCCGCGCAAGATCCGCGCCCTCTTCCCCCCGTCCGGCCGGAACTGGAGGATTGCTGCAACAGCGGCTGCACTCCCTGCATCTTCGATATCTACGAAGATGCCCTGGAGCGCTACCGGACGGAATTGCGGGAATGGGAGACGAGGAACCCGGTTAAAGGCGCTGCGCAGAAGCTAAAGAAAAACCGCGCAAACCCGACACAGGGATAATGCGATGAACCATCATCTGGCGCAGGAATAATTCGACGCCGGCGTAATCCTGGCCAGGTCAGGCGCTGCCGCGGACTTCTTCCGCCGGCAATGCTGTTTCTTCGGAACAGTCCATGCGGATGCCCTTTTGCGGTGCCGCAATTTCCAGCCTGTCCCTGCCTGCCGACTTCGCTCGGTACAGCGCGGCATCGGCCCGGCCCAGCGCCGCATCCAGGCTTTCAATCCCGCTGCTGACTTCCGCCAGGCCCATGCTGACGGTATAGGATGGCACCACGGTGCCATCCGCCTCGCGCAGCCGCGTGCAGATGCGCTCCGCCACGACCTGTGCCTCACCTGCATTGGTTTCTGGCAGCAGTACAACGAACTCCTCGCCGCCAAAACGCGCGAAATGATCGGTCTCGCGCAGCAGCCGCATGACGACTGAGGAAAAATGCACCAGCACGCTATCCCCGACCGCATGGCCGTACTTGTCGTTGATGCGCTTGAAATGGTCAAGATCGATGATGATCAGGCTCATTGCCTGCTCATTGCGCTTGATGCGGCGCGCTTCGCTTTCATAGATATCGGTGAAGGCGCGGCGGTTCAGGGCATCCGTCAGCGGATCGATATTCGACATCCGCATC
Source organism: Undibacterium sp. TJN25 (assembly GCF_049339885.1). Lineage (NCBI taxonomy): Bacteria > Pseudomonadati > Pseudomonadota > Betaproteobacteria > Burkholderiales > Oxalobacteraceae > Undibacterium > Undibacterium sp. TJN25. The sequence goes on along the minus strand of NZ_JBMPPM010000005.1, from coordinate 423,938 downwards.
AGCTCCGCATGCAGCCGGCGCGTGGCAACCATCATGAAGCCGACGGCCAGCGCCATCGTCATGAAGTTATAGACGATAAGGTAGGCGCTCTGCACCAGGTCGCCCGAATAAAAATTGACGTAATCCTGGCGGCCGGACAAGCCGGTCGCAACCCGCATCACAATCAGCACCGTCTGCAGCAAAATCATGCCGCCGAAAAAATAACTGCCGAAATGGCGGTCGGCATAGCGCGTCACCGTGAACAGCTGGATTCCGTACAGGATAGCCAGCAAAGGCGCGACCAGCACCATGCGGAACTGGAAGCTGGGCTGCACCATGGACCACCAGGCCGCACCGCCCGTGCCCAGCAGCACAATCGCCAGCACCAGGCGCAGGGCCGGCGGCCGGCCGTAGAAGTACTGGGTGCCTATCAGGCGGCAGCCTACCGCGCCCAGCATCACCGCTGTGCCGAGGACTATGGATAACAGATCGGGAACCCGGCCGCGCAGGCCGAACAATACGGCCGCGGCAAACAGCAGCACTGAAGCAAGTGTCCACCAGCCTATGCCCTTGATGCTCGCAGGGAAGCTGCGGTAAGCAGAAAACAGCACGATGGCCATCAGCACCGGCACCACCGAGGACAGCAGGATGACTACGCGAAGATCGAGATTGAGCATCAGTTGAAATCACCCGCTTTCTAATTGCAATAGATTAACATTCTATTAGCGGGCATTCAAGCAAGTGTCGTATTTTGCAGGCGGGAAGCGGAACCGCCGCGCCAGAGCCTGCCGGGAAAAAAGCGGCTTGATGCGGGCTTCATGGTCGGGCGCGGTAGCGCATCGTATGGTATCTTTAGAGCAAAACTACACTATAAGAGACAACAATGAGCCAAACCCGCCTGAGCGGCCTGGACCTCGTATCGGCAATCGGCGTCGTGTTCATCTGGGGCACCAATTTCGTTGCGATGAAACTGGCGCTGCACGATTTCACTCCGTTGCAACTGGGCGCGGCGCGCTATGTGTTTGCCGTGCTGCCGCTGATCCTCATTATCAAGCCGCCCAAGCTGCACTGGAAATGGGTCGTGGCCTACGGGCTGTGCCAGGGCGTCGGCCAGTTCGGCCTGCTGTTCATCGCGCTGCAGATGGGCATGACGGCAGCGCTGGCATCGGTGCTGCTGCAAACCCAGGTCTTCTTCACCGCGCTGTTCAGCTACGTGCTGCTGCATGAAAAAGTCAGCAAACCCCTGCAGGCGGGTTTGTGCCTGGCAGCGCTGGGGCTGGCCTGCTTTGCGATGAACTACCTGCATCCACATGCGGCCAGCGCGCTGGGTTTCATACTGAGCCTGGGGGCGGCCGCGATGTGGGCTGTCTCCAATATCGTGGTGCGCCGCGCGCAAAAAGCCACGCCCAATTTTGAGGTCGTGCCTTTCATGGTATGGAGCAGCCTGATACCGGTGCTGCCCTTCGTCGGCCTGTCGCTGCTGTTCGACACGTCGGCCACGCACTGGCGCTGGCTCTCGGCGTCCTGGAGCAGCTGGGCATCGATTGCCTACCTGGGCTGGATCGCGACCATACTCGCCTACGCCTTGTGGACCGGCCTGCTGAAGCGCCATGCCGTCAACCGTGTCGCGCCTTTCAGCCTGGGCGTGCCGGTAGTCGGGCTGGCGACCGGCATGCTGGTATTGGGCGAGGTCATCACCGCGTGGCAGTGGGCCGGCATCGCGCTGGTGGTGGCATCGCTGGTCTGCGTGCTGTTCGGCGGCCGCCTGCTGCAAAAATGGGCTGCACCCGCAACCGCTGCCGCCGGTAAATAGGAGTAGAGGAAAATGCAATGAGCTACCTGTGCGACGCATCCCGTTCGATGCTGATCGTCATCGACCTGCAGCAAAAGCTGATGCCGGTGATCACCGATGGCGAACAGGTGCTGGCGCGCGCATCGCTGCTGGCGCAGGCGGCCAGGCTGCTACACATACCTGTGCTGGGCACGGTGCAGCAGCCGCTGCGCCTCGGCCCTACCGTCCCGGCCATCCACACACTGCTGGATCGCACGATAGAAAAAGCAGACTTCGACGCCTGCGCCCGGCCGGAGTTCCTGGCAGCGCTGGACAGCGGCAGGGACGAGCTGATCCTGGCCGGATGCGAAGCGCATGTGTGCGTATTGCAAACAGCAATGGGACTGCTGCACAGGAAGCACAAGGTCAGGCTGGTCAGCGACGCTGTCGGCTCGCGCAATCCGGCCGACAAGGCCGCCGCCCTGCACAGGGCGCGGGCAGCAGGTGCGGAGGTGGTCAGTTCTGAAATGGTGATGTTTGAATGGATGCGGCACAGCGAGCATCCGCAGTTCAAGCAGATTCTCAAACTGATCAAATAGCCGGCATGGCAGCGCGACGGAAAACATGGCGTCTGCCGGTTTTTGCCGGACTGCTGCTGCTGGTATTGCTGCCCATCAATCTGGCACTGCTGTATGCGGCGGTTGCCTGGACGCTGGTGCTGTTCCCGCTGAATTCAGGGTCTGCTGCTGCAGCGCCGGCAATCGACGCCTATGTGCTGAGCAACGGCGTGCATACCGACCTCGTGTTCCCGGTGAAGAGCAAGCTGATCGACTGGGAATCGCGCTTCCCGAAAAAGGATTTCGCCGCCGTGCCGGCCGATGCCGACTACATCGCCATCGGCTGGGGCGACCGCGACTTTTACCTGAACACGCCGGAATGGAAGGACCTGACGCTGTCGCGGGCGCTGGGCGCGCTGACGGGCCGGCACGGCGCGCTGCTGCATGTCACCTACCTGCGCAAGGCAGACCTTTTGCAGCAGGCTTATACGATGAGGCTAAGCGAAGATAGCTATCGTGAACTGATACTGCATGTGGAATCTTCCGCCCGCCTGCAGGACGGCCGCTCGGTCGCGGTGCCTGGCCGTTATGGCAGCCAGGACGCTTTTTACGAAGCGCTAGGCAGCTACTCCGTCTTCACTACCTGCAACACCTGGACCGGCACAGGGCTGCGGCGTGCCGGCATCAAGGTCAGCCGGTGGACGCCGTTCGACACGCTGGTCGTCTGGCATCTGCCGCGATATATTCACGGCTAGCCAGAGTCGCTCATCCCCTTAACTGACGATATGCACGTTGCGGCCGCTGATCTTGCTTTGCTGAGGATTCCCGTACACGCGGATGCTGCCGGAGGCGCTGGCATTGGCTTCCAGCGCGCGAGTGACAGCGGCGGAAATGCTGCCCGAGCCGTAGCTGAACAGTTCTGCCGATTCCGCTGTCAGCTGGCGCAGGTCGGCGCTACCGGAGCCGTGCACGCTGGCAGTCAGCTGGCGCACGCTGCCGCTGGCCTTGAGCGAGCCGGAGCCGAGGATTTCAGCCGTCAGCTGCGTGCAATTGGACAGGCCCATGCTGATGCCGCCGGAAGCCGACATTTTCACATTGGCGCGCGCAGTGCGGTAGGAAGAGGCATCGATGCTGCCTGAACCGCGCGAGCGCAGATCAAGATTATTGCCGGCGCCTTCCAGGCGCACACTGCCCGAACCATTGACCTGCACCGCCAGATTATCGTTTTGCAGCGCCGTCGCCTCCACGCTGCCGGAACTGTTGACGGTAATACTGCGCAGCGCGGTGGTCGTGTAGCGGACGCGCAGTGCATTGCGTGTATGGAAACCGCCGTCCACGCGGACTTTCAGCACGCCGTCGCGCACTTCGGTCTTCAGCAGCGGCAGCAGATTGGAATCACCCTCCACTTCCAGCGTATTGGCCGAGCCCATGCTGACGACAACGCTGACCGAACCATTGACTTCCAGTGCATCGGCCGGGGTCACCTGGCGCGCTTCGCGTGTGAGCTCGCCGTTGCCGGTCACGCCGCCGCCGTCAAAAGAAGTATGCACATGCGCATCGTCGCCCGAAGCGATGATGACACAGCCGCCAAGAGCGGCAACGCTGGAAAGGGCCGCAATGGCGCACAGGGAACGTAGTTTATTATTTTTCATGGTCTGTAATTATTGAGGTGTGGGTGGAGGTTGATCGGAACCGCATAAATAGTGCGACCAGTATGCCGAGACAAGATACGAGCGGCATGCCCTTTGCGACAGGTTGCAAAATTGCGATGACAGAAGGCAAATTCATTGTCTTTTATTGAAAAAATGATAATCTTGCAGGATGCGATAACAATAATGATGTGATAACAAGGGGATATCCATGAATCTCGTCTTTCTGGATGTGGCCATCGGCCTGGGCACGATCTTTTTCCTGGTTGCGACTTTTTGCGCCGGCCTGCTGGAAGTGCTCGCCGGCTACCTGAACCTGCGCGGCAAGACGCTGTGGGAAGGCATACAAAGTATCCTGATCGCCGGCGACCTCAAGCTGGGCAACACACCGCGGCAGGACGTGGTGGCAGCAGAAGATCCCGGTAACCGTATCTCGCAGGATTTGCTGGCGCATCCGCTGATACGCGGCCAGGTGCCGGACAAGTTCGGCGTGCTGGACCTGTTCCGCTGGTTGCGCGGCCAGCGCGTGCCCACCGCCGACAGCGGCGATACCAAGCCCTCCTACCTGAAAGCGGCGACCTTTGCGGTCACGCTGGTCGATACCATACGCAAGACATACAAAAATGCGGACAGCATAGGCATCGCCGCCGACCTGGAACAGGCCATTGCCAACATGCCGCCCAGCGAGTTGAAGACGACGCTGCAGTCCTTTGTCGACAAGGCAGAAGGCGACATGGAAAAGGTGCACCAGTCCATAGAAGCCTGGTTCAACGAGGCGATGGACAGGGTCAGTGGCTGGTACAAGCGCCGCTCGCAGGCGCTGCTGTTCCTGATCGGCCTGCTGGCGGCTATCATCTTCAACATCGATTCCATCCAGATCTTCAAGCAGCTGTGGCGTGAGCCGACGATGCGCGAGATGATGGTCAAGCAGGCGGAAGGCGTCTCCATCCCGGTCACGCAGGAGAATGAAGTGCCGGGCGTGGACCTGGTGGAGCAAAGCCAGAAAATGCTGAATACCCTGCCCCCTTCTCTGCCCATAGGCTGGCCGGCGGCAGCGTGGTCGGAAAAGCCCTTCATCAAAAAAACGCCGCTGCAGGCGCTGTGCGATGTGCTTCTGCTCGTGATTGGCTGGCTGATTACCGCCAGCGCCGCCACCATGGGAGCGCCGTTCTGGTTCGACCTGATCAGTGCCTTGCTGCCTCTCCGCTCAGGCGGCAAGCCAGCAGACGGCAAGGACGTCAAACCGGCCAAACCCAAGAAAGAAGACTAGGGCACGCCTTCATTCGTCAGCGCAGCTTCCTGCCTTATCCAGCCGCTGAACTCGCTGACCTCCGCCCTGCCCTGCCCGGGCCGGGCGATCAGCCAGTAGCCCACACCCGCTACCTCGCTGCTGCGTTTGCCGGCCAGCACCAGATGACCCTGCCGCAGCAGCGGCTGCACCAGCGCCAGCCTGCCCAGCGCAATGCCGTGGCCCGCCAGCGCCGCCTGTATCACCTGATCGTACTGGTTGAAGCGCAGCACGCCCTTGGGCTTGACCTTATCCAGGCCGGCGGCGCGCAGCCAATCCGCCCATTGCATCCACGGCCTCTGCGGCTCATCCAGCTCCAGTAGTATGCTTTTTTCCAATGCGCTTTTCGATTCTATATGGCGAATCTTCAGCGAAGGATGGGCCACCGGCGCCATGTTTTCGCCAAACAGCTTCACCGCGCCTGCCGGCGCCGACGCATCGCTGCAATAGCGTATCGCCAGATCAATGTCTTCTTGTTCCAGATTAATGATCTTGTTGCCGGCAGCGACGCGCACGTCTATGTTGGGGTAGCGGCTCTGGAATTCGCCCAGCCGCGGCACCAGCCACAGCGAGGTTACGCCGAGGCTGGCGGTAATCGTCACCGGCCGCCGTTCGTCGGCGCGGCGCATGGAGGCGGTGAGTTCGGACAGCTGCTGCAGCCAGCCGTCCGCACAGCGGAACAGGCGCAGGCCGTCGTCTGTCAGGTCGATGGAGCGGTGCCGCCGTATGACCAGGCTGGTGCCGAGGAATTCTTCCAGACTCTTTACCTGGCGGCTGATCGCCGACTGGGTCAGGAACAGGTCTTCAGCCGCGCGGGTGAAACTCATGCGGCGCGCTACGGCGACAAAACCGCGCACCAGGTCCAGCGGCGGCAGCTTGCCAAGCGGATCGCTCATGGAAGCAGCTCCTTAAGATAATCAATCACATTCCCTCCACGCATGCGAGTCATGCAAATAAGTCGTTTGAGCCGCTTCCATTTTAAGGCTTTAATAGCATGCATGGAACTCATACGACAACTCTTTCGCCTCCTTCGCCGGAATGTGGTTCGCTCCAACGGCAGCATCCGGGTGGGCGCGCTGCTGGAACTGGAACGGCGCTCGGCGCTGGCGATCTGCCATGATGCCGGCGTCCGCCTGCATTGCAGCCGCGGCTCGCTGTGGGTAACCCAGCTGGGTAACGCCGAAGACGAGGTACTCGGCCCCGGCCAGGAGCTGCATGTGCGTGCCGGTCAGGACCTGGTGATCCAGGCTTTTTCGGCATCGACGCTGCAGGTGGAACTTTGCAGTGCACATGCGGGCAAGGATGACCGCAGCGACAGCATGACCGTGAATTTCGTCGACCAATGGTACCGCCAGCCCGACCAGGCAACGCGGCTCCGCTTCAGCATTGAAGGGCCCTTCGGCCTTGCAGTACAAGCACCCTTCCATGGAAAATAGCCTGATGCCTTACTACTCTCTGCCTTTAGCATGGCACTCCTCAAACCCGGGAGCGTTACGATGAACATCATGAAGAATGCAAACAGCTGGCAGACGCCGCTGCTGGTCGTCGTCTGCGGCGGCATCTTGCTCGGCATCTCGATGGGCGCGCGCAATGTGCAGGGCCTGTTCATGCTGCCGATGATCAGCGAGCGCGGCTGGACGCGGGAAACCTTCGGCGTGGCGATTGCGCTGCAAAATATTGTCTGGGGTCTTTCCCAACCGCTGGCCGGCATGGTTGCGGACCGCTACGGCTCCGTCAAGGTGATGCTGGCCGGCAGCCTGCTGTATGCAGTGGGCCTGTATCTGGAAGCAACGGCAACTTCCGCCATCGGCCTGCATGCGGGTGCCGGCGTGCTGATAGGGCTGGGGCTGTCGGGCACTGCCTTTGCCGCCGTGTACGGTGCCATCAGCCGTATCGCCGCGCCGGCGCAGCGCAGCTGGGCGCTGGGCATGGCGGGCGCCATAGGCGGCCTGTGCCAGTTTGTGATGGTGCCGGTAGCGCATGGCCTGATCGCCGGGCTGGGATGGGTCACGGCCTTTATTATCATTGCCGCCGTATTCGTCGCCGCGGCGCCGGCTTCGTTCGCACTGCAAGACCAGGGCAAAGGACAAGGCGGTGCGGGTGGCCAATCCATGTCTGCCGCGATACGCGCTGCGTTCTCGCATCGCGGCTTCTGGCTGCTGAATGCGGGTTTTCTCGCGTGCGGCTTCCAGCTGGCCTTTATCGCCACCCACCTGCCGGCCTATCTTATGGACAAGGGCATGCAGCCGCGCGACGCAGTAATTGCGCTGGCGATCATCTCGCTGGCGAATATCATCGGCACCTATTGCTGCGGCGTGCTGGGCGGCCGATATAGCCGTAAATACCTGTTGTCCGGCCTGTACCTGGTGCGCTCCGCAGCGATTGCCGCCTTTGTCTTGCTTCCGGTGTCGCAGGCCAGCCTGTATGCGTTCGCGGCCGTCATGGGGCTGACGTGGCTGGGCACGGTGCCGCTGACCAACGGCATCGTATCCCAGGTGTTTGGGCTGAAATACCTGGCGACGCTGTTCGGTTTCGTATTCTTCGGCCACCAGCTGGGCGCCTTCCTCGGCGTATGGCTGGGCGCCTATGTATTCGACGCTACCCATTCCTACCAGGCGGTATGGCTGCTGTCGATTGCATTGGGTTTGCTGGCCTGCCTGTTGCATCTGCCGATAGATGAAAGACAGCTGGAGACCGGTGCGCCGCTACCGGCATGAGTATTGCCGGGTCATTCGTATAAGAAAAAAAGGCGGGCACGAATGCCCGCCGAACTTACTCCCCCAATAACACGGTTGTGGAAATTCAGGTCTTAAGCCTGTGCAAAGTGTTGCCAGACGGGCCGGAACCTCCTTTGATCTTTACATCGGAAACGCACCCAGACGTTTCAGGCTGCCGGAGCCCAGCACGGTTTTGCTGATATGCGGGTCGCCGTAGTAGGCAACGTCGCCGGAACCTGCCACCGTCAATGACAGGCTGTCCCTGGCGGCGACAGTCAGGCGGCCCGAACCGCCTATACTGATTTCCACTACTTTGGCTTTCAGGCTGCCTGCATCGATCTTGCCGGAGCCTCCTATTGCCACCGACATCGAATCCGCCGTGCCCGCCGCCTTCATGGCGCCGCTGCCGCCCAGCGCAATGGACAATTCACCGGCATCCAGCGCCTTGATGTCGACATTGCCGGAACCGCCCAGGTTGACCGCCAGCCTGGCTGCATGCAGCTTGCCGGAAGAAATGGTGCCCGAGCCTCCAAGATTGATGCTGTCCACGTTTTTCAGCCTGACAACGATGTTCATCGTCCGGGTTTCCAGGTTGGTACTGCGCTTGACCGTGCGTATCTTCAGCTGGCCGCGCTCTACCAGTGTTTCTATCTGCGGCAGCAGATTGTCGTCAGTCTCTATCGTCACACTCTCGGTGTTGTCCTGCACCAGCTCCACGCTGGCCGGCACGCCGATGGAAATACTATTGAAGCCGCTGACAGTCCGCACCTGCTTTTCTATCTTGCCGGAACCCGTGACCCTGTTGGATCCGATGCTCCATTCTTCCGCATGGGCCGGTACGGTAGACAAGGTGGCAGCGCCCAGCAGCATGGCGGCAGCGCAGAAGCCGTTTTTCAGGCGTGAAGAGGTTGGCATGATGCGTCCTTTTTTTTGGGTTTGCGGGGGCAATTTATTCTACCGAGGCCATGGATAATCGATGAAAACCGCATGGCCCCGTCTGATGAATGGCATCTTACAGAAAGCAGCGGGCCGTTCAGCAGGAATGCGATGAAATGCGCTTAACGCGGGACAGAATGCGCTTTGGAAGGATTTATCGCGAGGCCGGGCAACTTTGATCAGGATCAAGCCGGTGCGATGGGGGACGATGTAGAGTGAGGGCAGTAATGAAAATGGCCCGCTCATTGGGCCACTGAATAAGCCGCTAAATGCGACCCTAGGTGCGGCCACTAAGTACGGACATTTTACAGGGCTATCCGGCACCGCCCGCTAGCGGGCAAGGATCGGATATCAATTGGAATAGACTCAGATACAGGCGCGTTGCGAGCCTATAGTCTGGCAGGTGACCTTGGCGCCCTTGCTGCTCATGTAGACGGTCTGGCTGCCGATCTGGTGGCCGGTCCATTGCATGCCCTTGGCATCGGTAATGACGGCGGACTCGGTATTTTTTTGCCTGCGGTTATCGGCGGTAACAAACGCGCTGTCCCTGCCTTCGGTGGCAAAGGGATTGGTGAATTTGTCTGCTGTCAGCAGGGGGCTGCCGGGTTTCTGGATCTTTCCCTGATAGGCGCCAGCATCTTCGCAAGAATACTTCTGGTCTACATAGGTGCAGGCGGTTTGTGCAAACGCCGTGGCGGATACGGAACAAACGGATAACAATGCTACAAGTGCAACAGGCAATTTCATGGTGTCTCCTAATAACTGCTGACTGCTTTTGCTGGCTGCTTTTTTTGCCGGCTGCTTTATTGCTTGTCATCCCGTCGAGGCTCAAAGCCTTTTTTTGTTCGCGGGATTTTTTTTGTTAAGAGACACAATAGAACACCCTAAATGGTATTGTCAATTTCTAGTTTGCCGCCAGGTCCGCTTATCCTCGCTGCACTGCAATAGAAATTTTTATGCGAGGCGCAGGAGCTTGTCCTGAGCCCGTGAAATCGGCTTTGTTGCAATGCATCACCGTTAGCTGCCGAACAGACGCTGCACAGCGGCGACTTCACCATATTGCCGAGATGGCGAAATATTAACCGGTACCAATACAACAACAATGACGGGAACAAGTATGGAGCAGACCGCAACCGGCAAACCGGACAGTACCGCAGGGCTGGACGGTGACGAACCCTTCCTGGCCAAGCTTGGGCCCGGCCTGATTACCGGCGCCGCCGACGACGACCCCAGCGGCATCGCTACCTATTCGCAAGCCGGCGCGCAATTCGGCTTCAACATGCTATGGACGGTGCTGCTGACCTACCCGCTGATGGTGGGCATACAAGTGGTCAGCGCCCGCATAGGCCGGGTCAGCGGGCATGGCCTCGCCACCAATATCGCCCGGCACTATCCGCGCTGGCTGCTGTATTCCATCATCAGCCTGTTGTTAATCGCCAACACTATCAACATCGGCGCCGACGTCGCCGCCATGGGCGAAGCCATGACCTTGCTCACCGGCGGGTCCGCCCAATGGTATGCAATCGGCTTCGGCCTGCTGTCCGTGCTGTTGCAGGTGCTGGTCCCATACCACCGCTATGTCAGGGTGCTGAAATGGCTGACGCTGGCGCTGCTGGCCTATGTGGCAACAGTATTTGTCGTACGCATCCCGTGGCAGCAGGTGGCGCTGCATACGCTGCTGCCGCACATTTCCTTGAAGACCGACTACATCACCACCGTCGTCGCGCTGTTCGGCACCACCATCAGCCCTTACCTGTTTTTCTGGCAGGCATCGCAGGAAGTGGAAGAGCTGCGGGCCAAGCCGGACGAGCATGACCTGCTGCAAGCGCCCGAGCAAGCGCGGGCCAGCCTGCACCGCATCAAGATCGACACCTACATCGGCATGGGCTTTTCCAATATGGTGGCCTTTTTCATCATGTTGACCACCGCCGTCACGCTGCACATGCACGGCATTACCGATATCCAATCCTCGGCACAAGCGGCACAGGCGCTGAAACCGATTGCCGGGGAGTTTGCTTTCCTGCTCTTCAGCGCCGGCATTATCGGCACCGGCCTGTTGGCGATTCCGGTGCTGGCGGGGTCTTCCGCCTACGCCATTGCCGGCAGCTTCAAATGGAACAACAGCCTTGAGTACGAACCCGGCAAGGCCAAGGGCTTTTATGCGGTGATTGCGGTATCGACGCTGATAGGCGTGGCGCTGAGCCAGAGTAGCATCGACCCTATCAAGGCACTGTACTGGAGCGCGGTGATCAACGGCGTGATCTCCGTGCCGGTGATGGTCGTCATGATGCTGATGGCGGTCAAGCCGGAAATCATGGGGCAGTTTGTCATCAGCACACGCCTGAAAGTGCTGGGCTGGATGGCGACCGGGGTAATGGGACTCGCGGTGGCGGCGATGCTGGCAACGCTGTGAGTCCGCGATAGAAATTCGTTAACAGCTTAAAAAATAGCAGGGCCGGCACTGCGCCGGCCCCGCTTTGTCCAAACCAGTTCATCATTATCTGATGCGCACGCGGTGATTGAAAAAGAATGCCGGGCTGGAGAAGCTTAAACCCGGCATTCCCTGCTCTATGCCAGCGTGCGTATCGTCGCTTCCCTGTCCCACTGGCGAGTTTTGGCCGCTGCGATGAACTTGTCCGGCGCGGTAATTTCTATCACGCCGGCATCGGGATCAATGCCTGCAGTCTGCAGCAATGCCTGGCCGCCTTCGTCGATGCCGATGGCTTTCAGGTGGCCGTAGGCGTCCCGGACAAAGTCAATGGCGGCAGCTTCCTTGCCCAGCATCGCGGCAGCATCGGTGGACAGGATGACAGCGACGGCATCGAACATGACCGATGGCGTTCCTGCCAATTGGCCGTCGGCTTTCAACAACGAGCCATCCGCCAGCTTGATGTTGCCGACCTTGGGTGCAATGATTTTCACCGTCGCTTTCTCTGCCGCAACCCGCTTGCTGATGGCATCGATGGACTTCTTGTCCGAACCGTCTGCAATCAGTATGCCGACCATGCGTCCTTCCAGCGTGTCTTTCATTTTGCCGATGATTTGCAAGGCCGGCGACACGGCCAGGTCCTGGACAGGCGCCGCGGGTTTCGGCGCCGGTGGCAATTTATCGAGGTTGATGCCGTTTGCAACACGCTGGGCCAGGTCTTCATCGATATTAAGCAGGTGGCCCACCATCGCTTCGCGGATGTGCAGGTGATCTACCTTGGACAACTCAAATACCAGGGCAGAAGCGAGATGAGCCTGCTCGTGCGCAGTCTGGCTCAGGTAGAACTGGCGTGCCTGGCTGTAGTGGTCGGCGAAGCTTTCCGCTCTTACCCTGCCCTTGGCGCCGCTTTCGTCAGCGCCAAAGCTGGTGAAGCCAGTGGCAGGATTTTCGCGCGGTGAATCATTGGCCAGCGAATTCGGCTCATACGCAACCCGGCCCTTGGGCTGTTGCATCTGCATGTGGCCGTCGCGCTGATGGTTGGCAAACGGACATTTGGGTGCATTGACCGGGATCTGGTGGAAATTCGGCGAGCCCAGCCGCGACAGCTGCGTATCCAGATAAGAAAACAGGCGACCCTGCAACAGAGGATCGTTGGAAAAATCGATGCCGGGAGGGATATGCGAAGGACAGAACGCCACCTGCTCGGTCTCGGCAAAGAAATTATCCGGCCAGCGGTTCAGCACCATGCGCCCTATCACTTCCAGCGGCACCAGTTCTTCCGGAATCAGCTTGGTGGGATCGAGATGGTCGAAAGGAAAACTGTCGGCCTGCTCCTCGTTAAACAGTTGCACGGCAAGCTCCCATTCCGGAAAGGCGCCTGCGCTGATGGCATCGAACATATCGCGCCGGTGGTAATCGGGATCTGCACCGGCGATCTTGACTGCCTCATCCCAGATTGTCGATTGCAGGCCCAGTTTCGGCCGCCAGTGGAATTTAACGAAGGTGGAATCGCCATCTGCATTGATCAGCCGGAAGCTATGGACGCCGAAACCTTCGACCATGCGCAGCGAACGGGGAATCGTACGGTCGGACATGATCCACATAACCATGTGCATCGATTCGGGCGTCAGTGAAATGAAGTCCCAGAAGGTGTCATGTGCGGTGGCCGATTGTGGAAAACCACGATCCGGCTCCATCTTGACAGCATGCACGAGATCAGGAAACTTGATCGCATCCTGGATGAAGAAGACAGGAATATTGTTGCCGACCAGATCCCAATTGCCCTCCTTCGTATACATCTTGACGGCAAAGCCGCGTACATCGCGCGGGGTGTCGACGGAACCTGCACCGCCGGCCACGGTGGAGATTCGGGTAAACAATGGGGTCTGCTCACCAATCTCGGTCAGGATTTTTGCTGTCGTGTATTTTTCCAGCGACTTTTCCAGTTCAAAGAAGCCATGTGCAGCGGTGCCGCGCGCATGCACGATACGTTCGGGAATGCGCTCATGGTCAAAGTGGGTAATTTTTTCACGCAGGATGAAATCTTCCAGCAGCGTAGGCCCCTTGCGGTTCGCCCTCAGGGAATTCTGGTTGTCCGCAATGGGCACGCCCTGGTTGGTCGTCAGGTCAGGCTGTCCGGCGCCGGCTTGCTGATGCAATTCTCCGCCGTTGCCTACCGATACGGAAGGGTCCTGGGCCGGGCTGGCGTTTTTACCCTTTGCGGCGCCCGTTGCTGCTTTCGATGTAGGCATGGTGTTTCTCCAATTGTCCAGTTGTTGAATAGATTGACTGATAGATGGATACATGAATTGCATTTGGTCCCGCCACGTCATGGAATGCATCGCATGCCCAGATGGCAGCCAGCATGTCCGCTGCCTTTGTCGGCAATCTTTGGACGTACACAGGAAATTCAGGAAAGAAGGTGGCAAGAAAGCCATTTCCACGCACTAAGATATGCGGAGGGATAGACAGTGTATGTACGCCAGCGAACCGTGGAACGGCGGCCTCTACCAAGGGATATCGGCGACATTTTCAGGTGGAAATATTGCTTTCATCGACCGGCTTTTTTTGTCCGTTTTTTACAGCTTTACCTGGTCGAGCAGGCGGATGAAGTTGACGGCGTTCGCCGGCTTGACGATGTAGGTATTCTCAAACCCCTCCCTGACGGAAAGCACATTTTCCGGTGTCGCTTCTTCGGACACCAGCAATATCGGCACCTCCTTCATTTCCGGCAGACTGGTGAGGGACTGGATCAGTTGAATGCAGTCCGAAAAGGCCCCGGCGCACTCCGCAATCAGCAGCTTGATGGGCTTCTGGGTCAATGCGGCGGACCTGACGATACGCATCGCCTTTTTGGCCCCTGTCACGCGGTCCACCAGCGGGTAACCTATACTCGTCAATAAGCCGGCCATATCGAATTGGGCAAGTACCGAGGTATTTACTACGAGAAAGCGTAAATGGGAATTCATGAACCATTACCTTGATAGCGAATGATGCAGCCTAGCAGTTCACACCGGTTTATCGGTGTGCTAGCCCACTTATAGATTCGTTTCGAGAACGGGTTCCAGTTTGCCTGCCAGCCATGGGCCTGCTTGGGTGCGGTAAATGACCGATAGCCAATCCGGTCCGCTGCTCTAATAGGCTTTCGCTAATCAGGATGGTGCCATGACAGAACTGGTGGTGGTCCGCAAAGAGGGTTTGTACTGCGTGCCCGGGGATTTTTATATCGATCCCTGGCGGCCTGTGCCGCGCGCCGTGATCACGCATGCACATTCGGACCACGCCCGCGTTGGCCATGAGCATTACCTTGCTGCGGCCGACGGCGTGGACATTTTAAAAGCCCGCCTCGGCGATATCCATATCGACGGTCTGCCCTATGGTGAAAGAATCCTCCACAACGACGTGGCCGTGTCGCTGCATCCTGCGGGACACGTACTCGGTTCAGCCCAGGTGCGGATGGAATATCGCGGCGAAGTCTGGGTTGCCTCCGGCGACTACAAGGTCGAAGCCGACGGCACCTGCGCGCAGTTCGAGCCGGTGCAATGCGACACCTTCATCACCGAATCCACATTTGGCTTGCCGATTTACCGCTGGCAGCCGCAACGGGATATTTTCAGCGATATCAACCAATGGTGGCAGCGCAATGCAGAAGAAGGCCGGGCCAGCGTGCTGTTCTGTTACTCCTTCGGCAAGGCGCAGCGTATCCTGCACGGCCTGGATCCGGACATCGGCCCCATTATCTGCCACGGCGCGGTACAGGCGTTGAACCAGGCCTATCGCGATGCCGGGGTCCGGCTGCCGCCAACGCTGATGGTCGGCGATGTCGCAGACAAGGCAGACCTGAGACGCTGTATCGTGATCGCCCCGCCGTCGGCCGGCAGTTCACCGTGGATCAAGCGTTTTGGCGACTACAGCGACGCCTTTGCCAGCGGCTGGATGCAGTTGCGCGGCGCGCGGCGCAGGCGCGGCGTGGACCGCGGCTTTGTATTGTCCGACCATGCGGACTGGCCGGGCCTGATGCAGGCCATTGCTGCCACCGAAGCAAAGCGCGTCATCGTTACCCATGGCTCCATACCGACCATGGTGCGCTACCTGCAGCAGACCGGCTTGCAGGCGGGCGGCTTCGATACCGAATACGGCAATGAAGACGACGAATTACCCGCGACGGACCCGGCAAACACGGCAGCGGCAGACACCATTGATACTGTAACTGTAACTGTAAGTGCGCCAGAAAGCGCGGTCGGCCATGCGTGAATTTGCCCGGCTGTATGCCGAACTGGATGAAACCACGTCCACGCTGCGCAAACTGGAAGCGCTGAAAGCCTATTTCAGCAGCGCCGCGCCGGACAATGCTGCATGGGCTGTGTATTTCCTCGCCGGCGGAAAGCCACGCCAGGCAGTGCCGACCAAACTGCTGCGCCAGTATGCAATGGAGTATGCGGGCATAGAGGAATGGCTGTTTGAAGAGTGCTATCACGCCGTCGGCGACCTGGCCGAAACAATCGCCCATGTCTTGCCGCCACCCAGCAGCCACAGCGACGTCGGTCTGGCAGACTGGATGCTGGAACGCATCGCACCTTTGCGCGGCGCGGCGCCCGAAACGATACGCGCGGCACTGTTCTCGTACTGGGATGAACTGCAGGGTCCGGAACGATTCCTGCTGGGCAAGCTGATCGGCGGCGGCTTCCGAGTCGGTGTATCCAAGCTGCTGGTGACACGCGCGCTGGGCGATATCGCCGCAGTGGATAACAAGCTGATCGCCCAGCGCCTGATGGGTTGGACTGACGGCCGGACGGCGCCTACCGCTGCGGGCTTCCTGCAACTGATCAGCGCCCGCTCAGAGCAGGAACATGCACTGCGCGGCGGCCAGCCCTATCCTTTTTTCCTGGCGCATCAGTTGCAGGGAGAACCGCAGGCATTGGGCAACGTGCGCCAGTGGCAGGTGGAATGGAAGTATGACGGCATACGCGCGCAACTGGTAGCGCGCGAAGGGCAGAATTATCTGTGGTCGCGCGGCGAAGACCTGATTACCGAACGCTTCCCGGAAATTACCGCTATCAAGCTGCCGGAAGGCACGGTGGTGGATGGAGAAATCCTGGTATGGCGTGACGACAAGCCTGCGCCATTTGCCGACCTGCAAAAGCGCATAGGACGCAAGACGCTGTCGGCCAAGCTGCTGGCCGAATTGCCTGCGGTGCTGGTCGCCTACGACGTGTTGGAACTGGAAGGCGTAGACATCCGCCACTTGCCGCAAAAGGAAAGGCGCGCGCTGCTGGAAAACCTGGTGCAGCAAACCGAGAATCCGGTGTTGAAGATATCTCCGCTGGTCATGGCGCCCGGCTGGGAAGAGCTGGCGGAGATACGGCGCAGTTCACGCGCCCGCGGTGTGGAAGGCATGATGCTGAAAGCCGTCGATGCGCAATACGGCGTCGGCCGCACCAAGAATGTCGGTACCTGGTGGAAATGGAAGGTCGATCCGTACACGATAGATGCAGTGCTGATCTATGCGCAGAGCGGCCACGGCCGTCGCGCATCGCTGTACACCGACTATACCTTTGCCGTCTGGGATGGAGAGAGCAGCGCCGGCGCCGATGGCGAGCGCAAGCTGGTGCCTTTTGCCAAGGCCTACTCCGGCCTGACAGACGCGGAAATCGCGCAGGTCGATGCGGTGATCCGCAAGACCACAATCGAGAAATTCGGCCCGGTGCGCAGCGTCACGCCGAGCATGGTGTTTGAAATAGGCTTCGAAGGTATTGCGCTGTCCACGCGGCACAAGGCAGGTATCGCGGTGCGCTTTCCCCGCATATTGCGGCGGCGCGAAGACAAGGCCATAGAAGAAGCCGATACGCTGGACAACCTGAAAGCCCTGCTGGCGGCGGATGCGCATGAGCTCGCCGGCTGACGCGGTAAAAACCTGGTTCGCCGCACGCGGCTGGAAGATATTCAGCTTCCAGCGCCAGGTATGGAAGGCGGCCGCAGGCGGCCAGTCCGGCATGCTGCACGCCAGCACCGGTTCCGGCAAGACCTATGCCGTCTGGTTCGCCGCGCTGTTGCGGGCCATGGACCGGAAAGCCGCAAAACGCCAGAAGGCGGGTTTGCGCGTGCTATGGATTACACCGATGCGCGCACTGGCTGCCGACACGCTACGCGCGCTGCAAGAGCCGCTGGCGGAACTGCTGCCCGGCTGGAGTATCAGCGCCCGCACCGGCGACACCAGTTCCGCAGAACGCGCGCGCCAGGCCAAGGCCTTGCCTTCGGCACTGATCACCACGCCGGAAAGCCTGTCTCTGATGCTGAGCAAGGCCGATGCGCAGGCACAGTTTGCAGCACTGGATATGGTAATCGTCGATGAGTGGCATGAACTGATGGGCAACAAGCGCGGCGTGCAGACGCAACTGGCGCTGGCGCGGCTGAGGGCATGGAACCCGGAACTGCTGGTGTGGGGCCTGTCCGCCACGCTGGGCAACCTGCAGCAGGCGCAGGATGCCTTGCTGGGCAAGAACGGGGGCGCACTGGTGCAGGGCGAGATGCGCAAGCAGATCAAGGTGGATACGCTGATACCGGACCACCCTTCCCGCTTCCCCTGGGCCGGCCATCTCGGCATACAGATGCTGCCCGCGGTGATCGCCGAAATAGACAAGCATGTCAGCACGCTGGTGTTTACCAATACCCGCTCGCAGGCGGAAATCTGGTACCAGCACCTGCTGGATGCCCGTCCCGACTGGGCCGGACTGATTGCGCTGCATCACGGATCGCTGGACAAGGAAGTGCGCGAATGGGTAGAACAGGGCCTGAAGAAAGGACAGTTGAAGGCCGTGGTCTGCACATCCAGCCTGGACCTGGGCGTAGACTTCCTGCCGGTGGAACGCGTATTGCAGATCGGTAGCGCGCGCGGCGTCGCGCGCCTGCTGCAACGCGCAGGACGCAGCGGCCATGCGCCGGGGCGTGTGTCGCGTGTGACACTAGTGCCGACGCATACGCTGGAACTGCTGGAAGCGGCCGGCGCCAAGCAGGCGGTGGCACTGCGCCAGATAGAAGCGCGGCAGGTGCCGGAAAAACCTTTGGATGTACTGGTGCAGCACCTGGTCACCGTGGCGCTGGGCGGCGGCTTCCGCTCCGAGGCCTTGTATGAAGAAGTCAGAACCGCTTATTCCTACAGGCACCTGACGCCGCAGGAGTGGCAGTGGGCACTGGATTTTGTCGCGCGCGGCGGCCAGAGCCTGACGGTTTACCCGGAATACCGGCGCGTGCTGCCCGATGAAGAAGGCATCTACCGCGTGCCCGATATTGCACTGGGGCGCAGGCACAGGATGAGCATAGGCACCATCGTGTCGGAAGCCTCGATCAACGTTAAATTTCTCAGCGGCGGCCGCATCGGACAAATAGAAGAATCCTTTATTTCCCGGCTTAGCAAGGGCGACCATTTCCTGTTCGGCGGCCGGGTGCTGGAATTTATCCGCGTGTATGAAATGACGGCCTATGTGAAGCGTGCCACCGGCAGCAAAGGCGCGGTGCCGCGCTGGCAAGGCGGCAAGATGCCACTGTCTTCCGAACTCGCGCACGCCGCGCTGGAACAACTGCGTCAGGCGTCGCAGCAGGAATACAGCAGCCCGGAAATGCGAGCATTGAAGCCTTTGCTGGACATCCAGCAGCGCTGGTCCGCCCTGCCCACGGCGGAAACCCTGCTGGTGGAGACCATGCATAGCCGCGAAGGCTATCACTTGTTCATGTACCCGTTCGGCGGCCGCGCCGTGCATGCGGGGCTGGCTTCGCTGCTGGCCTACCGTATTGCCAAGCATCGGGCAAACACGTTTTCCATCGCCTTCAACGACTACGGCTTTGAACTGCTGGCGCCGGAACAGATGGACTGGCCCGCCTTGTTCAATGCTGAGCATGGCAGCGGCATTGCACTGTTCAGTACCGAGCTATTGCTGGAGGATGTGTTGTCCAGCCTGAATGCGACCGAGCTGTCGCAGCGGCGCTTTCGCGAAATCGCGCGCATTGCGGGACTGGTGTTCCAGGGCTATCCCGGCCAGCCGAAATCGACACGACAGTTGCAGGCATCGTCCAGTCTGTTCTTTGAAGTGTTTCGCAAACACGATGCCGGCAACCTGCTGCTGACACAGGCCCAGCGTGAAGTGCTGGAACAGGAACTGGAACTGACGCGGCTGCGCGATACCTTGCTGGAATTGCAGGAGCGCGACATCGCGCTGAGGGCGATACCCCGGCCGACGCCATTCGCCTTTCCACTGATGGTGGAACTGTTCCGCGAAAAACTCAGTACGGAAAAATTATCCGACCGCGTGGCCCGCATGCTGCGCGACCTGGAAAAGGCGGCCACGCCATGACCGGCTTCCCGGTGACGATTGACGGAGAACGCCTGCTGCTGCTGCCGCAAAAGGCGATCTACTGGCCGGCTGAAAAAGTGCTGATCATTGCCGACATCCATTTCGGCAAGGCCGGTGCTTTCCGCGCACTCGGCGTACCGGTGCCGGGCGGCACCACAAGCCAGAACCTGGCGGCGCTGGATGGGCTGATCGCAGCCTACGACGTGCGCCACATATTGTTCCTGGGGGATTTTCTGCATGCCAAAAGCACTGCGGCTTCCAGCCTGCGCGCAATGCAGGCCTGGCGCGACCGCCATCCAGACCTGCGACTGACGCTGGTGCGCGGCAACCATGACCTGAATGCCGGCGACCCGCCGCAGGCACTGCGCATCCATGTTGTGGACGAACCTCACCGCATCCGGGGCTTCGCGTTCTGCCACCATCCCAGCATCACCAGCGACGCTTATGTAATGGCAGGCCACGTCCACCCTGCCTACCGCCTGTCCAGCCGTTACGAATCGCTGCGCATGCCCTGCTTTGTCATAGGCCGCAGCCGCGCCATTCTGCCGTCCTTCGGTGCGTTCACCGGCGCCTATACGATTACGCGCCAGGCCGAAGAAAAAATCTTTGTGATTGCTGACGACGCTGTCATTGCAGTCAACCACAGCAAATAGGGATGGAAGCGGCCTCGCGAGGCGATGCCGCTTCCTGGTGGATCGATTACAGGGATTACAGGCTGCGCTATTGCAATATCTCTCCCGCAATTTTCTGCAACAACACTTCCAGCCTGGCAGGATCGACGGGTTTGACGATATGCTCGTCAAAGCCGGCCTGCAGCGAGCGCTGCCGGTCTGCCTCTTGCCCGTAGCCGGTAATGGCAATCAGCCGCAAAGGCTGCCCATTTGACTGCCCCCGCAGGCGGCTCGCAAGTTCATAACCGTCCATACCCGGCAAACCGATATCCAGCAGGGCAACGTCAGGCCGGAAGGTTTCCGCCGCCCGGATCGCCGATGGGCCGTCATAGGCAACCTCGGTACGGTAGCGCAGCAGCGTCAGCGTTTCATTGAGCAGACGGGCAGCATCCTCATTGTCGTCAACAATCAGGACAGCCAGTGTACCGTCCACAAACGCCGGCGGCATTTTTTCTATTTCGGCATCCGGCGCAGGGGAAGCCTGCTCACAGCCGCTCAGCGGCAGGCGCACGCGGAAACTGCTGCCCTGCCCCAGCCCACCGCTCTCAGCACTAATGCTGCCGTCATGCAGCTTCACCATGCTCTTGGCGATGGCCAGCCCCAGTCCCAGGCCGCCGCGCGAGCGGTTCAGCGCCTGGCGCTCCTGCACGAACATGTCGAACACATTCGGCAACATATCTTGCGCGATACCGATGCCGTTGTCGGTGACAGAAATACATACCTGGCCTTTGGCTCCATCCTCAGAAGGCAGGGCATCTATCCGGATATGCCCTCTTTGTTCGGTATATTTGGCAGAGTTGGTCAACAGGTTGGCGATGACCTGGGCCAGCCGTTCAGGATCGCCATTGACGCACAGGCCGGTCGCGGGAACATTGATGTCGAGTGCATGAAACTTCTCTTCCAGCAGCGGGCTGGCGGTCTCTACCGCCCTGGCAATAATGTCGGACACTTCCACATTCGTTTTGCGCAAGCTGATTTTTCCCTGGGCCACGCGGGACACATCCAGCAGGTCGTCCACCAGCGCCACCAGATGCTTGGCCTGGCGCTCGATGATGGCTCTTTCCTTTTCCGCCACGGTGATGCCGCGCAGGCGCATCAGCTGTATCGCCGTGATGATGGGCGCCAGTGGATTGCGCAATTCGTGACCCAGCATGGCCAGGAATTCGTCCTTGGTGCGGTTGGCCGTCTCCGCGGCGCGCTGCGCGTTGACCAGTTCGGTCACCTCAAAGCCGACGATGGCAATGCCCTCGCTGCGGCCTTCTTCATTCAGCAGCGGCTGATAGACAAAATTAAAAAACCGCTCTTCCAGCCGCAGTTGCTCGCCGCCGCGCAGAAGTACAGGTACCGACTGCCCCACATAAGGTTCTGCAGAAGCGTAGACTTCATTCAGCAGACGGTGCACAGGCTGGTCTGCCAGTTCGGGAATGGCGGAGTGGAAAGGCAAACCTATCACTTCGCGGCCACCTATCAGTTCCAGGTAATGGGAGTTGGCCTGCTCGAAGATATGCTCCGGCCCGCGCGTGATGGCAATCGCCGCCGGCGCCTGGGCAAAAATGGAGCGCATGCGATCCGCGAAAGCGTTCTGGATAGAACGTATCCTTTGCCGCATCAGCAGCGACTCGACCCGCACCATCAATTCCTTGCCGGAAAACGGCTTGACCAGGTATTCGTCCGCCCCTGCCTGCAGGCCTTCTACCCGCGCTTCTTCACCTGCACGCGCGGAAAGCAGCACAAAAGGCACGTCTTTGGTCTGCTCATCGGCACGCAGCGCTGCGAGCAAGCCGAAACCATCCAGCACAGGCATCATGACATCTGAAATAATCAGCGCAGGCGGTTCGCGGCGCGCCGCTTCCAGCGCCTGCTGGCCGTTATTGACGGCCTTCACCCGCCAGCGGGCCTGCAGCAGGCGCACCAGGTAGGCACGCATGTCGGCATTGTCATCGACAACCAGGATGCCGGCGCTCTCCTGCGGCATTGCCGCCCCCTCGGTCAAAAACTGTGCGCCAATTGTTTCAACGCGGTTTTCTTCAGAAGTCGGCGTCCATCGTTCCGCCTCGGCTACATAGGCTTGCGCAGCAACGGCCGGGGTGGACGGAGATTCCTCCTCACCGATCAGCTCCGCAGCCAGATGCTCTTTACCGGTAGGGATACTGATGAAGAATGCCGTTCCGCGTCCTACTTCGCTCTCGACACGGATATCCCCACCGTGCAGGCTCACCAGGTCGTGCACCAGCGCCAGGCCGATGCCGGAACCTTCCAGCGTGCGCGCACGGCTGTTCTCGATGCGGTGGAAACGCTCAAACAGGCGTGGCAGTTCGTGTACGGGTATGCCGACGCCGGTATCGGAAATGCACAGTACTGCATGAGTGGCCGTGGAGCGCAGGCTCACACGGATTTCGCCTTCAAACGTGAATTTAAAGGCGTTCGACAGCAGGTTCAGCACGATTTTTTCCCACATCGCCGAATCCAGGTAGACCGTTTTTTCCAATACGGCGCAATCGACCAGCAGTTGCATGCCGGCGTGTTCTATCGTGGAACGGAAGCTGCTGGCGAGGTCGGTCACCAGCGCAGCAAAATCGGTCTTGATGAAGCGCGCCTGCACGCGGCCGGCCTGCATGCGGGAAAATTCCAGCAGGGTATTGACGAGTTTCTGCAACCGCAGCGCATTGCGCCGCACCAGTTCCAGCCTTTCGTGCTGGGCGGCCGGTAGCCGGTTTTCCTCGTCTGCCAGCGCCTCTTCGATCGGCCCCAGCATCAGCGTCAGCGGCGTGCGGAACTCATGGCTGACATTGCTGAAGAACAGCGTCTTGGAACGGTCGATTTCGGCGAGCATGTCAGCCCGCGTCTTTTCGTCCTCTGCCGTCTGCGCATTTTGTATGGCATTTGCAACCTGCGTTGCCACCAGTTCAAAGAAGGTACGGTAATCGTGATCCAGCCTGCGGGTAGGGTTGACGCCCAACACCAGTACGCCGGCAGGCTGCTCCTGCCCCGGCACGCTCAAAGGCAGGCACATCGCCTGCTGAATGGCCTGCCCGGCGAGGCCCTCAGGCAGGCCCTTGATTCCTGCCAGCGACGTCAGCTGCGCCTTCGCATGATGTATCACATCTGCTACCGGCCATGGAGCTTGCGCCAGTTGCAGGTCTATCCACTCAGGTGCGACCGATACGGTATCGGCCAGATTGGAGCTCTGCTCCAGCCTGGCGGACCGGCCTTGCCTGTCGGCCAGATACAGCAGCGAAAAAGGTATATCGGCGCTGTTTTCACGCAATATGCCGACGGCGCTTGCACAAGCCGCCGCTACCGTCTTTTCCATCAGGGCCTTGGACGACAGCTGCGACAAAGTTTCCAGGCGGCGCGCGTTCAGGTATTTGGCGGTGGTGTCCAGGTTGGGACAAAACAGGCCGCTCACCTGACCGGCTTCATCACGGATGGGGCTGTAGGAAAAAGAGTAATACGTCTCTTCCAGGAAATCGCCACGGTTCATGAACAGGCGTACGTCGTCGACGACGGTAGCGTCTCCCTGATTGAACACGATATCGGCCAGCGGGCCGCAGATGTCCCAAATTTCGGCCCACACTTCTGCTGCCGGCCTGCCTAGCGCCGACGGGTGCTTGGCCAGGCTCAGCACATCGATATAGGCATCGTTATAAAGGAAGGTCGCTTCAGGGCCCCAGCCTATCCACATAGGCTGCCGTGAACTCAGCATCAGACTGACGGATGTCTTCAGGCTCTGCGGCCAACCGGAGATGGGTCCAAGCGGCGTGCCCGACCAATCCCGCTCCAGGATCAGTTTCCCCAAGTTTCCGGGAGCGGTCAGAAAACCCGTATTTAAAATATCTGCGCTTGTCGTTGGCGGCATGTCGGTGGCGGAATAGATAAGCAGATAAATGTAAGGTTCGGACGGCGTACTGTGCTTTGTTATAGATTTTAACGGCACGGTTACAGCAGCGCGAGGTATTTTCAACACCATGCAACGGAGCAGAATTTGCTTTTTTCCGTCTATTTTCAGTTCCGGAAAACAGTTTCCGAAAGAAACCATACTATAAAGAAGCAAAAAATTTCCCCAATAGGAAACAAGCGTGCATCGATGTAGGCCGAATCTGACGCCGCTACTCCCTCCCATAACGCAGACAGCGAGCAGTACATGGCAATAGGCATCCTTATGCCGTTTTTATGCGCTTTTCGTATGCTGCATCATTGCTCATTGCTCTAAATATGTTCGCTGGCGCATAGAAGCGAAGGAAGCTGGGCCATAGAATTTTGCGTATTGCTGCATTCATCAGATGGGTGGCAAAAACCAGCAGATACCGGACTGCCGATCTTGCAGCGTAAGCGCTACCAGGAGCATTTCAATGATCATCACAAAGCAGTTGAGCAACAGCGTAGTCCGGCTATGCACTACCGCCTATGCCAATGGTTGGACTTTACGGGTGGAGGTAGATGGACAACTGGTGCGCGATCCTGATCACGACCTGTTTCTGTCTGAAGATGACGCCTTGAGGGCCGGAGATATGTGTGCGATGCGGGTGATCACCCTATTTGAATGAGTGCCCGGCGCTCGATGTCCGCTGATTCCGTGTAGCCGGATCGGACTTTCATGAGGACGAAATGCCGGGCGTGGACCCAGCATTTCCCTGCTTGTGCAAGCCCCGCTTCAGGCTTGCGCTTGCTGCATCAGGCGGCTACTGCGGCAATTTTTTCCTGCGCCGCGCCAATTGCCTTGCCTGCCGCGTCCGGACCGTAAGCGACGCCTTCTGCGACGACCACTTCCACATCCGTTACGCCGATAAAGCCGAGTACACCTTTCAGGTATGGTTCCTGGAAGTCGTAAGGTTTGAAGGCACCCTCCGAATAGACGCCGCCGCGGACAATCACCAGATAGGCTTTCTTGCCAGTGACCAGGCCTTTGGGACCGTTTTCAGAATAGGCAAACGTGGCGCCGGCGCGCAGCACATGGTCCAGCCAGGCTTTCAGTGTTGAAGGTATGCCGAAATTGATCATGCCGGACGCAATGACGATGATGTCAGCGGCAAACAATTCCTTGATCAGCGCGTCGGAACGGCCAATCGCTGCCTGCTGTGATGCAGAATGCTGATCGGCGGCCAGAACGCGGCCGGTGACGAAATCTTCACCGATATGCGGCAACTGGTCATGCGCCAGGTCACGTACGGTGACGCTGGAACCGGGATGTTTCTGTTTCAGCGATTCCACCAGCGAGGTCGCCAGTTTGGTGGAAACGGATGCAGCGCCGCTAGGGCTGGATAAAAGCAGCAGGATATTGCTCATGGGGTTTCCTTATTAAATAATCAAACAGCATCAATGGGATTTTGTAAAACGGCCGTCCCGGCTTTGTTTTACTGGTTACTTTTTGTGCGTAGGTATATTATGGTGACTTAACTTTTGACCGCAAGAAGGCACATTCATGTCACCTACCCTAGACCCCGCAAGCGAAGGCTGCGTTGCTGCGCGCCAGGTACTGGACCGTGTCGGCGACAAATGGAGCATCTATATCGTCATGATGCTGAGCGGTGAACCCATGCGCTTTAACCAGCTCAAGCGCAGCATAGACGGCATCTCCCAGAGGATGCTGACACTGACGCTGCGCAGCCTGGAAAGGGATGGCCTCGTCACCCGCACGGTCTTCCCTACCGTACCGCAGAGTGTGGAATACAGGCTGACGGCGCTTGGTCTGACGCTGCTGGCGCCGGTAAAGACGCTGGCGGAATGGGCACAGGCAAACGCCGAGGACATCCAAAACGCCCGCTTTGCCTTTGACGCCATCAGTATCAACAGCGAAGGCAACGCGACTGCAGGCGTTACCAGGGTCAGGTTCGGATAAATTGCGCTCACCGTGTGGAGGGTGGCGCACGGATAGCACCGCTACGCCGTCAAGTGACAGTCTCGTGACAATGCCACAAAATGGCCAAAGCCAGCCCAAAACGCCCGGCAGCTTTTGTAGATTTGCCTGCAGCGGCGTATAATCTCTTGATTTTTCCGCAAAGCAACACACGCTGCCGCATACGCCGCGCGCTCTGCCACTGCAGCACTTCCTTCGTACCTCTTTTGCATTGCCTATCATGAACCTACAGAAGCTACTGTTGTGCCTCAGCCTGGGACTCGCCATCTCCGCCACCGCCGCAGAAAACGGCATTACCAGCAAAAGCATCACACTGGGGCAGTCTGCAGCGCTGACCGGGCCGGCGGCGCAGCTGGGCATAGAAATGCGCGACGGTGCGCAGGCCTATTTTGACCATGTCAACGCCACCGGCGGCGTGGGCGGCCGGCAGATCATCCTGAAAACCCTGGACGACGGCTATGAAGCGGAGAAAGCGGTCGCCAATACAAAACAGCTGGTGGAAAAAGACGATGTCTTTTCACTGTTCGGCTATGTAGGAACCGCAACCTCCAACGCCGCGCTGCCACTGGTCGCCAAGGAAAACCTGCCCTTCTTTGCACCGTTCACCGGCGCGCAATCGCTGCGCGAACCGTTCAACCGCAATATCTTCAATATCCGCGCCAGCTATTTTGAAGAAACCGAAAAAATCATCCAGCACATCACCACACTGTCATTGAACCGCATTGCCGTGTTCTACCAGGACGACGCCTACGGCAAGACCGGACTGGAGGGTGTGATACGCGCGATGAAAAAACGCAACATCGACATCGTCGCCACCGCTACTGTGGAGAGAAACAGCGTAGACGTGTCCAAGGCCATCGCCCAGATGAAACAGGCCAAGCCGCAAGCCATCGTGATGATCTCGGCCTATACCTCCTGCGCTGCTTTCATCAAGGGCATGCTGAAAGACGGCGAGGTCAGCCCGATTTTCTGGAATATCTCCTTCGTCGGCAGCCAGGCCTTATCGAAGGAACTCGGTGCCGAAGGCCGCGGCGTGATGATCTCGCAAGTGATGCCGGCGCCTTGGGACGACATCAACCCTGTCGTCAAGGAATACAAGAACCTGTATCTGAAAACACCGGGCCGCGTTCCCGGCTACGTCAGCCTGGAAGGCTTCATCGCGGCCAAAGTATTTGTCGAAGGCCTGAAGCGTGCCGGCAACAACCTGAGCCGGGAAAGTTTCGTCAAGGCGATGGAAGGCATCAGCTCGCATGACGTAGGCGGCTTCCAGGTCAAGTTCAGCGGCAACAACCATAATGCCTCGCACTTCGTCGATCTGACAGTCATTGGAAAAGACGGCAAGTTCATGCGGTGACTTAACGCCCTGCCTTGCTTGAAATCCACCATGCCATGCTCCTTGCGGACATGGCATTTTTTTTGCCGGCATGTGAAGCGCGCATAAAAAAACCCGCAAACTTTTCAGGGTTTGCGGGTTAAGCCAAGCCTCGAGGGAGGTCAATGGAAGAGACAGCCCTACTATATCTGCTTGCTTTGCCATCTGGAACGAATATTTCCTTATATTAACATTCGAAATTAATCTATTCCTTCGGGCTTGAAAAGTACGCGGATGGAAAGGAAAAAGAAAAAGGCAGCGCAAGCCAAAGCCTGCGCTGCCTATGCATGGAAATACAGATCTTGCTTACCAGCCGATATCTTTCAGCAGCTCAAAGGTCAGATCCTTGGGCACGGTCACTTCATGCGTCAGATCGACATTGATGGCAGGCTCCATCAGCTGATTAGGCGTCGCCAATGTATCCCAGTGAGATACGGAAGACCCTGGCTCAAATACCGTCGGCGTGTACAGCAATGGACGTCCCAGCTTGTCGGCGCCTGCATACTGGCTTGCGTCCACGCCCAGGTTGGCAATAACACCCGATGAAGTACGGGTGCGCTTGGTCAGCTTGGATTTCAGCAATATGGCATCGGCCTGGCTGATCGACAGCACGGGAATGACGACCGTCGGGTCGGCGCCACCCAGGCCCGGCGCACTTCCTGCCGCATTATTGGCAACCACCACGCCAATCGCGCCTGCGTCCTGCGCATTCTTAGCTTTTACGGCAAAGCCGCAAACACCGCGATCTACCAGTGCGATACGGCCATTGACGGCCAGCGCATTCACCGCTGAAAACGGATTGCAGGCAAGGCCGGTACCATCAGTCTGATCCACTACCGGCATCAACTGGCCCGATACACCCGGGCTGGACAAGGCCACACCAAATGACGCGGTGCCGATAGCATAGTCACCTGCCGTATTGCCGGCTGAAGGGCCGGAAATACTCAGGCGCTGGGTGCCGAGTGAAAGCACGGACGGCACCTTGCTGACAGCGTTAGGACCTGTCCATGCCAGTTTGCGGAAGTTAAGGCTTGACGCTGCGCGTTCTGCATTTGTCATGTCGACCCAGCGCTTGCCTGTGCTGTTATCCCACATGAAGTTATCCCACACAGATGGCGTGCCTGCAAGCTGAGCACCTGTGGCCCCGTTTGTGAAAGTCTGAAAACCAAGGCCATGCGCGAACTCATGCTCCAGCACTGTCACCATATCAATTGCCGTACCGGCATTGCCATCCAGACCGAGGTAAAAAGGCGAACCAGGCAGGCAGTTTGCTTGACCCAGGTTGGAATTGAAGCGCGCTTGTATTTGCGGACTGGCGTCATCGCCCAGTGCTTCGTCTCCATACAACTTGTTGGTCAGTGCATAACCATACCAGGAATTAGGTAGCGGCGCGCCAGGGAAATCGCTGAAAATCTGCGTTGCGCCAGCGCTACCCAGCGTGGCAGCGGTTGCCGTGCAGCTTAGCGGCTCCATCGTGGCCAGCACGGTAATAGGCACATTGCTGGTCAGCGTAGCGCCCCATTTGGCTGCGGCGGCCTGAAATGCGATCAAACGCTGCTGACCCAATGTCGTGCCGGAATTTCCACCCACGGGTAAAGCTGGCGTGCTGTCGTTAAAGCCTACATTTGCCGCGTTTCCATTGACGATGATAATCGTCGCCGCAGCATAAGAAACTGTGCTGGCTGCAGTGCCGGCAACAAAAGCGCCGAGGATGGCAGCGGATTTCAGGGACAGCATCTTATTTTTCTTCATGGTGGTGCTCCTCGAATTTGGTGGCTTTGGCTGATGCTGTTGCGGATGGCGCAGCGCTCATGAGTTTTTCTGCAGCTTCCTCTCCGGTGACACATTCCATTCCTAAGGTGCCGTCCGCATTGCGGGTAGCAACCGAATAGGTCATGAAGCTTTCATCCAGCGCCATCGTTTTAGAACCGTCCGGACGCACTACGGCCACCGCACGCTTTGCACGCGCCTGCGTTGCCTGGCGACCGCTTTTGCTCGCCTGAACGGCCTTGTCCTGGGCATCCAGCGCCGCACTTTCTTCCGCAGTAGGCGCGCGCAGCTGGCCTGTTACTGGGTCCTTGAATACACGCATGCCACTGTCCTGCGCCTGTACCGCAGTTGTTGCTGCAAGAGCCGACACGACGGCAGTTGCCAGGAATAATTGTTTATAGGTCAACATGTCACTATCCTTCAATTAGGTTAGAGCTTACCGACAAGAATATTGCGCCTGAAAGGCGGCAAAACCTTGTCTCTTGGTACTGCGAAACTGAACCATCCAACAACGGTACCGACTACTGTTGCTGTGCCGTCTTATACCGAACCACTACGGCGGCGACGCATCGTCATCAGCGCGAGCAAGCCTATGCTAAGGCTCATCATCGTGGCTGGTTCCGGCACGACGTTCAAGCTGTCAATACCAATATAGTTGCCGGTTGTCGAAGCGTCAGCCAGGAAATAGCGGAAAGCCAAACGGCCTGTGCTTTGTGCGGTACCGTCAGGGATAGTGATCACATATTGGGTCCAGTCTGTCGGATAACCGTCTGCATCCAGGCCAGGATTAATTTGGAACTGCAATGCAAAGTCGCCGGTATTGGTGCTGGCGCCGCTACTGCTCAGGCGGACCTCCATGTTGTCTGCAAGAGAATGATCTACCGAGCGTGTGTAAAAACTAATGACGCCGCCGCCCGAGATAGTGAAAACCGGTGTGAAGAGCCAGTCATCTATCACGTTGCCATTACTGGTCGCAAAATTGACTCCGGCAAAGGAATCATCGGCGCCTGATTGTGAATTGAAAGCCGCGCCGGGATTACCTTGATCCCACGAAATCACTTTTTTTGTAAGGCGATCAGTTGCAGGAAGGTCGCTATTATTTTTGACCACCCAGCCCTTGCCAGCGAGCGAACTGAAGTCATCAAAATTTTCGGAGAGGATGGTTGAGGCCTGCGTACTTGCAATCAGGCTGAGAGCAGCAAGACCTGCCAGCAGATATTTGAATTTCATTGTGCTTCCTTGTCATAAGTAAATGATTCGAGCGGATACAGGCACTGTTGAAACATTGGGGAGATGCAAAATTACAAACAAAAAATTGCCCCAGATCAGCCCCAAAGCACAAAAAATGCCAGAGAAAAATATTGCTGCAAATTCAAACACTTAAAAGAAAGATACTTTTCAGAAAGTATCGTAATGTAAAAAAATTCGACATATTGTATAAATTGTTTATTTATGTAAAGAAATAATTTACGACTTTCTTTCCGTTGAGATTTGTTTCCTTGTATTAATTTATAGTATTTTTAATAGAAAAAATGCCGTCTCCAGAGTGAGCAATTTGCGTTCGTTCTTATTTGGAATTTCAAGGGCGATTCCACAAAGATATAGCCGCAAAGAAATTTCCATAAGAAAAAATAAAGAAAAAAGCTGTGTAAATTTTCAAATTCCCTTTATATCCCGCACCGATTTAGTGAGGCCCTGATATTTTTAACAGGGTATCTGGACATCCGATATTGCGTTCCTGCCCGCGTCATTCCTTCGTCACAATCCACGTGTATGTTCGGAGAAAAATCTTATCCATGGAGAACACATGAACGAAGAAGAACTGGTGCGCCGCATCCACCGTGAACTGGCCGACAGCTACGATGAAGAGATGGAACTGGAGATAGAAGACCGCAATATCGACGAAGCAACCGGCGAGCCGTCCAAACGCTCCGAAGAAGAAAAAGAATACCGCCGCCAGTATTTCCAGGAGCTGTTCCGCCTGCAGGCGGAGCTGGTGAAGCTGCAGGACTGGGTAGTGGCTTCCCGCCATAAGGTCGTCATCCTGTTTGAAGGCCGGGATGCCGCCGGCAAAGGCGGTGTCATCAAGCGCATTACGCAACGGCTGAATCCCCGCGTATGCCGCGTGGTGGCCTTGCCTGCCCCCAATGACAGGGAAAGAACCCAGTGGTATTTCCAGCGCTATGCCACCCATCTGCCGGCAGCCGGCGAGATCGTGCTGTTTGACCGCAGCTGGTATAACCGCGCGGGCGTTGAGCGTGTGATGGGGTTTTGCTCGGATGACGAATATGAGGAATTTTTCCGCACGACGCCGGAATTTGAAAGGATGCTGGTGCGTTCCGGCATACAGGTGATCAAGTACTGGTTCTCGATCACCGATGAAGAGCAGCACATGCGCTTCCTGAGCCGTATCCACGATCCGCTGAAGCAATGGAAGCTCAGCCCCATGGATCTGGAATCGCGCCGCCGCTGGGAAGAATATACGAAGGCCAAGGAAGTGATGCTGAGCCGCACTCATATCCCGGAAGCACCGTGGTGGGTAGTGCAGGCAGTGGACAAGAAACGCGCCAGGCTGAATTGCATCCACCATCTGCTGGGGCAAATGCCGTATGCGGAAGTAGCGCATCCGCCGATCACGCTGCCTCACCGTGAATACCATGACGACTATGTGCGCAACGAGATCTCGCAAGAGATCATGGTGCCGCAGGTTTATTGACAATATACGGGAAATTTGATCTCACCGATGGCGTTGGCCTCCTTGCTTTTTAGACGAACAATCTTGTGAGCGGCCAACACCGGATATCAATCCGCTCTCAGCAAATTCATTAGAAATCGCCCCTTGTAAATATCAATATTTGCATTATCATTAACATTGGTTTTATTGCATCTTTCCTTTAGTAGACAAAATGGGGAGGTACCAAATGGATGATATTTACCTGCATATTGCAAGAGCGCGCGCGAAAACTATCCAGGGCGGTTGTGTAACAGCCACCGGATATTCCGGAAAAGTCCAGGGTCTGGGGAAAAAGCGCCTGAATTCGGCAGCGTCGATCTTTCGCAATTATCTCGACGAGCTGACACCGAATCAAGGTTCCGGCGGCAAGACTGCATTCACGTGCGCAGAACCTAAGGTCATCCTGGATGCCTTGAATAACGGTGCAACGCCCGAATCCATCAACTTGTACCAGATTAAATGCAAGCGGGAAGATAGGGCACCCTGCCAGGCATGGTGCTCCCAATACCTGAGTCCGTCACCTAACGGAGCCGGCTACGTTATTGACGATGATGTCATAGACCACATTTATAAGCACATGCCGAGGTACCGATAACGAGGCCGACAGGCCAAGCACCTGCTGAATGAGGATGGGGCTATCGCCTTTCCCGCATCTTCGCCGCGGACAAAGAAAACGTGCCATCCGCAAGCGTTACTTCAGCCCGGCCTCGCGCAGGTATTTCAGTGTGCCCGGATGCAGCGCTGCATCCGGCGCTGCAGTAGCGGTATTGGCCGCCCTCGTTTCCTGTGCCTGCGGCAGCAAGCCGCCAATGATGCCCTCCCCTTCGTGCAAGGCTTTCGTTATCCGGTATGCGGTCTCGTCCGGCAGATCAGTGCGGGCCATGATGAAGCTCCATGAACCAAGAGAATGCAAAGGCGCAGACTGGCCTTTGAAACTGCCCGACGGCAGGGTCAGTAATTTCAGGAAATCATGCCGTGCCCTTATGCTTGCGATTTCTGCGTCATCAGGCACGATAAAACGTCCACCGGCCGGCGCAGTCGTCACCGCGATAAATCCGGGCCAGCTGCTTCCGCCACCCCATAGTGCCGCCACGCGGCCATCCGCAACCATGGCCGGCCCATCACCGGCACGATCCAGATAGACGGCCTGGAAATCCTTGTCCATATCCAGGCCCATGCCATCCAGCACATACCGCGCGAGTATCACCAGGCCGGAGCCGCGTGCACCAAACGCCACCGGCTTGCCGCGCAGGTCGCTGATGTTGCGATAAGGGCTGTCGGCACGCACGACAAACATGCCGGGTGTCGAATACATCGCGGCGATGATTTTCAATGTTGACGGTGGACGGCCCACGCCTTGCAAAGCCTCATATGCCGCCTCGCCCTGCACCAGCGCGATATCCAGCGCGCCTGCCTCCAGCAACGGAATATTCTCGGTACTGCCCCTGGTATTACGCGCCTCTATCGTCAGTTGGGGATCGGTACTTTGCACGGTACGCACCACCGCATCGCCGAACACAGGGAAGCCGCCGCCGGGAGTTGCCGTTCCCATGACGACGCGGAGATTGTCAGACGCGACGGCAAACCCGCCCGACGAACCTATCACGGCAGCGACTACAACGAAAAGAGCGGAACGCAGGAAGACGGGCATGCGGCTTATCTTTGCTATGGTATGGAATTCATGTTTCATGCCGGCTTGTCCGCAAGCACGTCTTGCGCCGTCTGCCGGACAGTTGCCTGTATCAACCTTCTCAGCACCACTGTTTTTTGTGCGGCGGTTAATGTATCCCACGCATTCAATCCTTCGCCGCGGTCGCCGGCATTGGCAAAGCTGGTGGAATTATCCAGCGTTTTTTCTGCCACTACGGCCCAGCTGTGGGCGTCGATCAGCCGCACAGTCACGTAGGCATACGGCGCGATCATGCCGCGTCCTGTTTCCTGCGTATCGCTGCGCTTCGACCTGATGCGGCTGTCGACGTAAAACCCCAGGCCTTCGAGCTTGCCGTGGCCAAAGCTGGAGTTTTTCAGTTTCAGCCGTGCGTCGCCGCGATGCTTGGTCACCAGGACCAGGTGGGTGATGTCAGGCTTGTCCTTCAGCGCCAGCTTCAGCCCCTCCAGTGCAATGCCTGCTTCTGCAGAACCGTCGAACAAGGCGCCTTGCATTTTATACAGACCGGCGTCATTGCTGATCAGCAGATCGGTCTTAACGCCGGGCCGCATTTTGCCGACGGCGTTATTCACTGCCAGCAAGGCCGTATTGTCGAGTTCGCTATTGGGTACCTCGATTTTTTCCAGCTTGTTGCGGTCCAGGTTGCTGCCTGTCGTTTCCACTTCGAATATCACCGATATGCTGTCGCCGATCAGTGACAGCGCAGCATAATGGCGCGCAGCGGCGTCTTCTGCGCCGGCTTCACCCATCCACAGCAAACCCGCACAGCTAAGGCAAAGGGAGAGAGTTTTCTTCTTGATGACGGCATTCATGCGCGGAGCCCTGTCTATGTTCAAAAATATGAGCCAGCATAGCCCTCTGCGCCGGCTCCGATCTGCCTGTCAGCCAGGTATTCAACAAAGGATAAGACCAATTTCCCCCGAAGTTTGTATATTAATGTTGCAGGGGCATTTGCAGGGCGATGGAGCATGCACCGGGGCCAGGTTTCACCCTGCTTGCTGTCAGCGCCGCTGCGCCGCGAGGACGTTTTCTCCCGCCTGCCAGACGGTGGCCTGGATGATCTGTTTCAGTGCGGACGTCTTTTGTTCCGGCGTTAATGCGCCCCACGCGTTCAGGCTCTGGCTCTCGTCACCGACGTTGGCGTAGCTGCTGGAATTGTCCAGCGTCTTTTCACTGATCACCTTCCACGTGGCAGTATCGATCAGCCTGACTGTCACGAAAGCATAGGGTGCTATCAGCCCACGGCCGATTTCGCTGGTATCCTCGCGTTGCACCCAGGTACGGCTATCCACATAAAATCCGACACCCTCCAGTTTTCCATGGCCTATCGTATCCTCCGACAGCTTCAGCCTTGCCTCGCCGCGGTGTTTGGTGATCAGGATCAGGTGGGTTGCAGCGGGTTTGCTTTTCAGCGCTTCCTTCAACCCGCCCAGCACGATATCAGCCGCTGTAGTTCCCCGGAAGAAATCATCCTGCAAACGATAGAGGCCCGCGTCATTACTAATCAGCAGCTCTTTTTTTGCCGAAGGCTGGCTCGAATGGATCAGGCTGTCCATGGCGAGCAGCGCGGCGCTGTCCAGCTCCGAACTCGGAACCGGAACTTTCTGCAGATTATTCTGGTCAAGATGGGTGCCGGTGCTCCCGCGCTCGAATACGACGGAAATGTTATCCCCTATCAGCGACAGCACCACATAGTGGCGCGGCGCGGAGTCTGCAGCAAGGCAGCCGGTGATGCTGAGATAGCCGGCTGCCAGCAGTGCTGCCAATTTCATTTTCCCTGTTCTCATGTGCATGCATTCCCCAATTGGATTGCCGTGGACCACGGCAGATGGCGTCATTAATATTACCAAATAAGTAATTTTTATAATATAACAACATCAATGCCGATTGGAAAGTTTATTTTTAATCAATTAAGTGGATGCGTGGCACGCCAATTGCTAACAGGTGCTGGCGCGCAACATCACGGAAATCTGGTTTTTTAGATATTGTTTTTGTGAATCTGAGAAAAGAAGCGTGATTTAGCGCACCGAATCAATGTAAATCGTTAGCGTCCTCTTGTAGAATGGCGCGTCGAAATATATCGGCAAGCAAATAACCCCTGGTAAAAATTACAGTAGGCGGGGCAAGCGCCATACACATGGCAAATGCCCGAATTTAAAAATCCGCGTACAGGAAACCCACAAGGAGACGACGATGCACGGAATTTGGAGAAACCCATGACACTTGTTAACACCGCATCCGATGCGGTTCCATCCACAGCCACGGCAAAAGAAAAGCATCCTGCTGCGCTGCCGATGCTGTTCTTCACAGAAATGTGGGAACGCTTCAGTTATTACGGCATGCGCGCCCTGCTGGTGCTCTATCTCGTCAATGCGATAGGTTATACGCGCTCCGACGCACTGGCTTTATACGCAACCTATACCGGGCTGGTGTATCTGTCCCCGCTGATAGGCGGCTACCTGGCCGACCGCTACCTGGGTCGCCGCAAGGCCATCCTGATCGGCGGCATCACCATGGCGCTGGGCCACTTTGCAATGGCTTTCGAACCGCTGCTGCATTTGTCACTGGGCCTGCTGATTATCGGCAACGGCTTCTTCAAACCGAACATCTCCACACTGCTGGGCTCGCTGTACCGTGAAAACGATCCGCGCCGCGACGGCGGTTTCACCATTTTCTACATGGGCGTGAACCTTGGTTCCTTCCTGTCCCCATTGATCGCCGGCACGCTCGGTGAAAAAGTGGGCTGGCACTATGGCTTCGCCTCTGCCGGTGTCGGCATGTGCCTGGGCATTGCGCAGTTCCTGTGGGGCCAGCATAAGCTGGGCGACGCCGGCCTGCCTCCGGGCAAATCGCGCATCGACGGCCAGGACTGGATGCACATCCTGCTGATCGCCTTCGGCATGATCCCGCTGGTCTACGCCATCATGAGTGTATGGGGCGTGGTAGGTCCGGTGTGGAACAGCTTTGCCGTACTGGCCAAGCTGGCCGTAGCGGTACTGATCTGCGCCGTGCTGTGGTTCGGCAATGGCATGTTTGGCAGCAAGCAGGCCAAGGCCGAAGTGCCGCTGACGCGTGAGGAGTGGCACAGGATTATCGCCATCCTGATCATGGGCTTTTTTGTTGTGTTTTTCTGGATGGGCTTTGAACAGGCAGGCGGCACAATGAACCTGTTTGCCGACAAGCAGACCGACCGCCACCTGGGCAGCTGGGAAATCCCTGCCACCTATTTCCAGGCCATCAACCCGCTCGGCATCGTGTTGCTGGGCCCGGTACTGGCTGCAATCTGGACCCGTGTAGACCAGTCCCGTTTCCGCCTGCCTACGCCCGCCAAACTGGCGATCGGCATGATCATTCTCGGCCTGGGCTTCATCGTGCTCGCCATTGCGCAAACGCAGGCTGATACCGTCGGCAAGGTTGGCCCGCAATGGCTGTTCTTTGTCTACCTGCTACATACGGTAGGCGAACTCTGCCTGTCCCCGGTAGGCCTGTCCATGGTCAGCAAGCTGGCGCCTGCACGGGTGGCGGCGATGATGATGGGTGTATGGTACCTGGCCAACGCACTGGCCAACTACCTGGCCGGCATGCTGGAAGAAATCCTGAAAGGCTCTTCCTTCCCGCTGTACTGGTTCCTGGTAGGCAGTTCAGTCGGCGCCGGCGTTGTGCTGCTGATCATCACACCGTTGCTGAAGAAACTGATGCACGGCAGGTAAATACTGTTGCAGATAGAGGCAAACAAAAGCCGCTGCCTTTAAAAGCAGCGGCTTTTTTAATAGTGCTAAGCGATTTGTGGGCTATGGCCCTGGACTTGCAAGCGCTGCCGCTGCCTGCCTGGCCTGCTGCGACAGCGCATCCGCCTCCATATTCCTGTGCCGGGGAATCCAGCTCAGCGCAACCGACCTTAGCTGCCCCATCCATCCTTTCGCCTGTGCCCGGTAGTGCTCAAGCCCGCGCGCACCCGCAACTCCGGCTTGCAGCACATCATTGATCACGATCTGGCTGTCCCCAAACACAAGCAGCCTGTCGGGCTGCCAATGCACTGCTTCCTGCAGCACGGCGATCAGCGCCAGATATTCTCCCTCGCTGCTGCTGCCGTACCCTGCCGTGCGGCTGATCTGTATTACCTGGCCGTCCGGACTTTTCAGTATGCCGCCTATGCCCATGCGGCCCGGATTTGGATACACCGAACTGTCAAACCAGGCCTGCCACGACGAGGCATCCGGCTCGCGCGCGCGCTTTCGCCTTTCCAGTGCAGCGGCTTTCTCATCCCTGCGCATTTGCAATTGACGCTCCGCCGTGCGCTGCAGTTCGCGGCGCGCCTGGACCAGCTCATCCAGAGAGCGGCCTGCCGCTGCCAGCAGCAGGATTTGCACCAAGGCCTGCTGTTCCGGCAGGCCGCTGTTCTTTTGCAGGCGGCGGCTTAACACCAACTCGGTGTTATAGGCAACGGCAAGCAATTCGTCAAATTGGGGCATCATGGCGTCAGCTTATCAGAGATGGAGAGATGGGTTTACCGGTTCCAGCCCGAACTTGCAAGGGCCAGCAGCGTTTGCAGGAATTGGGCATAATGCAAAACCACCATTTTGTTGTATTAATGTTGTAGTTAATCGTTGTAGTCAATTGTTGTGTCCACTTTCAGGAGACCTCCATGTTCATCCCTTCCCTGCCGCGCACTGCCGCCGCAATTGCGTTGTCTGCGTCATTCATCGCCACTGCCGGTGCAGGATTGTTCGGCGCGGGCACGGCCCACGCCGCAGCTCCCATGGTCAAGACATCCGCCCCGGCCTACTACCGGATGATGTTGGGCGACTTTGAAATTACCGTACTGTCCGACGGCACCAACGCGCTGCCGGTGGAAAAATTGTTGACCAATACCACGGCAGCGGAAACCACCAAACAGCTGGCGAAGTCCTATCTGAAAAGCCCGCTGGAAACCTCCTTCAACGGCTTCCTGATCAATACCGGCAGCAAACTAATCCTGGTCGATACGGGTGCCGGCAGTTTCTTCGGTCCCACGCTGGGCAACCTGGCCGCCAACCTGAAGGCAGCCGGCTACCAGCCTGAGCAAGTGGACGAAGTCTATATCACCCACATGCACTCCGACCATATAGGCGGCCTGCTGGCGGGCGACAAGGCCGCATTCCCGAATGCGATCGTGCGCGCGCAAAAAAATGAATCCGACTACTGGCTGAGCCAGGCCAACATGGACAAGGCGGCCGATGGCGGCAAAGGCGGTTTCAAGAATGCCATGGCGGCATTGAACCCTTATGTCAGTGCCGGCAAATTCAAGCCCTTTGAAGGCAACACTGAACTGGTGCCCGGCATCAAGGCAATTGCAGGCCACGGCCATACTGCAGGTCACAGTGAATATGTCGTCGAAAGCAAGGGCGAAAAACTGGTGCTGTGGGGTGACCTGATCCACGTTGCCGCGGTACAGTTCGAACATCCGGAAGTAACAATCAGCTTCGACAGCGACAGCAAAACCGCAGCCGCGGAGCGCAAGCAAGCCTTTGCCGATGCGGCCAAAGCCGGCTACCTGGTAGCCGGTGCCCACCTCGCCTTCCCCGCGCTCGGCCACCTGCGCGCCGAAGGTAAAGGCTATATATGGGTGCCAGTGAATTACGCCCCGGTACGCTAAGCAAGCATTGAAGGAAGCGTCTTGCAAAGTACGCCAGGGGCGCTTCCGGTATTTCTAGAAAGAGGTCAGGCATGAGCACACTATTCAGCCCGTTTTCACTGGGCACAGTCACACTAAGAAACCGCATCGTCGTATCGCCGATGTGCCAGTATTCCGCCGAAGACGGGCAAGTCGGCGACTGGCACATGATGCATCTCGGCGGACTCGCGCTGTCCGGCGCCGGCCTGCTGTTTATCGAAGCCAGCGCGGTGGAAGCAGATGGCCGCATTACGCCCGGCGACGTCGGCCTGTATTCGGATGCCACTGAAGCGGCACTGGGCAAGGTCATCAACGCCTTCCGCAAATACTC
The DNA here is from genome assembly GCF_049339885.1 of Undibacterium sp. TJN25. NCBI lineage: Bacteria > Pseudomonadati > Pseudomonadota > Betaproteobacteria > Burkholderiales > Oxalobacteraceae > Undibacterium > Undibacterium sp. TJN25. The sequence continues at coordinate 384,208 of NZ_JBMPPM010000005.1, read as the reverse complement.
GAAGATCCCGGTTGCGATCCAACTCGCGCATGCGGGCCGCAAATCGTCCAGCCGCGCCCCCTGGGAAGGCGGCCAGTTGATCCCCATCGGCGAAGGCGGCTGGCAGACAGAAGCGCCGTCGGCCGTGCCGCATGCCGAAGGAGAGCACCCTCCCACTGCATTGGACAAGGCAGGACTGGCGCGCCTACGCGATGCCTTTGCAGAATCTGCCAGGCGCGCGCACCGCTTAGGTATTGAAGTCATCGAACTGCATGCTGCACACGGCTACCTGCTGCACCAGTTCCTGTCCCCATTGGCGAACAAGCGCGATGATGAATACGGCGGCTCGCTGGAAAACCGCATGCGCTTCCCGCTGGAAGTATTCGACGCAGTGCGCGCCGCGCTACCCGCGGACAAGGTTGTGGGGATGCGCGTCTCGGCCACAGACTGGGTTGCCGGCGGCTGGGACCTGGAACAATGCACCGCGTTTGCCCGTGCCCTGACGCAGCACGGCTGCCGTTTTATCGACGTTTCCAGCGGCGGCGTATCGCCTTTGCAGCAGATAAGCCTCGGCCCCGGCTACCAGGTCGGGTTTGCCGAGCACATCCGCAAGGAAACAGGTATGCCGACCATCGCAGTCGGTCTGATTACCGAACCGGAACAGGCTGAAGCAATCGTCGCATCCGGCCAGGCCGACATGGTGGCGCTGGCGCGCGCAATACTGTACGACCCACACTGGCCATGGCATGCCGCTGCCAAGCTGGGCGGCACGGTGGAAGCGCCGCAGCAGTACTGGCGTTCACAGCCGCGGGACCAGAAAGCGCTATTTGGCAACACCCTTATCGGCCAGCGTTAAGCTGCCCGTACGCGGGGTGCTGGCAAGCAGGGGCAGGTCCGCCACGGACCTGCCCCTGCTTTTCTGACGATAACACCGGACTTTCTCAGTGCCTAGCCTCTATCCACGCAGTATCGCTGCTGAAGGAGCCGTCAGCCTGCACCGCAAAGTATTCCTTCACCTCGCGCGGCAGTTCCCGCATCGTTACCTGCAAGGCCGCCACCCGCTCCGCTGAAGTGCGGATGCGCTTCACCCAGCTGCCGAACTCCAGCGGCAGTTTCCAGCTGTCGCTACCTGTTACCTGCAAACCCGCAGCGCCCAGCATCGCCTTCCATTCAGAGATGCGGTAATCCCGGACGTGGCTGGAATCACGCAGCAATTCCACCGTCTGCAATACGGTATCGTACAAGGGCGTTTCAGGCGCCACCACGTCGATGACCACCAGCGTGCCGCCGGGTTTCAACACCCTGGCCATTTCCGCCACCGCGCTGCCCATGTGCAGCCAGTGGTGCGCGGAAAAGCGCGTCGCCACCAGATCAAAACTGGCATCGGCAAACGGCAGCTTCTCTGCCGGACCCTGCCGGGTATCCAGATTGGCAAGGCCGCGTTTATGCGCTTCCGTGGCCACCACCTGCAGCATTTCATCCGACAGGTCATACGCCGTCACGCTGCCCGCCTGCGCGGACGCCAGCGCAAAGCTGGCATGCCCCGCGCCGCAGCCCAGATCCAGACTGCGCTGCGCTTGCAGGCGTGCCGCCAGCGCGCCAAGGCGCTGCAAATCCTGTCCCTGCGCATGCACGCTGCTGCTCAGGTAGTTGGCCGCCGTACTACCAAATTGTTGTACCACCAAGCCTTGCTGATCCACGATATCTCCTTTTTGCGGTGTAAAAATACCTTATGCCTTGCTACAGCCTTACCCTATCCCCACAAGTGCCGGCGAAGCGTGCTTAGTATAGAATCGCTAAAATACTGGAACAAGACTCCCCTTTATCCTAGTATCAGTAACTACCAGTATCACCCTCGCCCGGATACCATCACATGAAAAACCAGGACCTCGGCAAATTTATCCGCACCCACAGGGAACGCGTGCGGCCGGAAGATGCCGGCCTGCGTACTACCGGCAGGCGCCGGACACCCGGCCTGCGGCGCGAGGAACTGGCGCAGCTATGCGATGTGAGCCCGACGTGGATCACGTGGCTGGAGCAGGGGCGGCCCGTCACCGCTTCGGTGGAAACGCTCGCCGCAATGGCGGATGCGCTGAAGCTGACTGCGGCCGAAAGGTCGTACCTGTTCACGCTGGCAGGCAAGCTGGATCCGGCAGCAAGCCCGGAGCCTGCGCACGGCGGCGCTGATGCGGTACTGGGAAGCCTGGCCCATATCAGCATACCCGCCTATATACTGGACAGGCAGTGGAACGCACTGGCATGGAACGACGCAGCGCAAGACCTGTTTGTCGGCTGGCTCGACCAAGGCAAGAAAGATGCAGAAAGCCAGGAAGCACCCAGCCTGCTGCACTATACCTTCCTGTCACCCAGGGCGCGCAAGCTGATACTGGACTGGGAAGACCGCGCCAGGCGGCTGGTGGCCGAATTCCGCGCCGATTGCGGCAGGCACCTGGACGATACGGCGGTGCAGCCCGTCGTCGCCGACCTGTGCCGGCTGAGCAAGGAATTCGCCGCCTACTGGCAAGACTACGATGTGACCACACGCGAAGGCGGCACCCGCCAGTTCCGCCATCCGCAGCGCGGCCTGCTGGCATATCAGCAAACCACATTTTATGCGGCGGTGCGCAGCGATCTGAAACTGGTCATGCTGTCGCCGCTGGCGGCAGGCGCCATGGCCTGAGCCATAAGCCTTCAGGCCGGGGTCGCTGCCGATTCCGCTGCCGGTTCCGCTGCCAGTTCCGCATCCATTGCCGCTGCCCTCACCGCTGCCGGACGCGCATTGATACGCTCTAGATATGCAGTAAGCTCCGGCAATTCAGGCACCAGCTTAAAGGCGACTATCCAGCTCAACGCATAACCCCACAGCGCGTCTGCGGCAGTGTAGCGATCGCCCAGCAGATAAGGTCCGGCAGCCAGTTGCAGGCGCACGGTTTCCAACGTGGTGTCAAAGCTGCCGTAGGGAGACAGCGAGGGCGGCGCCGGCTCGCGCTTGAGTGAAAGGTCCACCACGGCCGGCTCAAAGCAGGAACCGTAAAACACCATCCAGCGCAGGTAAGCACCGCGCAAGGGGTCGCCGGGTAGCGGCGACAAACCCGCTTCGGCATACAGTTCAGCCAGGTACATATAGACCGCAGCCTGCTCGGTGACCAGGACATCGCCATGCAATATCGCCGGCACCTTGCCCATGGGATTGACCGCCAGGTAAGCCGGGCCGCGCTGCTCGGCGGCTTTCATGTTCAATACGTGCAACTCGTAGTCGGCGCCCAGCTCCTCCAGCAATATACGGACGCCGGCGGAACGGCTGTGCGGAGAATGGAACAGGACGATACGGCGGTCGGGGGTCATCATGCTATCCTTGTAGAAATGGGTGAGTGCCCATTCTCTTCCGCGGCGATCACACCTGTCTTGTAAAAACGCGCAGGTTCGGGCAATTCCTCGCTTCAATAATAAAAACGAATGACACAGCTGATCAACGTTACCGACAAACCCAAAGGCGTCGTCGATCCCGCGGCGGCAAAAAAAATGTTCCGGCTGGAACGCTATCTGCCGGGCGCGGAACTGGCGCATGTGCTGGACCACTACTGGATCGTGGAATGGAATCTGGAAGGGCGCCCGCCCTATACGCAGAAAACCCTGCCCTACCCCTGTGTGAACCTGGTATTCGACAAGGGCAGGACGGCCGCTTTCGGCGTCGTCAGCGGCGCGTTCGATTACACCTTGCAAGGCAGCGGACGGGTACTCGGGCTGCGCTTCAGGCCGGGAGCTTTCCGCTGCCTGCTCGGCAGGCCCATGCATACGATCACCGACCGTACCGTCCGCGTGCAGGATATACTGGGCTGCGATGATATCGCGGCTGAAAACCTGGTGCTGTCGGCGCCAGACGATACAGGCATGGTCGCCGCGGCAGAGGACCTGCTGCTGCCGGCAGTGCGGCAAGCCTTGCCGGAGCCCGATACCAAAGTGGAAAAAATCAACCGCATCCTGAATATGCTGGCTGAAGACATCGGCATCACCAGGGTGGAAGACCTGGCGGAGCAGGCGCAGACCGGCATGCGCGCATTACAGCAGCTGTTCAGCGACTATGTGGGCGTCAGCCCCAAGTGGGTGATACGCCGGTACCGGCTACAGGAAGCGGCGGACCGACTGGCCGGCGGCGATGCGCTCGATCTGGCGGAGCTGGCGCACGGACTGGGTTACTTCGACCAGGCGCACCTGACAAGGGATTTCCGCAAACTGGTCGGCAAGGCGCCGGCGGAATACCGGAAAGCGGCGATGCCGCATAGCGACTAGAGGCTACGCAGCCTCTGCATTTCTTTTGTGCAGCGTATAACCAACCTCAATGTGGTTCAGCATATCGCCCCTTTGCCAGCCTTGCGCCAGGTAAAAGGCATCGGCCCGGGTGTGGGCCTGGGTGCCCAGGCTGACCTTGTCATTGCCAAGGCTAAATAGCCAGGCGGCAGCTAATTCCAGCAATCTCTTTCCCGCACCCCGCCCTTCGTATTCCGGCAGCACGAACAGCGCCCAGATCGATGAATCTTCTTTGGCCGCATAGCTGAAGCCGACAATGCGGCCATCCATTTCGGCAACCCAGCCGCGGCCCAAGACATCCAGGTAATCCACGCACATCTGCACGGTAACCCTGGCAGGATTGGACAAGACGTTTTCTTTGACCGCCAGCCGTATCTGCATGATAACGGGTACATCGGCCTCTACGGCCTGTCTGAATATTGTGTTCATATTTTTTCTGGTTTCGGGCGCAGCCTGAAGACTTGCGCATAGGCTTTCCGCGATGCGAAATAAAAATCGCAGCCAGGATAACTTACTTTGCCGCGCCGCGATAGCGTGCCAGTTCCTGCTTCAGCCAGACTGCACTTTCCATGGATTTTCCGTCGGCACATTTGACGAGGTAGGCCTGTCCGCTCAGGCTGCTCTTGCTGGCCGCGAGTTCAATGAAGGACTCTGCAGTGGAGATTTCTCCGCGCAACATGAAGTAGTCGTATTTTTTGATCAGATGGGATTTGGCATCGGCGCCGCCATACCAGGAACCGTTCCTGTTGAATTCGCATTTCGACGTCACCAGCGTTTGCAGCAGATGATCAATCTCGCGCTTGACAATCGCCTTATCGACGGAAGCCGCCATGGCGGCAGCGGTGGCGCCGGTGGGCGCCATGACAGCCGCTGCTACAGTCGTTGCAGTCGCTGCGGCCGGCAAGCATAGAAAAATGAGGGAGCATGCTAAAACACCAGGCAATTTCGTATGTATGGTCATGTTGGCTCCCCGCTCGCGCCGGGTTGGTTGGGCAAATCAGCAGATTATCGACAACTTGCCAGCATACACGAAACCATCTCAAACTAATTGTGCGCAGCAGCACCCGCCCCACCAGAGGGTGCCGCCACCGTCGCATCGTCCTTCATCACGAATACCAGGCGCGCTCCCAGCGCCTTGTCTATCCTGCTCATCACAGGCCGCATCGCCTGGTATTCCCGTGCCGAGCACCAGGACTTGTCCGAACTCGATCCCCATTTGCGCGTCAGCCGGTACACATTGCCGATGCGCTCGTACCGGGCATCAAAAAAGATAGGCCCTTCATGCATGCTGATATCCTTGGGCAGGTACATCACCTGCATTGCGGGCGGCATTTCTATGTCCACCACGTCGTTGACCGAGAAGGCATCACACTTGGCATCGGCCGTCCGCTCCGGCTGGGTGAAGCGCTTCAATATCTTGCCCAGTGAAATGGGGCCGGTCACTCCCGGTGAAAATGCCAGCACGCCGGCTTCCGGCTGGTTGACGTAATTGCGTATGCTTTCGGTATAGCGGAAGCCCAGCACATCCTCCCTTGCCGACTTCACCGTCTGCAATGAGCCATCGCCATCCAGCCCTGCGTCTGCCATGGTCTTTTTCACCCAGTCCTGCTCCTGGCCCGGCCCTATATCTTCGATGAAGCTCCTGACCTCGGCGGCAGCCCTGCCGTAGCCGTCTATCTCGGAGGTACGCACCGCCGATCCGTCGGCGGCGAATTTGATATGGACGCGCCGGTTCATCTTGAAATTGTCTGCCGTTGCAATCGGCGTGCGCCGCACCTCTTCAAAATTCTTCGTTACCAGTACCGGCTTGTCGCTATCTCCTTCCGGCAAGATGCCGAACGGCATCTGGCTGTCGGTGGAATCCAGGAACAAGCCCAGCGTGGGCAGGTAGTTGATCGCGTGGTTAAACCACAACAAGGCCACCGGCGGCAACAGGTAGTTTTCGGTATCGGAATAAATCAGCACCTGCGATGCGGGGATGCCGCGCGCTTCCAGCAGGGCTTCCAGCAAGGTGGCGTGGTCTTTGCAATCGCCGTAGTGGGTCTTCAGAATGGTCGCGGTGTCGTTCGGCACCCAGCCGCCATTGCCGACATAGCTGGCGACATAGCGGATATTCTTGCGCACCCAGTCGTACAACAGCCGCGCCTGTTCGCGCTGCGAGCCGGCGCCTTTCGTGATGTCGGCTGCCAGCGCCCGCACTTCCGGCGTTACGACGGATTTTTGTGTGGACGCCTGCTGATACGCGTCGGCGATGGCTTTCCAGTCTGCGTAGGTGGACAGCATCACATAGGGTGTTTGCTGCCAGCTGTTGATGCTGACCGGCTCAGGCAATACTGTGTCCTTGCTGCTGAACGTCAGATGCAGCCGGCGTTCGTCACCCGAGACGCCGTCGTCCGCAAGCACCAGGTCATTGTGGGCAATATTCAGTTTCAAGGATTGTGGATAACGCACGGTGACGGCAACATCGTCGCGGATCATGTCGCGGTAAAAGTAATAAATGCGCGAGGTTCCGCCCGGCAGGTCAGGTAATTTCTGCACAAAGCGGTAGCGCAGCCGGATTGCATCGCCGGCCGTCAGCTTGGGAAAGGTGATCTGCAGCAGCTTCTGTTCCGGATAGGACACGCCGCCTAGCACGCCCTCCTGCATCTTGATGTCGGACTTTGGCACCTTGATGACACCGCCCTGCGCGGAAATGGTCTCGGCTTCCAGCACTTCGATTTCCTGCCGGCTGACGTCATATACCAGATACTGCTGGCCCAGTGTGGCCGCGCCTTGCAGATCTACCGCGCGCCAGGTGTAATCGATAATGCTGGTGTAAGTGCCCTCCGCGTCGAAGCTGACGTCGAAGCGTTCCTTGACCGAGTGGATATGGCCTTCGCCGGCCGCGCAGGCCGCACCGGAAATAAAAACAAGAGCAAGCAATGTGCCGCATACAGGCAGGTTTTTGCACCACATTCTTATTCCCCTTTACTGATGTTTTTTGCGCGTGCGGCCTTATGCCGCAAAAACATACTTCTGAGTTCACATTGCGCCCCTGCACAGCGCGGACTGTTCATCAGTATAGGCATGCCGGTACCGTTTAGACAAAGATGACTTGTCGCAAGATTGCAATGGGGAATAGCATGCCTGCCTTTTCTGCGGAAAGAATATCAATTAATACATACCGTTGCACCTGGCGCATCTTTGTTAAAGAAGGTGAATGTTCCTGAAGGAGCCTGCGAATACGGGGTTCCCTTTCTATTCGCTCTCAATATGCACTCAGATTTTTCTTGTTACAATACTCTACTTTTACGGCATTTCCGACGAGTAAGCTCGGTTATATACTGAATTTGGCAGACATAAAAAAACAAGCTCGAAGCCACCCTAAACGCATATTCCCTTTCTAAGGAGCGCCGGTTTCAGGGACTAAAAAATATCTTAAAAATTCTCAGGCACCAAAAAGAAAATCCATTTAGTCGATGCCAAAATGGCAAACACGATGACGTGCATTTCGGCGCATGGCATGACGCTTTAGCCTGCCCTTTCCGTAAAGTGTATTTCATCGGCATGCAATCATTTATTGAGACAATGCAATATTCGCATACAGATTTAACTTTCTTTATTCCTTCAAGGACCCGCCATGCAATGGTTTAATAATATGAAGATCAGCAGCAAGCTGATGAGTTCTTTTATCGTGATGATGGTGCTGACCGTCGTACTTGGCGCATTTTCCATACGCGAATTGATTATTGTCAACGCAGCGTCTTCGGATATTGCCACCAACTGGCTGCCCAGCATACGCTCCGGTCTGCAAATGCAGTCATCGCTGGCGCGCTTCCGCATTTCGGAACTGCAGCACATTCTGTCCACCGAGGACGCTGACCTGGGTGCTGCCGAAAAGGCAATGGAGACACGCCTCGTGCTGTTCCGGAAAACGCAGGCAGAATATGAAAAGATGATTTCGGAACCGGAAGAAAAACAGATCTATCCGGAATTTCAAAAAGCGCTGGATGCCTATCTGGCCGAGAATAAAAAAATCCTGGACATGTCACGTACGGGCAAAAAGGATGAAGCACGCGCCGTATTCAAGGCTGAGTCCAATAAACTGTTCCGGCAGTTGAACGAACAGCTGGACCAACTTGTAAAAATCAACGATGACGGCAGCACTACCGCCAATGCAAGCGCTGACGTCACCTATGCGTCGGCCCGCACCTGGATCGTGGTACTGCTGATCAGCTGCGTCGTCATCGGCCTGGCGCTGGCCATACTTATCGCGCGCATTATTTCCCGGCCGTTGATAGAAGCCGTCGAAATTTCCGAAAAAGTCGCGCATGGCGACCTCACCGCCGACATCCACTCTTCGGGCAACGACGAAACCGGCCAGATGATGACCGCGCTGAAAGCCATGAACGACAGCCTGCTGCAGATTGTCAGCGAAGTACGCACCGGCACTGAGACCATCGCAACGGCCTCCAGCCAGATCGCCGCGGGCAACCTGGATCTGTCCAGCCGCACCGAGGAACAGGCCAGTTCGCTGGAAGAAACCGCGTCGGCAATGGAAGAGCTGACATCCACGGTCAAGCAGAATGCCGATAATGCACGCCAGGCAAACCAGCTTGCCGCATCTGCTTCGCAGATTGCCGTACAGGGCGGCGAAGTAGTGGGCCAGGTCATACAAACGATGAGTTCCATCAATGAATCTTCGCGCAAAATCGTCGACATCATCAGCGTCATTGACGGCATCGCCTTCCAGACCAATATCCTGGCGCTGAATGCAGCGGTGGAAGCCGCGCGCGCCGGCGAGCAAGGACGCGGCTTTGCCGTGGTGGCAACTGAAGTACGTACGCTGGCGCAGCGTAGCGCGGCAGCCGCCAAAGAGATCAAGGTGCTGATCGATGATGCGGTCGGCAATGTCAGCGTAGGTAGCAAGCTGGTGGACCGTGCCGGCGAAACGATGAAACAGGTGGTGGACAGCGTCAGGCAGGTGTCTGACATCGTCAGCGAAATCAGCGCCGCCAGTAACGAACAGAGCACAGGCATCGAGCAGGTCAACCTGGCAATTGCGCAGATGGATGAGGTCACCCAGCAGAATGCCGCACTGGTGGAGGAGTCAGCCGCCGCCGCAACGTCGATGGAAGAGCAGGCCGCGAAGCTGGCGCAAGCCGTCAGCATATTCAAGCTGCGCGACGGCATTGCCGCGCGCGCTGCCGGACCTGTCCGCGCAACGTCGGCTGCACAATTTTCCGCTTCCAAGCTACGCCAGCTGACCTGATCAGGCGTCGCGTTTCCCTTGGTGCCGTACAGCCCGCGCTGTGCGGCATTTTTCTTTTACGCAAGCTTTCTTATAGGAATAATCCTACAGCAGCATCCGGCCTTGTCCGGTTGCCTGTCATGCATGATACGCCCACACTTCCGTCATTGTCTGAAAGGAAACTATCATGCAGCATGTCCACTATCATTACAAACGTCCCAGCAAGTTCCGCTCTGTCGGCTATCTCGCCTTTGCGCTGATAGGCTTGGCCATTTTGAATGTTGTCCGCAGCTATCATATTGCGATGTGCGATGTGCTGAGCGTCTGCGAAGTGGAAGCCCCATTACTGTTCCTGATGATACCAGCGCTCATGGTGGTCGCGGGAGGGGGCCTGTTTTTGCATCAGGCTTACCGCGATTTCGTTCGCCAGGACTATCTGGAAGAAGACCCCTGGGAATAGGCTCGTCTAGGATTCGCCTGCATAACTACAAATAAGAAGCTACACATAAGCGACCTCGCACTGTGGGCATAAAAAAAACCGTCTGAACTGTATCGGCAAGGCCTGCAATCATACTGCAAACCTGCAGGTAGCAATCAGCTGTCGTTGCCCTGCTCTTCCATAACAGGCAGTTCAAAATAGAAGCTGCTCCCCTGCTCCACTACCGACTCAAATCCTATCGTGCCTTGCATCTGCTCCAGGATGGATTTGCAGATACTGAGGCCCAGGCCCGTGCCCCCTTTTTTGCGCCGGTCGGAACCATCAACCTGTGAAAACTTCTGAAAAATCTTGTCATGGGATTCGGGCGGTATGCCGCATCCGTGGTCGGTCACCGTAACTCGAACCCTGCCTTCTTTCGCCTGGGCCGATATCTCTACGCTACTGCCTGTATTTGAGAACTTGGCAGCATTGGACAGCAGGTTGATCATCACCTGGATCAGCCTGTCCTGATCCACATTGACGCAAACATCCGGCACCGGCGCAATCAAGCGCAATTCCACGCCGTATTGCTGCCCATAGAAAGTGCTGAGTTCAAGCGCCTGCTGTATCAGCACCGGCAGGCTGCTGGTTTTGAAAACGAAACTCATATTGCCGGATTCAATTTTCTCTATATCGAGAATGTCGTTGATCAGGCGTATCAGTCGCTCGCTGTTACGATGGGCCACCGCCAGCAATTGCCCAGCCTGGACGGGTACCTGCCCCGCAACGCCCCCCAGTATCAGCCCCAGTGAACCGTGAATGGAAGTTAAGGGCGTACGCAGCTCGTGGCTGACAGTGGAAATAAACTCATCCTTCAAGGCATCCACCTTCCTGCGCTCGGAAATATCCCGCAGGAAGACATGCCCCGCGTAGCCGTCCGTATCGTAGAGTGATGCGATAGAAATTTCCATCGGTATCAGCGTGCCGTCCTTGCGCCGCGCATCGATTTCCACCCTTCTGTGCACCACCATGCCGCGCGCATTGTCGTCTTCCAGGTGCGTGATGTGGACAACGACGGCATCCAGCTGATCCGGCGGAATGATCGTTTCCAGCAGGCGCTTGCCCAGCACCTCGTCGCGCGTCCAGCCCAGGCTGCGTTCCGCCTGCGCATTCCAGTCGCGGATCTGGCCGTTTTCACCGACCATGACGAAGGCGTCGGTGGAATTTTCCAGGATCAGCTTCATGCGGTTCTGTTCCTGCAGGATATGGCTGACCAGCGGCTGCAGCTGTTTGCGCAGTACAAAGGTGCCCAGCACCACCAGCAAGGCCAGCAATATGCCCAGCAGGTTGAACTGCTTGCGCAGCAACGCATACTGCTCCTCCAGGCCGGTTTTCAACACTAGGCCCAGGCCGAGCTTGCCGACAGGCGCATAAGCAGCCATGACATTGCTGCCGCCCATATCGGTTACCGCAACGGCGCCGGACTGCCCGGCCAGCGCGCGGGCTACCGGCAAGCCGATGCCCTTGTTGCCGGATAGCGCGATATGCACATTTGCCGCAAAAAAACGGGTAGGAAAACAGACAGCGTCAGCGCCTTCTCGCGTGCACAGCAAGGCATCATCCGAATCGCCCAGCGTCTGCAGATCCTTGACCAGGCTGCTCAGCGCCGACAGCTTTTGCTCAGTGATGACACGGCCAGCGACTTTTCCGTCCACGATGGCCTCGTTTTCCGAGCGTAATACGAAGCCGTCCTGCCACAGCAAGCTTTCCTGGCCCTGGCTACCGGTCCCATCATTCAGGCGCGCCACCACAACGGCACGGTCACCGCTCATCTGCGCTGTGGTGAGCAGGTGTTCGCCCCGTGCACTATAGAATTCGATGCCGGAAAATCCCAGCGGCAACAGTGTCCGTCCTACCTCCGCGACAAAAGCCAGCGCATCCGCATTGCGCGGCTGCTCGCTCAGGGAAGCCAGCGCCCTTTTCAGCGCAGGCCGTGTAGCGATCGACTTGGCAAGCATAGTTGCCTGGTCCAGCATGTGCGCGATGACCACCGCATTGCGGGTGGCGTCGCTCTGCACGTTGTCCTTGGTGGTTTGCTCATAGCCTTGCTGCAACACTGCAAAGCCCGTCAGGCCGGCAACGACCGCCAGTATCGTCAGCAGCATGCCGGCAATGCGGGTAATGCGCTGGTCTTCATTATGCAGGTTGACGGGAGCAACAGCGATGCCGTCGCCGACAAAAAACCACAAGCCAAGGCCGAGCAGGCAGATGCCTAGCGCCGATGGCGCTGCAACCCGGTTATAGCCGGTGATGCGGTACAAGTCTTCCAGGTTGAGCGTATACATGAACAGGCTCAGTCCGCCAATCAACAGCACCGCAATCACCAGTGCCGTGACAATTTTACGGGTGCGGGGCCCCTGCACGCTTCGGCTGTCCAGCAGGAATACTGCCCCCGACAGTATCAGCGCGAGGCTGGTATCGGGTGGCAACAGGCTGGTGGAGCCCGAGGCTGGTCCGGGCTTGAACAAGGGTTCTATCAGGATTAGCGCCGGCGCCGCCATCAGCACAACCGAAAAAAAACGCAATACATAGCGCGACCAGCTGCTACGGTAAGATCCCAGCAGGCAAGCCCCGGCCACGATGAACAGGATGGCAGCAGCCAGCGACATGGCCTCCGTGCCGGACATGATGGAAAGCATTTTCTCATTGCCCATCAGCCAGCCGCTAAGGACGACAGCCGGCAAGCCGCATAGGGCAAGGCCCAGCCACCGCCTGATTCCTATTGAAAATATATTCATCCCGCACGCCAGTGATGCCGCTCGATACGGCGGCCTAGAACTTATTTCATCCCGAACGAGTCCATTCTATTGATGAAATGAATGCTAATTTTATTATAACTGTTGCATGGCGTAAAAAGACGGCGGTGTGGCATTTGCGCCCACCTGCCCGGAATCACCCCGCCGTGCAGGCAATGCGTCGCTCATATACTATCTGGCTGAATGCCTGGCTTAATACGGCTTGCAGGCACAATGGGTTAAAAAGAGTCAGCCCCTCAGGAGAACAGAACGTGTTTGAACGACTGCAGCAATTATTGACAGAATCCGGCGCCGCTTTCCGCATAGTGGAGCACGTGCATGAAGGCAACTCGGAAAAAGTTGCTTCTGTACGCGGCACCGAGGTCGGCCAAGGCGCCAAGGCCATGCTATGCAAACTGAAGAACGCCGATTTCAGCGTCATGACCATTGTTCCCGGCGACCGCCGCGTGGACTTCAAGAAAGTGGCCGCCCATTACGGCGCGGCCAAGGCCAGCCTGCTGTCGCCGGAAGAGGCCATGGCGCAAACCGGCTGCGTCATCGGCGCGATACCGCCTTTTTCCTTCGATCCAGGAATACGATTGCTGGTGGATCCCGAGCTGTTCAGGCGCTACAAGGAAATTGCGTTCAATGCCGGCAGGCTGGACAGGTCTATCGTACTCAATGCGGATGATTATCTGCGCATCGCCAGCCCTGAGCTTGCCGACATCACCGCCGCCTGAAAAATCTTTGCGAGAGACGCCATGCATATATCCGATATCCCCTTCGGCATCACCGACTGGTCTGCCGTTGAAAAAACCGAACATCCCGGGGAAACCGGCACCGCCTGCTGGCGCACCCGCCAGTTTGGCACTCTCCGTGTACGGATGGTCGATTACAGCGCCGGCTATCTGGCCGACCACTGGTGCAGCAAGGGCCATATTCTGCTGTGCCTGTCGGGTTCGATGGAAACCGAATTACAGGATGGACGCCGGTTCCTCCTGACGCCCGGCGTCAGCTACCAGGTAGCGGACCATGCAGAGGCGCACCGCTCTTACACCAAAGACGGCGCCACGCTGTTCATCGTGGACTGAAGCAGCGGCGCAGTTCAGCTTAGCTTGGATTAACTCAGATCACAAAAAAACCATGGGTGCCGTCACGGCCCAACTGTTCCACCAGCCCGTACTCCCAGTCAAGATAAGCCTGCATGGCGGCGACGGGATTATCCGTGCCTTCATAAGGCCTGCGGTAGCGGTCCGAGCGCGGCGATGCAAAATGCGCAGCGGCAGAAGAGTCTGCGCCCTCGGTTTGCAGGCCGGCGGCAACCCAGGCATCGGTGCCGCCTTCCAGCACATACGCCTGCGCCGATGTCAGTGCCTGAAATTCTTTCAGCACCAGTTGCGCCAGTAAGCCGTCGGCAGACGTCAATACATAACGGCTTGACTGAGGCAGGTTTTGCAACGCCACCTTCAGTTCAGAGCGCAATGCAAACCAGGCGCCGGGAATGCGCCTTTGCACGAATTGCGCGCTGGCGGCAAAATCGACTACCGTAATTCCGCTTGCGCCGTCGCCTGCCAGCCATTCCTTCAGCGCCCCTGCAGTGAGCATCGCAGCGCTGTCTATCGTTTCGACACGTAGCGGCAGACGTACGGCCGACTGGCCGCTTCCACTCCAGCTCTCTGGCGCAGCACCATCCAGCACGTGCACCTCCCAGCCCATCTGCGCAAGCCAGGAAGCTGTCATATTGGCGCGTACGCCGTCGTCATCGGCCAGCACAATGCGCGCGCCGCGCACCGGCGCCACATGGTCGGTTTCCTGCACCAACTGGCCGCCCGGCGCCGACGCAAAACCCGGCAAATGCGCGTGCAGGTATTCTTCCGGCGTGCGCACGTCGAAGCGGTAGGTGGTCCTGTCCTTCTGCTCCAGATACTGCTGCAGCTGTTCCACACTGGCACGCTGCACACCGGCCAGATCCGCCGTGCGGCGCGCGGAAACGGCCGCCTGTGCGCGGTTATCCGGGCTTGTTTCCGGGAAACGGCGCTGCTGCTGGTGTTGCAGGGTTTGCCCGGCCAGCGTCCAGCCTATGGTGCCGTTGCGCAGCGCTGCAACCGGATTCGGAATGCCGGCGTTGACCAGCGACTGCGTGCCGATGATGCTGCGGGTACGGCCGGCGCAATTGACGATCACCCGGGTCTTGGGATCGGGCGCCAGTTCGCGCACGCGCAGCACCAGTTCTGCGCCGGGTACGCTGATGCTGGTGGGGATGCTCATCGTGCGGTATTCGTCGAAGCGGCGCGCATCCAGCACAACCACATCGGCCTTGTCGTCCAGCAGTTGCTGTACTTCCTGCGCAGAGAACGACGGTGTATGACGCCTGGATTCCACCAGTTCGCCGAAGGCCTTGCTGGGTGCATTGACGTCACGGAAAATTTCGCCGCCGGCTTCGCGCCAGCCTGCCAGTCCACCTTCCAGCAGCGAGACGCCTGTATACCCCAACTCCCCCAGCATGCACGCGGCGCGTTGCGCCAGCCCTTCGCCGTTGTCATACACGGCGATGAGCGTATCCAGCCTGGGCATGCGCGCATAGGCATCCAGCTCTATCCGCGATAGCGGCAGGTTGGCGGCAAACAGCGGATGTTCTTCCGCGAAAGGTGCTTCCTCGCGCACGTCCAGCAAGGCGATTTCGCGTTTTTCCAGCAAGGCGCTGCGTATCCGCGCATAAGAAATAGTGTCGATTTTTAAAATTTGCGTGATGTCGGCGCTCATTGATCGGTTCTTGATTGAGTGGTTGTTCAGGAAAATGCCGGCGTCGAATATCCGGAGATGAAATCTTTGCTGCTGCCGTCGGGATAGAACACCGAGCGCCGCACTTCGCCGATATCGGCGCCGTACACGTGGATGCTGATGGAAACCTTATCGGCATAGGCATTGCTGACCTGGTGGACATCTCCGATGGACGGCGATACCGCGTCTACCGTCCCCGGCTCCAGCCTGGCGGCCTCGCCATCCGGGGCCAGCGCGCCGCTATCCGTGGCGCTGAACCTTTGCGCTACCTCAGCGCCGCGCAGCATGCCGATCAGGCCCCACACTGTATGATTGTGAATAGGCGTCTGCTGGCCCGGACCCCAGACAAAGCTGACTACGGAAAAGCGCTTTGCCGTATCTGCATGCAACAAAAACTGCTGGTAATGCGTCGCATCCGGCCGCGCACAGGCTTCAGGCAACCAGTCATCTGCCGATACCAGCGCCCGCAGCAGCGCCGCACCGCGATCCAGGATCACCGGCTCCGGGGGTTGCCCGTCCAGCAGCGCAGAAAACGCGCTGACGAAATTTTGCAGGCGGCCGGATGCGGCGGATAAACCGGCGGGAAGTTCATGATTCGGCATGGCGACACCTTGTCTTTAAAGCGCATACGATAGCCGAAGACGGCAGGAAGCAGCACATCGCCGGCAATTTATTTCCAAAACAAATGCGCTCATGCCTACTTTACCGCATCGCCGAAAAGCCTGCTCTGTCAAGCTGATACTTTATACAGGCCGGACAAATTTACTTACCCACAAAAATTGTGGTCAAGATTGTGGATAACTTCTGTTTCCATGCTTTATCTCTTTGATTAAAAAGGGAATAGCATTTCTGATTAATTTTAAGGCAAAGCATTGCGCGGCAAGCTGTCCCTGTCAGATTATGCATGCAGGCCTTGCCGAATTTACAAAAGGCAGGTGACGCAAAGTGCCTGTTTATTGAGCAAAAAAACGGATTGGCGACGCGCGTGCCAGCACTTGCGGCAAGCTGCCGCAAGCGGCTCCGCATAAACCGCTTTTATCCAATAGTTAAGAGAATTAGGCAATCAAGAAATAAGATTATGTATTCACCAAACCGGGCGTGGCTTCTACACTGGCATCCATGGTTTTGTTCATGCCGTTCTACATTCAGGAGTGCCTTATGCCTATCACCAAGATCGTCTTTATCCGTGCAAAAAAAGGCTGTGAAGAAGCACTGGGGGGCGTGCTGCTGACACTGGTCCAGGCTGCACGCCAGGAGAGGGGTTGCCTGGATTACGACCTGCACCGCGCGGTGGACGACCCCGCACTGTGGTTCCTGTACCAGAACTGGGATACTGAAAACGGCTTCCAGCTCCACCTGAAAAAGCCGGCGGCCAGGGCCTGCATACGCGATGCGCAGCCCATGGTGGAAGCGGACATGAACCTGCAGCCGTTCAAGATGATATCGCAGCCTGTGCGCCGTCATTTTCACGACGAGGATGCACTGGCCGCGTGAGCAAGGGGAGCAGAGGGCGGCAGGCACAAAGCGCGCAGCCGCCGGTCTGCTGCTAGGCGCTGCCGGCCTGTTGCGGATGGGTAGCGAAGAATCGCATCATTTCCCTGGAGGCGTCCGGTCCCGTGGAATCGGTATAGCTGCCGCGCCGGTCGCCGCCCGACCACGTATGCCCCGCGCCGTGCACCAGCCATTGTTCAGCCACGGCCCGGCCGTCGCCGGCTTTATGCACGGTACGCGTATAAGTACGGCCTTGCCCGGCACGGCCATTTTCCACTTCGGTGCGTATCTTGAGCGCGGCGTCTGCAGCGCTCTCTACATATTCCTCAATGATCTGGTCGCCATTACGCGGACTCACCGTATTGTCCTGGTCGCCATGGAAGACGATCACGGGTATCTGCTGCAATAAGCGCTCTGCCTTGCCGGCACTGTGTCCCCTGCCCTTCATTGCAAACAGGGCGGAAGGCAGATCCTTTGCGGCGGCGTACGGCAAACCCGAGTGGATGCCGACTGCTGCATACAGGTCGGGATAGGTAGTCCCCATGATCACTGACATCGCACCGCCGGCAGACATGCCGGCCACGAAGACCTGGCGTTCGTCGATCGTATATTCCGTGATGATTTCGCGCGTGATGCCGGCAATGATGGAAGGTTCGCCCTGATCGCGCTGCTGATCGATGGCGTTGAACCAGTTCCAGCATTTGGAACCGTTAGCGGCCTGCGACTGTGCCGGATAGGCGACAAAGCAGGGCTGGTCTTCCGCAATAATATTCATGCCGGTGCCAAGCGCAAAGTCGTCGGGGTCCTGCGTGCAGCCATGCAGCATTACTACCAGCGGCAGAGGCTGCCCGTGGTATTCGCTGGGGATGAACAGCTTGTAGTTGCGGCTGCCTGCACGATTGCTGTAAGAGGCGCTGATGAAACGGCCGCCTCGGACCTGGCCGGCGCCGTCATTTTCCGCAGCGTCATTGGCAGCAGGCTGTTCATGCGGTAACGGCGCTTGCGGCAGTGATCCTACCTGGCCCCAGCTTTCGTCAAACGGCGAAGGAATATGCAAGCCGCCAAACAGCTTGGGCAAGAAATCCGACATGGCATCGGCCTGAGCGGCAACACTTGCTGTTGCTTCTGTAGCGGTAGCTTCTGCCGCTTTCGCACGTGCAGCCGGCTGGGAGGCCGCTGCTTTTGGGCGGGGGTTAATATCTCGCATTGCTTGCGGGTTTTCCTTGAAGTGATGTGGGGGGACGCCGGACGCCCCGTCTTTCGGTGGCAGCATTTTTTGCAGGGCACGCTGTATCAACCGGGTGGCATTGACCGGGCCTTCGTCGCGCAAGGCACGCGTGGCTTCCTTCATCGCGTCAAGCATGTTCTGGTTGATTTTCATGAAAATCCTTTTTCTGGGCCCATCTATAAAATACGCTCGGCCAGCGCTGCCTTGACGGCGGGGCTTGCGTGCAGTGCTCCTAATACGACAATGGAATCGATGGTGGCTAAAGCCAGCTCTGGCGATACGTCTGTTCCTATGCTTGCCATTCCCAGGATATGAATCTGCAGGCGCTGGTTGGCCGCCTGTACCGCCTCCAGGTCAGCCCTGGAGTAATAATGCAGGCCCAGCACCAGGCTCTTGCGCAGAATGGTCTGCCGGATCACTTCCGAATGCGTACTCAACTGGTTTCGGATCGCGGTGCGGATCAGGTCCGTCCTGTTGGAGTAAAAGCCTTCCTGCACCAGCAAATCGATCTGACCAAGGTCGATGAGCCCCATATTGATCGTAATTTTTTCTGTTTCCACAGTTTTTCCCCGTGCCGCAGGAGCGGCGGGCACAGGCGCATTCGGTATTGTCGGTACTTTCATGTTGTCTCCGTTTTTGATTTTTTGGATTCCATACACCATCTGTATGGATGGTATATTAGTTCAATACCCGATGTTTGCAAGGGTATTGCAGCTTGAAGTTGTCATGAGGGAATTTTAAGTGTGCGTTTAACGAACACTCGGGCAGGCACACTCGTGGGTATGTTGCTGGAAAGGCAAAAGATACAGGCATGCATGCCGGCCCGTGGTTCTGCCGGGCAAACACCACAATGGGCAATGCAGCGTCAGATTTTCCGGTCGCTGCTTTCCCAATAGGGTGCGCGCAGCTTGCGCTTGAAGATCTTGCCGGAATCCTCACGCGGCAGGCTGTCTGCAAACTTGATGAGCCGGGGGACTTTAAATTTGGCCAGCTGTGCCGCCAGCTGGCGACGGATATCGTCTTCCGTCAGCGCAGCGGCATGCTCTTCCCGCTGCACATAAGCGCATAGTTGTTCGCCGAACTCCGCATCGGGAATGCCGAAAACGGCACAATCCTTGACGCCGGAGATACCCAGCAGCACGGCTTCTATTTCCGCCGGATAGATATTCACGCCGCCCGAGATGACCATATCGTTTTTGCGGTCGCTCAAGAACAGGTAGCCGTCTTCGTCCAGCCAGCCCACGTCCCCTACCGTGATATAGCCGTTGCGGCCGGCGGCCTGCCGCTTGTCCGGTTGCCGGTGGTAGGTAAAATCCGGCATGTGCGCAATCTGCACATACACGTCACCAACGACGCCGGGAGCAACCTCCGTGCTGCCTTCATCCAGAATCGCGAACCTGGCGCCGGGTATGGCGCGTCCCACGGTGCCGGGCTTGTTTAGCGCATCGGCCGATGTATTCCTCGCCATCAGTCCCGTTTCAGTGGAGCCGTAATATTCGCTGATGACAGGCCCCCACCACGTGATCATTGCCTGCTTCAACGCCGGGGAACAAGGCGCCGCGCCATGCACGACGTCCTTCAGCGAGCTGAGGTCGTAGCGGCGCCGGACTTCGTCCGGTAATTGCAGCAGGCGATAGAACATCGTCGGTACGATATGCATATGGGTGATGCGGTGGCGCTCTATCAGCGCCAGCATCTGCTCAGGGTCGAAACGCTCCTGCAGTACGATGTCGGCGCCCAGCCGCGCCGCCGTGCTGCCGTAACTGTTGGGAGCCGAATGGTACATGGGCCCGTTCATCAATACCCGCATCGGCTGCTCCGGCGTCAACCCGTAAGCGGCCGCTGTCGCCGCGCTCATTGCGGCAAACTGCTGCGCATTGACGGGATTGCGGCGCACCCCCTTGGGTTTACCGGTAGTGCCTGATGTATAGATCATCACGCCGCGCATGTCCGGCGGCGGCGATGCCAGCGGCGCATGCTGCCCCACCCAGGCATCCCACATCACGACGCCGGGCGGCAAGGCCGCCAGGTCGTTGGCAGAGTCGTTGGCAGAGTCGTTGGCAGAGTCGTTGGCAAATTCGTTGGCAGATTTGTAGGCGGCCAGTATCTCGGGCGGCGTAGTCACGAACAGCAGCTTGACGCCATCCGGCACGCCAGCGGCAATACCGGGCCACAGATCGGTGTGCACCACCAGCACCTTCGCCGACGAATCTGCCAGTACATACTCCGCCTCGGCCGCAGTCGCATGCCAGTTGATCGGCGTCGCATAGGCGCCGATCTGGCCGGCTGCCAGTGAGGCTTCAAAAAACGCAAAATCGTTGCGCAACAGCAGCGCCACGACATCGTCTTCACCTACGCCCAGCGCCTTGAAACCGGCGGCGGCCTGCGCGGCGCGCTGCATGATATCGCTGACAAGACGTTGCCGGTCACCGGCGAATATGCGGGGCGGATTGGTAGAGGCCATGTATTTTTCTCGCTGTGGTGTAGCGTTATAGTTTGATGTCGTCAGCGTCCTGTCTCCCGGCCGCTGCATGAATCTACTCTACACCATCCCGAGATTTTATTCAGTAGCCGGCAACTCCAGGCTCAGCATCGCCGAACTCAGGCACTTGCCATGCGCGTCCAGCGCCAGCGAGCGGGTGACGCCGCCGCCCAGCGCTTTTTCCATCACAAAATTCAACGCACCCAACGCCGGCAGGCTGTAGCGGCGCACTTCGCCTTGAACGACTCCGGCAAAATGCTGCTTCACCCTTTCTGGCGTCAGGTATTCTTCCAGCCGCGCGAAGTCGCTGATGTCGTAGGCGATGACCGAGATATTCGAGATGTCGCCCTTGTCCCCGGCCCGCGAATGGGCCAGCTCCCTCAGTGTTCGTCGTTTTTGTGTTGCCATGCTATGCCTCCAGCATCTGTATGGATGTTCCAACCTGCTGCCGCGGCAGGTAAGTGGACAGCACCGCCACCACATCCCTGGCCGACTTGCTCGCCCCGCCACCGCCGGCGGGGCCGCAGGTATACAAGGCCTCCACTTCATCGCCGATGCGGCGTGCTGCCTGCAGCGTATCCGCGCGCGCGCTGACGCGCAGCCGCACTTCATACGGTTCGGCGCCATGGGAAGACAAGGCGCTGCCGTGTATGGAATTGAGGCCTATCAGGTCGTAACGCACTTCGTCTGCAATGCCGGGGATCTCAACGGCCATCATCTGCAGACGCTGCGCAATGATGTCTTGCGCCAGCTGCGCTCGTGCCAGCGCACCGGGGCCGGCATAGGATATCTGGCCTTCGCCGATGTAGCTGTCGATATAACCCAGCGATACCTTCAGCGTCTGCGGCCGTGCATGCCCGCTCGCGCCGCTGATGCGCACGCGGTCCGGCGCAATTTCTTCTATCCGCACTTGCGAAAAATCCGCCACGACGTCCGGCGTCAGGTAAGCGGCCGGGTCATGTA
The DNA here is from genome assembly GCF_049339885.1 of Undibacterium sp. TJN25. Classification (NCBI taxonomy): domain Bacteria; kingdom Pseudomonadati; phylum Pseudomonadota; class Betaproteobacteria; order Burkholderiales; family Oxalobacteraceae; genus Undibacterium; species Undibacterium sp. TJN25. Next base: position 362,533 of record NZ_JBMPPM010000005.1, on the reverse strand, counting down.
TTTCATACAGCAGCTGCTCCTTGCAGGTGGCGGCAGTGACCTGGCCGCCGGAACCGGCCACCTTGGTGATGACGGCGGAACCGTCTTCAGCGACCTCTGCCAGTGGAAAACCCAGCCGCGCCAGGCCGGCCACATCCTTGTAACCGGGATCGGCAAAATAGCCGCCGGTAATTTGCCCCGCGCATTCCAGCAGATGGCCAACCAGCGTGCCCTGCCCCAGCCTGTGCCAGTCATCCATGGCCCAGCCAAACTCGTGGATTAGCGGCGCCAGCACCAGCGCCGGATCGGCGACGCGGCCGGTGACAACAATATCCGCCCCTTGCGCCAGCGCCTCCGCCAGCGGCTGCGCGCCGAGGTAGGCATTGGCGGATAGCAGCTTGTTGCCGAGCCGGCTGACGGCGGCGCCGGTATCGTCCAGATAATTGCCATCGACTATCCGGTCCAACACGTCGTCTCCGCTGACGGCGGCGACCTTCAGCCCCGCCAGCCCCAGCTCGCGGGCGATTTCTACTATCCTGGCGGCTGCAGCAAGCGGGTTAGCGGCGCCCATATTGGTCAGGATACGCACGCCGTTTTCCTTGCACAGGCGTAGCACCGCAACCATCCTGTCGTCCAGCAAGGGGTCGTAGCCGAGAGCAGGATTCTTCATCTTGCTTTGCTGCGCCACTGCAATTGTGCGTTCGGCCAGGCATTCGAAGATCAAGTAATCCAGGTCACCCTTGGCAGCGAGCTCCACCGCGGGGTCTATGCGGTCACCGGAATATCCGGCGCCGGCGCCTATCCGTATTTGTTTCATGGTTTTCCTTCCGTTTTCCTGCATTTCCTTCATGGCCTGCAGCATGAGCGGTATGCGCTAGATGGGAAAAATTCCCAGCAGCACGCAAGCGATTGTCATGACAACCGATGCGCCGAACAGGTATTTGAATGTGTATTTCTGGTGGTCCGCCAGGTCTATGCCTGCCAGGCCTGCCACCAGGAACGTCGCAGGCGTCAGCGGGCTGACGGGGAAACCGGTTGTCATCTGCCCTAGCAATGCTGCCTGTGCAACCTGTATCGGCTGCACGCCGAGTATCTTGCTGACCTCGGCCACTACCGGCAGCACGCCGAAGTAAAACGAATCCGGATCAAACAGCAGCGACAGCGGCATCGACAATAAGCCGAGCGCAAACGGAATGTGCGACGCCATCTCCGGCGGCACAAAAGCCACGGCGGTCTTGGCCATCGCCGTCAGCATGCCCGATTTACTCATGATGCCGGTAAACACGCCGGCAGCGAACAGGATGCCGGCCATCAGCAGTGCCGCCTTCGCATGTGCATCGATACGGGCCCGCTGCATATCTACGTTGGGATAATTGATCATCAGCGCCAGCACCACGCCCACCATGAACATGACGACAGGGTCGATCTTGCCGCTGATCATTGTGCCGAGTACAAAAACGGTCAGTACGATATTGACCCAGAAATTCCTGGGTTTGCGTATAGCCTTCTGTTCTTCGCTCAGTTCATGGCTGTGGGAGAAACCTGCAGGGGCGCCCTTGGTCAGGCCCAGCCTGACTTCCTCTTTCCGGCCCAGCAGGTATGACACGGTGAACACAAACACCAGGCCCACTATCTGTACCGGGATCAGCGGCATGAAGATTTCACTGACAGGAATATGCAGCGCCGCCGACGCCCGTATCATCGGCCCTGTCCACGGCAGGAAATTGACGCCGGCCGCCAAAGACGCGACGCACGCCAGGATGCGTTTGTCGATACCCAGCCGTGTGTAGAGCGGCAGCATGGCCGGTATCGTCACCAAGAAAGTTACCGCGCCGGAGCCATCCAGGTGGATCAGCAGGGCCAGCAAGGCCGTGCCGGGCACGATGCGAGTGGGCCTGCTGCCGACCACACGCAGGATACCGCTGATGACCGGGTCCAGCATGCCGGCATCGGTGACGATGCCGAAGAACAGGATGGCAAACACAAACATGCCGGCCACCGGTGCAATGCCGGTAATGCCGGCCACGATGAATTTGGACGTCTCCATGCCGAAGCCGCCCACCAGCGCGGCAATAATGGGGATGGCGATCAGCGCCACCAGCGGCGACATCTTCTTGGTGAGGATTGCCGCAAGTAATACGACGATGGTGATGAAACCGAGTAAAGCCAGCATTCTTGTCTCCTGTCTGTTTTTTTATCCCCTGCTGTGGCGCTGAGGTGTTTTTATTCTGACTTCCTCTATTAATTTAGTAAAATGGTAAATTACGATTGATTAAACCGTTTTTCCGATCAATAAATGAGCGCCAATATTTCCACCCGCCTGCTGTACGCCTTCCTCGCGCTCGATGAACTGAAGCATTTCACGCGCGCGGCGGAGCGCTGCCATGTCTCGCAATCGGCGTTCAGCGTAATGATCCAGAAGCTGGAAACGGCGGTCGGCGCCAAGCTGTTCGAGCGGGATACCCGCAACGTCACGCTGACGCCGGAAGGCAAGCTATTCGTGGATGTGGCGCGCTCACTGACGGCAGAAATTGAATCGGCATTTGCCGACATGGCGGAATATGTGGAAAAGCGCCGCGGCCGGGTTGCCATTGCCGCGCTGCCTTCGCTGGCCGCCAACGGCCTGCCTGCAGTGATCGCCGCTTATAAAAAGCTGCACCCTGGCGTGACCGTCACGCTGCACGATGCCTTGTCCGACCAGTGTCTTGCGCTGCTGCGGCAAGGCAAGGCCGACCTGGCGCTGACGGCGCCCGGCCCCAACGTGCAGGAATTTGATGCCGGCACCTTATGCAGCGACCCGTTTTACCTGGTATGCCGCCGCGACCACAGACTGGCGAAAAAACGCAGCATCCAGCTGGAAGACCTGGCCGGATGCGAGATGATCCACCTGGCGCGCTCCACCAGCGTCAGGCAGCATGTGGATATCTTGCTGCGCAATGTAGCCACGATTTCTACCGGGCTGGAGGCGGAACACCTGGCAACGGTAGCAGGCCTGGTGGAACAGGGCCTGGGCATTTCACTGGTGCCGGAATTGACGCTGTTCCAGTTCCGCCAGCTGAACCTGGTCGCCATCCCTGTGGAAACCGAAGGACTGGTGCGCCCTATCCTGATCGTCAAGCGCAAGTCAGAAAGCCTGTCCATTGCGGCGCAGGCGATGCTGGACATGATCACGAAAGAGCTTGGGACGCCTGATCCAGCGCCGGAAAAGCAGAGGAAGAGGCGGAAATACCAGCAAGTCTAGGCGCTTGCGTGGGGCTTTGTTACAATCCATGCAATAGTCTCCAATTCAATGCCACAAAAGATACTAAGTGATTCAGCGCACGGGCGCGGGCCATGCTTTCCGCTAGGATAGGAGGCAAAACAAGCAAAGAAATCCCGCCCAGTCTATGGCCGGGATGCTCAAAATACTTTTACTTCAGGAAGAAATATGCTCGGTTTCGATATCCGCGTCGCCAAGATTACATGGACAGTGTTCCTCGTTGCCTTTCTGCTGTTCATTATTTATACGGTGTCGTCCACGCTGCTGGTGGTCGTGTTTTCCATCTTCTTCAGTTACCTGATCTATCCGCTGGTGCAACTGGTGGAGCGCTACCGCCCGGCGCGTATGCCGCGCACAGCGTCGATTGCTCTGGTGTTTGTGCTGGTGGTGGCGATTGTGGCGGTGGCCGGCTCCATCTTCGGCTCGCAGATCCAGGACCAGGCAATCAAGCTGAGCCAGCAGATTCCCGAACTGCTGGACGCCAAGAACGTGTCCGACCGGATACCGCTGCCGGACTTCCTGGAGCCGCTGCGCCAGCGGGTGCTGGAATTTGTGCGTGGGCAGGTGGTCAGCAATGTGGACCAGGCGATGCCGCTGGCGCGCAACTTCGGCGTCAGCGTCATGCATGCGGCCAGCAACCTGATCTACCTGATCCTGGTGCCGGTATTGAGTTTTTTGCTGATCAAGGAAGCACCGGCCATCCGAGAAGAGCTGCTGTCGTGGCTGAACTATGCAAACAAGCGCATGTGGTCCGGCATCATCAAGGACCTGGATGTGCTGCTGTCCAAATATGTGCGCGCCTTGCTGCTGCTGTCGATCGCCACGCTGATCAGCTATGGCATCGTATTCTCGCTGCTGGGCGTGCCGTATGCCTTGCTGCTGGCCAGCATCGCGGCTGTGCTGGAATTTATTCCCTTTGCCGGGCCGCTGGCGGCAGTGGCAATCGCAGTTGCGGTATCGGTGTTCAGCGGCTATCCGCACCTGGTCTGGCTGCTGGGTTTCATCTTTGCGTACCGCATGTTCCAGGACTATGTGCTGAATCCTATCCTGATGAGCGAGGGCGTGGAAGTCAGCCCCCTGCTGGTCATCGTAGGCTTGCTGGCGGGCGACCAACTGGGAGGCGTAGTCGGCATCTTCCTGTCGGTGCCGGTAATTGCTGCACTGAAGATCATCTTCGTGCGTGCCAGCGCCTCGCGCAGGGAAAAACTGCTGATGCAGCAGCGCGAGATTATCCAGGAATAAATACACCCAGGAGCACCATGCGCCGCTCCTGCCTGCCGGCCCTGCAACACCGTCTTACAAGTTTTAAGACGGTATTGCAGGTATTTAGTGCTGCAGACTGAACTCAGGCCTGCTATATTCATCTAAATTTTTTTTGACCGAAGCGAATATGAAAAAACTGATATTACTGGCAAGTCTGCTGGCCGCTGTTTCAACAGTCTCTGCCGTTTCGGCAGCCGATGTTGCCAAAGACAAAAAAGCCGTCAAGCCTGCTAGCGCGGCAACTGCAGCTCCTGCCAGCAGCCCGGCTGCCGACGTTACTATCAGCAATGCTGGCAGCCCCACTGGGCGGCCAGCCGACTGGCGCGTCATCAATGATGACGGCAGCACGGAAATGAGCCTGGATGCAGCATCAATCCGCCAGATCGGCAGCATGCGGGAAGTGTGGGCAATGTGGAACTTCAAGCAAGCCAGGCCAAACAAGGGCGATCCCAGCTTTCCCGCACTCAAGTCTTATCAGGATATGTATATCCTGAATTGCGAAGATAAGACCATGCGCCTGAGCAAGGAAATCATCTATGCCGAAAACTATGGTGCGGGCGACAAGCGCGACCATTCCGATGCGCTGACCAATATGAGTTATGAAAAGCCGGCGCCGGATACCGTTGCTGAAACCATGGTCAACGAAGTCTGCAACCTGAAGATGCCGAAGAAATAAGCTCCGCAAACATCCGCTGGCACCATAAAAAAAGCCGGTACCTTCACAGGTACCGGCTTTTGTATTAAAGCAAACGGATTAACGCAGCTGGATATGCATCAGCTTATTTCGCCGCCAGGCTTTGCGGCTTGTCCCAGCCGCCGCCGACTGCCTTGTACAGGCTGACGACAGCCGCCAGGTGGGCGCGCTTGGTATCGATCAGGTTGGCTTGCGCCTGCAACAGGTCGCGCTGTGCATTCAGCACTTCCAGGCTGCTGCTGTAGCCATTGTCGTAGCGCAGTTGCGCCAGGCGCAGGCTGTCTTTCAGCGCGGCCACGCGACGCGTGGTCGATTCCATGATCTGCTCGTCAGACTGTATGTTGGTCAGCGCATCATGCACATCGCGGAAAGCGCCCTGCACGGTCTGCACGTATTGTGCCAGCGCCTGGTTCTTGCGCGCTTCCGCCCCCTGGACAACCGCACCAATCGCACCGGCACGGAAGATAGGCTGGGTCAGGCCGGCACCCAGGTTCCACATCAGCGACGCAGGATCAAGCAGGCTCCTGAAACCAAGCGATTCATAGCCATAACCGGAAGTCAGCTTCACATCCGGGAAATATTGGGATTTGGCTTGACCGATATCGGCGTTGGCGGCAACCAGATTCTGCTCGGCTGCGAGAATGTCAGGACGACGGTTCAGCAAATCCGATGGCAGATCGGCCGGCACCACGAGTTGCTGGTACAGGCCATCCAGCGGTGCACCGCGGGCGATCACCGGATTCAGCACCGCACTCGGCGCACGGCCCAGCAATACCGCCAGCGTCGATTCGGTAACAGCTCGTCCCTGCCTTGCCTGCTCCAGCACAACCTCGGTTGACGCGGCTTCCGACTCTGCCTGATGCAAATCCAGTTCACCGATAGAGCCTGCGGAGAAACGTTTTTGCTGCAGACGCAGGTTTTCCTGGCGGGTTTGCAGCGTGGTTTCCGCAAGGCTTACCTGAGCGTCGTACGCCCTCAATGCAAAATAGCTTTGCGCCACATTGGAGTACAGCGTAGTCAGTACGACGCCGCGATTGGCTTCCTGCGACAGCAGACGCGCACGTGCTGCCTCATCCGCGCGGCGCAGTTTGCCCCAAAAATCAAGCTCGTAGGAAGCGGTCAAACCCAGCGTGTATTCATTGTTCACCAATGGAAAGCCGGCAGGGATCTGGCCGGAATTTCCGCTGGTACGGGCTCTTACGCCATTCAGGTTGGCGTCCACAACCGGATACTTGTTCGAATTAGTGCCTGCCTGTACCGCACGCGCTTCTTCGATCCGGCCGGTTGCCAGCACCAGGTCCTGGCTGTTGGCCGCAGCCTCATCCAGCAGGCCGCTCAGTACCGGGTCCTGGAAGGATTTCCACCATTGCAGCAAGTCTACTGCTGCAGTCGGCTTGCTTGAGGCGGCAGTACCCAATGTTGCAGGCGTATCCAGTGCCGGACGTTTGTAGTCGGGTCCGACTGTCATGCAGCCTGCCAGCATCAGGCTGGCTGCCAACACGGACAGCGGCAATTTCGGGAATGAAATTGAGAGTGTCATATGCTTATTCCTTACCCTCAAGGGATTGAACGCTTTGATGTATATGTACCGGATGGACAAAGTCCAGCTCGGTGGTCTTCAGGCGCTTGTCGAAGATCAGCTTGAAGAACAGCGGTACAAAGAAGATCGCCAGGAAAGTCGCCGCCAGCATGCCGCCGAATACACCCGTACCCAGCGACTGCCGCGCACCCGCGCCGGCGCCATGGGAGAACGCCAGCGGCGCCACGCCCAGGATGAAAGCCAGCGAAGTCATCAGAATAGGCCTGAAGCGCAGGCGGGCCGCTTCCAGCGCCGCTGCCACTGGCGCATAACCTTCATGCGTTTTCATCACGGCAAACTCGACGATCAGAATCGCATTCTTGGCCGACAGGCCCAGCAAGGTGACCAGACCGATCTGGAAGTACACGTCGTTGTTAAAGTGACGCAGGGTTACCGCCAGCAGCGCACCGAAGATACCGAAAGGCATCGCCAGCAGGATGGAGAACGGCAGCGACCATCTTTCATACTGCGCAGCCAGGATCAGGAAAATCATCAGTACGCCGGCGCCGAGGGCAATGCCGCCCGCGCTGCTGCTGCGTTTTTCCTGGAACGATGCGCCGCCCCAGTCGTAGCCTACGTCGGAAGGCAATACCTTGGCAGATACACGTTCCATCGCTGCAAGTGCCTGGCCGGAGCTATAGCCCGGTTTGGCATCGCCCAGCAGTTTAATGGATGGCAAGGCGTTGAAACGCTCTACCGAATCCGGGCCGCTGATGAAGCGCACGGTCGTGAACGAACGCACAGGCACCATTTTGCCAGCCTTGGAGCGCACATAGATATTGCCGATATCGTCAGGCTTGGAGCGGAACTCGCCCTCGGTCTGCAACTGCACGGTATAAATGCGGCCGGCTTTGTTGAAATCGTTGACGTAGTAGCTGCCCAGCGTTGCCGCCAGCGTGTTGTAGATGTCTGACAGCGCCACGCCCTGGGCGCGCGCTTTTTCATTGTCCACGTCCACGTACAGTTGTGGCGAATTGGCTTGGAACAGGGTTTTCACGCCAGCCAGTTCAGGCTGTTTGTTGGCTTCTGCCAGCAGTGCAGGCAACAGTTGCGACAGACGCTTGACGCCGCCTTCGCCTTTATTCTGCAGGTAGTACTCAAAGCCGCCGGTCTGGCCCAGGCCCTGAATCGCAGGAGGCGCAAAGAACAATGGCAAGCCTTCCTTGATGTGGCCGGTTTTACCGTAGCTCTCGCCCACCAGCTGTGCCGCGGACTGGTTACGCTCTTCCCATGGTTTCAACGGGAAGAACATGGTTGCAGCAGAAGATTTCAGGCCGCCACCACCCAGGAAATCGAGGCCGACCAGTGCGAAGGTCGTATCGATATTCTTGTTGGTTTTCATGATGTCTTCAACTTTTTTCACCATCGCGTCGGTGCGTTCCAGCGAAGTGCCTTCAGGCATGATCGCGGCACCGATGAAGTAGCCCTGATCTTCGTCCGGCACCAGGCCGCCCGGCACGATTTTCCACAGGAAGCCGGTGGCAATCAGCATGCCGACGAACAACACGACACCCAGCAATGCGCGCTTCATGAAGAAGGTAACGCCGGCGGTATAGCGGCCGGTCAGGCGGAGGAACGCGCCATTGAACCAGGTAAAGAAGCGGTTATGCTGCTCTGCGCCCGGCTTCAGCAGCACTGCGCACAGCGCAGGCGTCAATGTCAGCGCAACGATACCGGACAATACCACCGCGATGGAAATCGTCACCGAGAACTGGCGATACAATTCGCCGGCCAGGCCGCCCAGGAAAGCAATAGGACCGAACGCGGCAACCAGCACCAGCACAATTGCAATGACGGGACCCGTCACTTCATTCATCGCTTCAATCGCAGCGTCACGCGGGCTCATCGCCTCTTCGTTCATCAACCGCTCAACGTTCTCCAGCACCACAATCGCATCGTCGACCACAATACCGATCGCCAGCACCATGCCGAACAATGTCAGCGTATTAATGCTATAACCCAGCAAATGCAGACCCGCCAGCGTACCGATCAGGGATACCGGCACCGCCAGGGTAGGAATGATCGTCGCGCGCCAGCTTTGCAGGAACACGTATACCACGATGAACACCAGCACCATCGCTTCGCCCAGGGTTTTCAATACCTCGGCAATGGATTCGGTCACGAAAGGCGTGGTGTCGTAAGGCGTGGTGTAATCCATGCCTTCAGGGAATTTGGCTTTCAAGTCCTTGAATGTCACGTCCACGGCCTTGCGTACGTCCAGCGCATTGGCGCCGGTTTGCAGGAAGATACCGATATTGGCAGACGGATGGCCATTGACGCGGCCGTTCAGGTTGTAATCCTTGGAGCCCAGTTCTACCCTGGCAACGTCCTTGATACGTATCGTTGCGCCGCCCGGTGCGGATTTCACGATGATATTGGCAAATTCGCCCGGCTCCAGCAAGCGGCCTTTGGCCGTTACCGTCATTGTCAGTTCTTCGCTGTTGTTCGGCGTGGCGCCGATCTTGCCGGCGGCATACTGTGCATTCTGTTCGTTGATTGCATCGGAAATGTCGCCGACGGTTACACCCAGCTGCGCCATGCGGTCAGGGCGCATCCAGATACGCATTGCGTAGTCTTTTGCACCGAAGATCTGCACGTTGGTCGTGCCGGGAATACGCTTGACCGCATCCAGGATATTTTGCGTCGCATAGTTGGACAGGTACAGCGCGTCATAACGGTTGTCCGGCGAGAACAGCGCGCCTACGACCAGGAAGTTGGACGAGCTCTTGGAGACCGTCACACCCTGACGCCTGACTTCCTGCGGCAACTTGGCATCGGCCTGACGCACGCGGTTGTTGACGTTCACTGCAGCGATATCGAGGTCGGTACCGACTTCAAACGTCACGTTGATGGAAACGCGGCCGTCGGCAGACGATACGGAATCCATGTACAGCATGTTTTCCACACCGTTGATCTGTTCTTCAATCGGCGCGGCAACCGTGCGTTCCACTACTTCAGCGGAAGCGCCCGGGTAGACAGCAGTCACGTTGACCACCGGCGGGGAAATTTCGGGGTAGCGCGAAATCGGCAGCACCCTTAAAGCGGCCAGACCGGCCAGCACGATAATCAGCGACAGAACGGTCGCGAATATCGGGCGGTTAATAAAAAATTTAGAAAACATAGAGGTTCCTTAGCGCCGGGGCTTATTGTGCTGCTTTGGCGCTGTTAGCGTCAGGCGATGTTTTTGATGTCGAAGCGGCAGAAGCTGATCCTGCAGCCGGGGCCGCAGGAGCAGCAGGCGCGCCCGGAGCTGCCGGAGCGCCATCTGGGCCGATGGCTGGGGCCACGTAAGGCACAGGCTTGACTGTCATGCCGGGGTCATGCGCCTTGATGAAGCCTTCCACCAATACGCGGTCGCCGGCTTTGAGGCCTTTGGAAACAACCCATTCGCCGTTTGTCCAGCCATCCAGTTCCACCGGACGAGGCGCCAGCTTGTTGTCCGGGCTGACGGTAAAGACAATCTTGCCTATAGGCGCATCGATAACGGCGCGTTGCGGCACGGCGATCGAATTGTTCAGGTTGGCGCCGGCCAGCAGCACGCGGACAAATTGACCGGGACGCAGAACGCCGTCAGGGTTGGCAATCTGTGCACGGGCGTCAAAACCGCCGTTGGCCGGATTGATGCGCTCGCTGGCAAAATTCATCTTGCCGGCAGCCGGATAGATGCTGCCGTCCGCCAGTTTGATCTTGACCTCGAAATTCAGGCTGCCGTTGTTGGAGCGCTTGCCGGGTACGGATACCTTGCCTGCCGTAACTTCCTTGACCAGTTTCAGGTAGTCGGCCTCAGTAACGCTGAAGTTGACATACATAGGGTCGGTCTGGACGATGGTCGTCAACAGGCTGTCGCTGGCGGTCACCAGGCTGCCGTCGGACTTGGACGCAATGCCGCTGATCCCGTCGATAGGTGCGATTACTTTAGTGTAGCCGAGGTTCAGCTTGGCTTCATTGACCTGTGCGCGGGACTGCTTGAAAGCGGCTTCGGCCGATTCCATGAGGGACTTGGCATCGTCGAATTCCTTCTGGCTGATCGCCTTGTCGGCGGCCAGCGGCGTCAGACGGGCCAGTTCACGCTTGGCCTGGTTCAGCTTGGCTTCGTTGACGCCGGCATTGGCTTCAGCGGAAGCCAGCTGGGTCTGGTAAGTGCCCGGATCGATCTGGAACATGACCGAACCGGCCTTGACCTTGGCACCCTCTTCATACAAGCGGTGTTCAAGAATGCCGGCAACACGTGCGCGCACTTCCGTCTCGCGGGAACCGGCAGTCTGGCCGACATATTCAAAACCGAGCGCAAGGTTGCGCGGCTGTACTGTTACTACGCTGACTTCCGGTGGGGGCATATTGCCCGGGCCGCCTGCTGCGCCGCCTTCTTGTTTATTGCCGCATGCAGCGAGCAAGAGCAAAGGCATGCTGATCGCCAGTACGCGCAAAACCTTGTTGGGTTTGGCGCCGGCGAATGGAGTTAAAGGGGAAACTGATGCAGAAAAGGGATATTGATAGGCGCGCATGGATTCTTCTCTATTAACGGAGGGTATGCTATTATATACATTCATGAATGTTTGTAAATCAAAGCGGTAAAGTATTTCTTCTTGCAATTAAAAAAAGGACAATTTTTCCAGAAAACTGGAAAGGATGCCGGGTTGTCAAGGAATCGAGAGGAGACATAAAGTGGTCCGAAAAACAAAAGAAGAAGCCCAAGAGACATACACTGCCCTGCTGGATGCCGCTGAAAACGTATTTCGTGAAAAGGGTGTTACCAATACAACTCTGACCGACGTTGCCGTTGCTGCCGGCATGACGCGGGGGGCTATCTACTGGCACTTCAAAGATAAGATTGACTTGTTTAAGGCCATGTGCGACCGCGCCTTCATGCCGATGGAAGCCTTGCTGAACGAAGTTGCAGCGGGGCCTGGAGACGACCCTCTTGAATCCTTGCGGCAAATGGCACTACACATGTTGAACCTGGTGGCTACCGATACCCGGCAGCGCGCCGTATTTGATATCTTATTCCATCATTGTGAAAAAAACAGTGCTCTTGAATTCTTTATTCAGGAAAATGAAAAGCGCAGCGAATGCCTGGACCAGGTCACACTCATCTTTCAGGAAGCCATCAACAAGGGCCAGTTGCCGCCCGAAACCGACGTCTGGCTGGCCATGCATGCCTACCATGGCTATTTGATGGGCCTGATTCACCAGTGGCTGGAATCCCCGGAAGACTACGACCTGGCACTGCATGCCGAGGCCATGGTGGATATTTTCCTGGCCGGCCTTCGCGCCCGGCCGCCGCTGATAAAAAAGCCAGTATAGAGCCTGATCCGATATATTCGTAATATATTGATGCCACTCATTGCCGCGCAGATACAGGCCGCCGTTATTCCACTCCCGATTGACCCTGCCTGGCAATTTATTACCGCTTTTTGCCGGCACGCTTCACTGCTGCGTCTACCTCGGATATCAAGACAGAGCCATGCCATGATGATGCCTATTGAGACTTGTTCCAGTGCATGCGTCTTTCTTCTGTCGCCTCTTTCAATAAGTGCCTGGCCCGGTCCGGATCTTTTTTCAACTCCAGGTCGCCGCTTTCCGTGGCCAGCGCCAGCGCCTGTATCGCCACCGGAAAATCTCCCTGAGCGGATTTTTCCAGCCATAGGCGCGCATTACGCGCATCGCGCTCCACGCCGTCGCCGGACAGGTAGGCGTTGGACAGCAGGAACATTGCCTGCGCATTGCCCTGCTCGCTGGCAAACTTCAGCCATCTGACAGACAGCGCCAGATCCTGCGGCACGCCGTCACCGTACTTGGCCATGCGCGACAGCATCAGCGCGGCCTTATCGTCGCCCTGCTGCGCCGCCTGCCCATACCATTTCCACGCAGCGGCTGCATCTCGCGCAAGCCCCAGCCGCGCAAAATAATAGGCGTCACCCAAAGTGTAAGCAGCTTCGCCGTCCCCTGCAGCGCCGGCTTTTTCAAACCATAACCTTGCCTCGGCATATCCTGCCGGCGCGCGTTGCAGCATCAGCGCCAGTTCGCGCTGCGCAACCGGCAAACCCAGCCCCGCCCATTGCTGCAATTGCCGCCCGGCTTTTTCCTGCCGGCCCTGGTTTGCCTGTATGGCGACCGACTCAATCTCGGCCGCAGTCGGAGGCGCTTTAAGCTGTTCCGCGCAGGCAGCAGTCAGCAGGATGCCGGCGCAGATGAATATCCAGTTTCGGGTGCATTGAAACATGATGCCTTACCCTAAAAAACCTGCGGACCCCGCCTTAGGACGAGGCATGCAGGCATGGGCGGCGCGCCAGAAATTTCCCGGTGTCACCGCCTATTTATACAATTACTTGCTCAGGTCGATCGCGTACTTGGCAAAGCCGCTCGCATCCAGAGCACCTTCGGACTTCACACGCGCCAGGCCTATGGCCTGGGCAATCCCCAGCTTGCCTGGCGTGGAGCGCAAGACTACCGGACCCTGCGTCGTCACTTTGACAAAGCTCCAGCTCTGGCCGCTGCCATTGTCTGCGAGCGTAACCTTGCCGATTTTTTGCAGGTAGTTGCTGACCACGGTCTGGCTGGCATCCGGCGACTTGATGATGGTCTTGCTGCCGTCGATGCCCGGGAAGTTGCCGCCGCCGCCGGCGCGGTAATCATTCGTCGCAACAATGAAGTCATCTGTGGCCGCAACAGCCTTGCCTTGATAGCTCAGGTTAACGATGCGGCTGCCGACTGCTTTCGTCACGTCGATCTGGTATTGCAGTGCATTGCCTTCGGCATAGAACACATCGTAGTTGTAGATCGTCGAATAGGAGGGCACCAGATCTTGCTCGACTGGATTGCTAGGATCGATCTTGCCGAATTGCGAGGCCGCGGTTTCCAGCCAGTTCTTCAGGTCGGAACCCTTGATCTTGACTGCCTGCAGGTTGTTGTTGTTATACAAGTACAAGTCGCCGGGGTTGCGTACCTGCAGGCCGAACGGCGTTGCCGGTGTCGCTGTCGGCGCCACGTCGGTAAAGTCCGAAGGACCGTTGCGGCCGGCCTTGAACGGCGCGCTGCAAGAGATCACCGGGATGTTCTTGTAGCTGGACAGCGTCGCATCGGTGGTCGTCGCCAGGAAATTCTTCACATAATCGATCTGTGCCTGGTTGACGATCTGGATCGCACCGACATCGCCCACCAGCGAAAAGTAGGAAGACATTTCAAAATTGGTCGTCGTTCCCAACGGTTGCTGTGCATAGGCAATCGTCGCTTTATGCTCCGTCGCAACGATAGGCGCAATCGCAGGATCGGCAGCAATGTTGGTGACGCCATCCTTATATTTGAAGCCGCGCGCCTCCACCGTCGTTTGTGGTTTCTGAACCACCCATTTGCCGCTTTGGTACACCAGCGTCATCTTGATGATGCCGAGGCGGCGGCCCCAGCTCTGCGCCATGACCGTCGGCACGCCGTTGACGAAGCCATTGACCGAATCGACCAGCGGCTTGGGCAGCGCTGCCAGCGAAGCATCAATGGCGGGGGCCTGGGCTTCCTTGGCTTGCGGGAAAATCAGGTGGGAGTGGCCGACCAGCAGCGCATCGATACCGGTGGAAGCCAGATACAGGCTGCCGTTTTCCATTTTAGGGCTGTAGGGAGATGCATCCAGGCCGCCATGCGACAGCGCTACCACCAGGTCTGCGCCGGCATTGCGCAGCACGGGCACATACTGGTTAGCAGTTTCCTGAACGCCGTTGACATAGACCTTGCCGGCCAGGTTTTTCTGGTCCCAGTCCATGATCTGCGGAGGCACAAAACCCATGATGCCGATGTTCAGTTTGACATTGACTGCCGCGCCGCTAGGGTTGGTGGCGGTAAATTGCTTGGCAATGACGGCATACGGATTGAAGATGGGCTTCTGGCTGGAAACGCTGTTCACGTTGGACAGCACCAGCGGAAAACCGGGCGCGCCGCAGTTGGCCGGCTTGGACACGCCGGCTACGCCGAAATCGGTGTTGGTGATCTGACTGAGGAAACCGAGTCCGTAGTTGAATTCATGGTTGCCAAGGCCGCCGCCATCGTATTTCAGCGCATTCATGACCTTGTGCACGGCCAGCGTGCCGGAGCAGGAAACCGGCGTGGCTGCCGCCTGGTAATCGCCCAGCAGCGTGCCCTGGATGACGTCGCCGTCGTCGAACAGCACGTTATTCGGGTTTTCAGCCCTTGCGCCCTGGATCAGCGTCGAAGTCCGGTCCAGGCCCAGGCTGGTGTCTTCCGTCAGCGAATAGTAGTTATAACCCAGCACATTGGAGTGGATATCAGTCGTCTCCAGGATTGCCATCTTGAGCGTTGTTCCCTCGGGAATAGCATCGGGATTGGAGGGGCTCGATCCAGGATTGCTGCCGCTGCTGCCGCATCCTGCAAGCAGTACCGCTGTAGCCGTGGCCAGCACCGGCAGATAGTTTTTCTTCAACATGAAGCTGATCTCCAAAATAGATTTAGTACGACGAAATCGATTGCGCGAACAAAAATGACTCATCTTGCCGGGAATTAACGGTATATTTTACAAATTGGCATTCGGGCAAGAGACCGCAAAGTGTCGCTCCAAAATGTGACGTCCTAATGACCTGCAGGATTTACAGATATCATCCGATTTTAAGCCGAGATAGAAAGGCCGTGTGCAAAAAAACAATTTTTTGCTGGTACTGAGGAAGATGTGGAAAGCTGATGGAAAGGTTTTGAAAACCCCCGGGCAAGTACCCGGGAGTCTTTTGCCGGCAAAGCCGGGCCGGCGCTATTTGGCCTCGTCGTACAGCGGTTTTCCCTTGTCCACGATATGCACTGTATACAAGCGCAGCGGCGTATCGCCAACCACCTTGTAACCGCCGTGCGCGACATCGCGCAGGTTGAAGATAGGGGAACCGGTCGCCATCATCACCGGATCTTTCCCCGGCATCTGTATCATCGCACCCTGCAGCACATAGCCCGACTCCACACCGTGATGCAAATGTCGCGGCGAGACATCGCCCGGCTTGTATTCGACGATGGAGCTGATGACTTCCATGCCCGGCGCGCCGGCCAGGTCGGTGCGTTTCAATTCCGTGCGGACATTGCTGTTATCCTGCGCAAGCGCCGGTGCAGCAAACAATACCAGCGCCGCGCCGGCCGCCATCAATCTTGCAATTCCCTTGAATTTCATTTCCCTATCTCCTGTAAAGTTTTAGTTCTTTCAGTTAATGCCGCAGTGATATTAGCACCGGCGCGGTAATACTGCAGAGAAGCGCCGCCCCGGCGTCAAGGCGGGCATGCGCAAACGGGAATGATAAAATCCCTGCTCAGCGATCCCGATAACCGTCCACACACATCAGACCCATGAACGCCAATACCAACACCAATAACAACGCCAGCCCGCCGATGATCAATTTTGCCCAGCCCTGCCTGGATGACGCCACAATACAGGACGTTGCCGATGTGCTGCGCTCCAACTGGATTACCAGCGGTCCCAAAACCGTGGCGCTGGAACAGGCGCTGTCGGCCGGCTTCGGCGGACGGCCGACACGCATGCTGACATCGGCAACGGCAGCTATGGAAGTGGCGCTGGAACTATGCGGCATAGGCCCCGGCGACGAGGTCATCACCTCCGCGCAAAGCTTTTTCTCGACGATGAACATGATCGCCAAGCTTGGCGCAACTCCCGTATTCGTTGATTGCGACCTGGTTTCCCGGGCGATTAACCTGCAACAGGTGGAAGCGGCCATCACGCCGCGCACCAGGGCCATCATGCCGACGCATTTTCCCGGTGCACTGGTGGACATGGATGCACTGATGGGGCTGGCGCAAAAAAACAGCTTGCGCGTCATCGAGGATGCGGCGCTGGTGCAGGGCTCGTACTGGAAGGACAGGCCCATAGGTAGTTTTGGCGATATCGCCACGTTCAGCTTTCATCCCAACAAGAACATGACGACGATAGAAGGCGGTGCAATCGTCGTCAATACCGAGGCAGAAGCAAAACGGGTGGATATCCTGCGTTTCCACGGCATTACCCGCTTGCCGGACGAGACTCGCGACGTCGTCGTGGCAGGTGGCAAATTTAACCTGTCCGACGTGTCCGCCGCAATAGGTTTGCGCCAGTTGCCGCAGCTGGAAGGCTTCCTGCAAAAACGGGCCTTGCTGGTGGAGCGTTATTTCAGCCAATTCCCGCAGGTGCCGGGTGCGGTGCTGCCGCCCAGGGATTTCCCGCGCCAGAGCTGGAATATGTTCTGCGTACTGTTCCCTTTCAGTGAAATGCAATTAAGCCGCAAGGCATTCCGCGACGCATTGCGCCAGCAAGGCGTGGCCACAGGGGTCTCCTACGAAGCTTTGCATACCACGACGCTGGGTCGCAGTTACGGTTACAAGGAAGGGCAATTCCCGAACGCCGAGCGCATCGCCAATGAAACCCTCACACTGCCGCTGCATGTGAATATGAGCGTGGAAGATGTGGACCGGGTTTGCGCTGCCGTGGCAGCCATATTGAAGCGTTGATGCTGTAATAGAAAAAGGGCAGCCGCGCTGCCCTTTTTTCGTATCACTAGTAAGGATTTAAAACTCTTCCCAATCGTCCTTGTCCTTGCCGGCCGCGGCCAGCTGCTTCTGCGCAGGCTGTTGTTTTACCCGAGCGGCTACCGGACGCGATTTGGCAGGCAGGGCCTTGATGTTGGCGCGAGGCGCGGGCGCCTTGCTCTGCACCTGGCTTTGCAGCGCTTGCTGTTCATGCTGGTTGAGCTTGAAAATGCCGACCACGTTGGCCAGTTCCGCCGCCTGGTCTTGCAGGCTGCCGGCAGCAGCAGCGGCCTGCTCCACCAGTGCGGCATTCTGCTGCGTGACCTCGTCCATCTGCGTAATCGCCTGGTTGACCTGTTCTATGCCGGCGCTCTGCTCCTGGCTGGCGGAAGTGATTTCACTGATGATGTCGCTAACCCGCTTGACGCTGGCGACGACTTCATCCATCGTCGCGCCGGCCTGCTCCACCAGCCTGCTGCCGGTTTCCACTTTTTCCACCGAATTGCCGATCAGCGTCTTGATCTCTTTCGCAGCAGCAGCGGAGCGTTGCGCCAGGTTGCGCACTTCGCTCGCCACGACGGCAAAACCACGGCCCTGCTCACCCGCGCGCGCCGCTTCCACGGCCGCATTCAGCGCCAGGATATTGGTCTGGAAGGCGATGCCGTCGATGACGCTGATGATATCCACGATCTTTCTCGCAGACTCGTTGATCTCGCCCATCGTATCCACCACCTGCGATACGACGCTGCCGCCCTTGCTGGCGACTTCGGAGGCGGATTCAGCCAGCTTGTTGGCCTGGCGCGCATTGTCGGCGTTATGCTTGACGGTAGACGTCAGCTCTTCCATGGAAGAGGCTGTTTCTTCCAGCGAGCTGGCCTGCGATTCAGTGCGGGACGACAGGTCCATATTCCCCGATGCGATTTCGCCGGAGGCCGTTGCTATCGTATCCGTTCCTATACGCACCTGGCCGACGATACGCACCAGGCTGCCGTTCATGTCTTTCAGCGCCTGCGTCAGCATGCCGGTTTCATCTTTGGACTCGACCTGGATATTGCCGGTCAGGTCGCCTTCGGCCACGCGCTGCGCGGTATCGACTGCTTTCCTCAACGGCACGATAATGCCCATCGTCAGCCACCAGGCACACAGGATGGCCAATGCCAGGGCGGCGACGGTTAACGTGATCAGCAGCGTACGGCTACTGGCCGCGGTTGCTTCAATCTGGGCCGCCATGTCGTCGATGGACTTGCGTTCCATGTCCATGAATTGTTGCAGAAACGCCTCGTAACGCTTGGACGCTGGCAGAAATTGCTCATTGAAGATTTTTTCCGCTTCCTCATTATTGCCCAGCCCCTTGGTCTTGATGACTGCTTCGCGGCCGGCCAGGTATTGCACGCCCTCTGCATTGGTTTTTTTGTAATGCGCCAGCTCCTCATCGGTGGTCAGCATGGGCTCAATTTTTTTCTTCAGCTCGGCAGCAACCTTGACGGCGTTCCCCGATTCTTCCGCAAAAAACGGGCCGAGCGAGGGGTCGCTGCTCTTGACGATGGCGGTCGTCCTGCGGATGCCGGCAAATACAATACGGTACCAGTCGCCAATGATCCGCTCCTTCGCCAGCGGATCTTCCATCATCGCGCGCGTCGAGTCGGCCACTGTCTGCAGCCGCCAGATGCCAATGCCGCTGATGATCGCCGTTAATAACAAGACCAGGGCAAAACCCAAACCTAGACGGGTGCCGATCTTCAAATTTTTCATAATATCCCCTGTTGGTGATGCCAGTCCTGACAGGACCATTTTATAATTACCGTCCAGCAACCTATTCTTACATAAATACCCGGTAGTTCAAGCTGTTTTTGTCTGGCTGGCCATCTGAGAGCTTCCTACCCGATCCCGGCCGTTGGTTTTTGCGGCATACAAGGCCTTGTCCGCAGCGAGCAGGAATGCGGCAGCATCCGGTCCGTGCGGTTCCGGAAACCATGCCTCTACCCCCAGGCTGATGGTGACCACCCCCGCCGTATTACCGCTATGCGGAATTTGCAGCGCCTTGATGCCCAGCCTTAGCTTTTCGGCTACGGTAATGGCGCCCGCCAGGTCGGTGCTTGGCAGAAGAATAGCGAATTCCTCGCCGCCGTAGCGCGCGCTCAGGTCGCCGGGCCGGTGCATGTGGATGACCTCGCTGATCTTGCGCAGGCACTGGTCGCCTTCCGGGTGGCCGTAGATATCGTTATAGCGTTTAAAATGATCGACATCCATCATCAATAGCGCCAGCGACTGTCCATTGCGCATAGCGCGCTTGAATTCGGTGCTGAGCGCAATATCGAACTGGCGCCGGTTGGCCAGCCCCGTCAGCGCGTCGTGTAGCGCAATATTTTCCAGCTCGTGGTTCAGCACCAGCAGCTTTTCCTGCGTTGCCAACAGTTCATCCTGGATCCGCCCGCGGATCTTGATCTGCTTGATCAGGTGCCTGCCCAGCGAGGCAATGACCAATGCCAGGAACAGTGTGCCGATCACATGCCGTATCGCCTGCGCCCGCCAGTTGGCCAACACCTCGTCGGTGGACAGCGCCGTCACCGCAATCAGCGGATAATTGTTCAGGTGGTGGAAGGCGACTATCCTCTCGACGCCGTCAAACATGGACACCGTGGTGCCGGTACCCTCCCTGTTTTTCATCATGGATTCACGAAAAAAGGGCGAGCCGGCAAGATTCTTACCGATGAACTGCTCCAGGAAAGGACGCCGCATCAGCACCGTCGCATTGTCCAGCACCAGCACAATCGCTCCGTTGTCGCCGATGGTGAAATCGGCGAAATATTTGTCGAAATAGTCGACCTTGATCGTCGCCAGCACCACGCCTCCAAAGGAACCATCCACCTTGTTGATACGGCGCGATACCGGGATGACCCAGTCGCCGGTGGATTTGCTCATGATGGGGTTGCTAATATGCGGGCCGCGCCCGGTATGCGTGGAGTGGTACTGGAAATATTCGCGGTCGGAATTATTGAGGCCGGTGCTCACGTCGCCCAGGGAGTTGACCATCCAATCGCCGGCATTGTTATAAATGAACACCCCCTGCAGCTCCGGCAACTCTGCCACCCGCGCGGCCAGCACCGGATAAAGCCTGAGCAACAGCTCGGACCGCATCTCGGTCTGTTCGACATCGCTGACCAGGCCAAAGATAACGGTATCGGCGCGCTTGATGGTGTCTTCCGCGTGCTGGGCAACCGACCTTGTCAGGTTCTGGACATCGCCTTCGGCTTCTTTCAGCGTCGTTTTGTGCGCCTGAAAAGACGACCAGCCCTCCAGCACAATAAGTGAAAGGCAAACAAGCACCACAAAGCTGACTGCCAGGGTCAGAACGGAACTCCGTTTCCTGGCGGTAGCGATTACAGAACTGTTCTCTTGTCTCGTCATCGTTATATGATATTTTCTTGACCTTCCTTGAGTATAGTTTGAAAAAGTTACGTCTCATAAATATATGCCCAAAAAGACGTGTAGTTCACGTTTTTTCACACATAACTTGCACGTCCAGATACAGTAATTTGCCTCAGCTTGACACTTCATAGCCTGCAGAGCAGAATTAACTATCCAGCAATTTGCTTGCAAATTCCCGCTATCCCCCTGCCTCTGGCACATGTCTTGCGTCCCTTAAAAGGCCTTACCCCTTACCCCTTTAAACGGAGCACAAACATGGACAGACACGAAGTCACCAAAAAAATACTTTCTGCCAAGGTCAAAAACAAGATGACCTGGGCGGAAATCGCAAAACAGATAGGCCAGAGCAAGGAATGGACGACCGCAGCGATGCTGGGCCAGATGACGCTGAACCTGGAACAGGCCAGCACGGCCCGCTCCCTGTTCAACCTGACAGATGAAGAGACGGCCTGGCTGCAGATAGTGCCTTATAAGGGATCGCTGCCGACTGCAGTGCCTACCGATCCGCTGATCTACCGCTGGTATGAGATGGTCAACGTCTACGGCACAACAATCAAGGAACTGATCCACGAAGAATTCGGCGACGGCATCATGAGCGCCATCGATTTTTCTATGGACATCCAGCGCCAGGCTGATCCTAAGGGCGACCGCGTCAATGTGGTATTGAGCGGCAAGTTCCTGCCGTACAAACAGTACTAGGCAAGGCGAGTATTGCCGCTATCGTGCATATTGCGCATATTGCGCATATTGCGCAGGGTACGCTCGCCCAGGCTTAAACGTCGGCCCATTGCCGCAGCAGATTGTGATAATGCCCGGTCAGGCCGACCACTTCTTCACAGTCGCCGACGCGCGCGCGCAGCTTCTGGATGTTCTGGTCCAGTTCAAACAGCATGCTGCGGCGCCAGTCGTCGCGCACCATGCTCTGGGTCCAGAAGAAGGAACAAACGCGCACGCCGCGCGTCACCGGCTCCACCCGGTGCAGGCTGGTGGATGGGTACAGGATCAGGTCGCCGGCCGGCAGTTTGACCTCATGCGTACCGTAGGTATCCACCACGACCAGCTCGCCGCCGTCATAGTCTTCCGGATCGCATAAAAACAGCGTGGACGATATGTCGGTACGCAGGCTCAGCGCGCTGCCCGGCACGCTGCGCACGGAACCGTCCACATGCAAACCGTAGTGCTCGCCGCCGGCATAGCTGTTGAACAGGGGCGGCATGGTCCGCGCCGGCAAGGCGGCAGCAAAGAACAAAGGGGTTGCGGCCAGTCTGGCAAGGATGATCCTGCCCAGCTCCAGGCCAACATCGGAAGTCTCCGGCAACTGCCGGTTCTGTTTGACCTGCGCGCCCTGCGCACCGACGGTGGCCCGCCCGTCCACCCAGCCGGTCTGCTCCAGCCTGCGGCGGAAATCCGCCACCTGTTCGCGGCTTAATACTTCGGGTATGTGCAGCATCATGATGCCTTCCTTCTTTTCTTCCTGATATTGTCCGGCATGCCAATATTATTTCACAAAGTGCCGGCCTTTAACGACATTGCCCCATCACTACGACTCCCCCAAGTATCAAGGCAGGCCGCAGTGACAGGGCATGAGACAAAAAATATTCACCAGGCTATTGCGCCGCGGGTTAAATCCTTGAATGGAAGAACATTACTGAGTTGCATCCACTGTTTTTTCTATGCCCATCTGTAAAGCTTCTACATTGATGCAACGCCTCTCACCCTGCCCTCTCCCGCACGCGGGAGAGGGTGGCCTCTTTGCAGCGATCAGCTGCAGGTCTGCGACGACCTGTCCTCAGAACTTGATATTCGCAGTCAAGGAACCATAACGCGGCGTTCCCGGCGTGTAGCGATAACCGCTCTTGTTGATCGCGGATACATACCGTTTGTCTGCCAGGTTATACAGATTCAGCTGCAAGTCCACGTTCTTCGTAATGGAGTACGCCGCCATTGCATCATAGACCCAGTAAGAGTTGGTGTAGGCAGGCGTACCAACCGCGCCATCCGTGCCACGCAGCAGCGAATCGACAAAACGCGCGCCGCCGCCCAGTTTCAGGCCGAACGGCAGCGTGTAGGAAGTCCACGCGGTGAATGCCTGTTTCGGCGTGTAGCTCAGGTTGTTGATGCCACTGGCGGTCTGTACCTTACCGGCGGTGACGCTGGTGTTCATGCGGGTGTAGCCCGCACTGACCAGCCAGTTGCGCATTACTTCGCCAGTCAGGCCGATTTCCACGCCCTGTACGCGTTTCTTGCCGGTCTGGTAGTACAGCAGATCTACCGGGTCCTGTTCAACTTCATTCTTCACTTCAGTACGGTATACAGCGGCGGTGAACGACAATTTCTGTTTCAGGAAATCCCATTTGGTGCCGACTTCGGTCGTCGTGGTTTCCTGCGGATCAAACTTCGGATTGGCGGCGCTGCTGGCCGAGGTGCTCAGCGCGAAGTTGGAGCCTCCTGGCGGCTGCTTGGACGTGGCGTACAAGGCATAGATGCTGCTGTCCTCGGTAGGCTTGAACAAGGCGGCGATCTTGCCGTTGAACAGCGTGTCGGACAGGTCCAGGTTGGTCGGCACCAGCGTGCCTACAGGCAGCGTTGGGTTGGCCGTAGCGGTAGACAGTGCGGTGGCATTGTAAGTAGTACTGTAACGGTCAAAGCGCACGCCACCATTGATCTGCCATTGTTCATTCAGTTTCAGGGTATCGAACAGGTAGGCACTTTGCGTATTGGTGCTGCCATCAGAACGCACGCCGTTGCGTACCAGCTTCAGGCCTGTAACCGGATCATGCGGGTTAGGGTTATATAGGTTGGCTGCGGGCAAAGTGCCGGTGCCGCCATAGCCGTAGGTAGTCTGCTTTTCGTTGGTCAGTTCCAGGCCTGCCACTACAGTGTGCTTGATGGCGCCGGTTTCAAATTCGGCGGTCACCGTGCTCTGGTTGGTCAGGATGTCATTTTCCTGATCCTTGATGGTGCGGGTGTTGCGGGCCAGCGTCCATGTTGCCGGGTTCGAGATAACCGGCGTCAGCAGGTTGGCAGTCGTGCCCATGAAGGCTGTCAGCAGGTAATTCTGCTTGGTCTTGCCGTAGCGCGTGGTATTGAGCAGTTTTACCTTGGAATTGAAGTCGTGCTCGATGCGGGCCGTGAACATGTCGGCGGTCACGTTGTCGAAGTCCGATGTCGAACCGTAGAAATTCTTGGGGTTCACGGGCGCTACGCCAGCCAGGAAAGGGCGGCCGTTATTCAGGTCTGGGCTGGTATAGCCGGGCAGTCCAACGGTCGGCACGCCGCCGTCAGGCACATTTTCTTGCCGCACATGCAGGTAGTCCAGGTAGAAACGGGTCGGTGTTTTCAGGCCAAAGGCAAAGGTCGGCGCGACGCCCCAGCGCTTGTTCTTCACTTCGTTGCGGCCTGGATTGCCGGAATCCTGGTCAACCACGTTCAGCCTGAACGCGGTGCCGTTGTCGGCGCTGATGACCTTGTTCCAGTCTGCGGTGACACGCTTTTGCTCGCCGCCGCCGACGGTGATGGACGAATACAGCGCATCTTCCAGCGTGGGCTGCTTGGATGTCAGGTTGATGGAGCCGGTAGGCGATGCACGGCCGTTGTCGGTGCCGGCAGGCCCTTTCAGCACGTCGATCTGTTCAATATTGAATACGTCGCGCGAGATGGAGCCCAGGTCGCGCACGCCGTCCACATAGATGCTGCTGGAAGAATCGAAGCCGCGCATATAGATCGCATCGCCGGTACTGGTGCTGCCGTTTTCACCGAGGAAGAAGGTGCCGACACCCGGCGTATTGCGCAATGCTTCCGTCAGCGTGACGGCGCCCTGCTGCTCTATCAATTCTTTCTTGATGACGGTGATGCTTTGCGGCGTGTTGACCAGGGCCTCAGTATATTTTGGCGATGCGGCCTTGTCGGCCTTGAAGTCGTTTTCCTTGCTGCCGACGACTTTCACTTCCTGCAGGGTCTGGCCGCCGGCGGCAGCCGTTGCCGTAGCAGACATGGTTGCTGTAGCGGCTGCCTGGTCGGCTGCGTGTGCGGCGACCGGCAGCAGCATCACCGCAAGAGCGGTGCTGACGTGTTGATTGAATCGGGAATGCGTGTGTTTGCGGCTTTTAATCAGCGCCATGAGCGTCTCTCAGTTAAAGTCAATTGGAGTGGCTGGCTGCTGGAAACCGCGCTCAAGGCGCGACGTGCGAGTGGCTGGCTGATAGGAAATTAGTGTCAGGGATTGTAACGAACTATAACAACACTGTAAATGATAATGATTATCATTATTGGAAATTGTTGCTTTTTTACCCCTACTGTTTTTGACTTTTACTCTCAAGAAAAGATATTTTAGGCATTGCGGCCACGATAGAATGCATCAACAGATATCGACACGTCGTCTGAAAATGTAAAAAACGGCGAACTAGGGAATTATTATTGTGACAAAACTGGATGACATTGTAGGCAGGCAAAAACCGGGTGCGCAATTTGTATTGTCCGCACCTATGCTGGGAATGAAGATTGACGAATTTGATCAGGCCGCTACCCAATGGGCGCAGCACGGAGGGCCTGGCTTCAAGGCAGTGGGCGTGCCCTTCCGCAAGGTGATAGACGGGGTCTTCCTGATCCAGAGAATTACCGTCGTCAGACTGCCGGACTAAGCTCCGCCAACTCGGCCGCAACTACAAGGCGCCGGCCGCCTGCACGCTTTTTGCCAGCGCAGCAGACAACTGCTGTACCGCTTCCGACACAGCGGGAGCAATCGGGTCGTAGCCGGGACCACGCAACGGAACAACAATGACCGTGCGTTCGCGTTTCAGCATCTTGTGGCTGCCGTCCTGCACGATCCAGCCGGCTTCCAGCGTCACCCTCTCCCCGCTTTGTATCAGCAATTGCTCCACCTGTACTTTCAGATGGTAGCGTGGCAAACCAGGCGCCGGTACTGCACTCACAGTGGCGCTGCTCGCCAGCCAGGCGCCGGGCAAACGGCTGCGCAAGCCGGCAAGCACGGCGAGTGCGATCTGCTCATCCAGCGGCGCCACCCAGCGCTGGTCATCCGAGACCAGCGCTTCGGTGTCGGATTTTTGCACCACCAGCTGCGCTCTGTTGATGGCCTCGGGAATCTGCACGCTGCCGACGATCAGTTCATACCGGATGGCCGGAGATGTTGTCTCGGTGCCTGCGCCGCCCACCATGCCACCCAGCGGGTAAGCCAAACGGTAATAGCGCTCCGATGCGGGCGTGGCGCAGCCCGCCAGCAGCAGCGCCGCCAACACCGGCAATCCAATGAAAATTGCGGCTCTTGTCATGGTTGTACCTTTTGTTTTCCGAAGACCAGCGCTTCGGGATGGCGTTCCAGCATATCGGCCAGGTTGGCCAGCGCGCGGGCGGACTTTGCAACCTGCTTCAGCGATTCCCGCACATCCTGCTGAAGCGGCGCGTCTTCTGCCAGCACCGCATTGGCATTGGCCAGCGTGCTGCGCGCCTCTTTCAGCGTGGATGCCAGCTCTGGCGTGACATCGGTATCCACGCGGCGCACCAGCTTCTCGGTAGTATCCAGCGTGGTATTGAGTTTATGGAGCGCCTGCAGCAGTTCCTGAGATATCTGGTCAAACGGCAGCTTGTCTATTTTTTTGGCGATCCTGCCTACCGTATCCTGGATTTCACCCAGCCCGCCGCCCACCGTGGGCAAGACCGGGAAATCGCTGCTCCAGTCCATCTTGGCCTTGGGCGCATCCGGGAAGAAATCCAGCGCAATGTAAAGCTGCCCGGTAATCAGGCTGCCGCTGCGCAGCTGGGCCCGCAAGCCGCGCCCCAGCAAGTGATCCAGCAGCAAATGTTCCTTGGCTTCGGTATCGTCGTCCGGCAAACGGGTGCCGGAGCGGACGCGGGACCTCAGCCGGTCCGGATAAAGGCTGACTTCGACCGGGAAGCGCGGCACGCGGCCATTCTCGGTAAATTCAACGCCCAGCGACTTCACTTCGCCGATGACAATACCGCGCAAATCCACCGGCGCACCCTTGGAAAGGCCGCGCAGCGATTCCGGGAAGTACATCAGGAAGCTGCGCACCTTGGTGTCCGGTGCGCGCATTGCATGCTCGCGGTCGTCAAACAGCGGAAATACCGTGCCTTCAAATGCCGGTTTACCGCCGGGCAGCGCATCGTCATGGTCCTGGAAAGCCAGGCCGCCTTCGATCAGCGAGGTCAGCGATTCGGTCGTCACGCGCAGGCCGTTGGCGTCCAGCTGCATGTCCACACCGCTGGCATGCCAGAAACGCGTATCGGGCGTCACGTACTGGTCGTAAGGTGCATCGATGAACACGCGGATCGTGACGCCCTTGCCGTCCTGGTCCAGCGCGAACTTGGTGACGTGGCCGGCATTGATATGCCGGAAAAAAATAGGTGAACCGTAGTTGACCGAACCGGTCTGCGCGCCGTGCAGTACAAACTCCCGCCCCGGAGAATCGCGGGTGACCAGCGGCGGCTCTTCCAGGCCGACAAATTCATCCGTCGTGGTCTCCGCGGTACCGATATCCACACTGATGAAATTGCCGGACAACAGGGTATTCAGTCCCGACACCGAGCCGCCGGAAATGCGCGGCTTGACGACAAAGAAACGGGTATCGGTCGCCAGAATGTCGGAGGCGCTCTTGATCAGCTGCGCGGTTACCAGCACCCGCTTGCGGTCCGGAGACAGGGTAATGGCCTTGACGTGGCCGACATCCACATCCTTGTAGCGGATGCGGGTCTTGCCGGCCTCCAGCCCCTCGGCCGACTTGAAACTGATCGTGATCACCGGTCCCTGGCTGGTAATGCTGTGAACTACCAGCCATATTCCTATCAGCGCGGCAATGATGGGCACGGCCCATACAAACGAAGGCAGGCGCCGGCGCTTGCGCACCGCGACGGACGGCACCGCGCCGGCGCTTTCCGGCACAGGTAGCACAGGCACTGAAGAGCCGGCGCCGGCATTTTCTGAAGTGGGGTCATTCATGAGGAGTTTCTATCGCAGCCCAGATTAAACGGGAATCAAAATTTTGCGCAGACAGCATCGTCAGCACCACCACCGCGCCGAAAGCAAGCGCGCCGCCGCCGGGATGCACCGACGCCAGCGACTGGAATTGCACCAGCGCCACCAGCACCGTCACCACATAGACATCCAGCATGGACCAGCGCCCTACTGCCTCCACAATACGGAACAACTGCGTACGCGGCAGCGGATTGCGCGTGGATTTGCGCCAGCAGGTGACCAGCAGCATGGTGATCGACAGCAGTTTCAGCAAGGGCACCACGATACTGGCAAAGAACACCAGCAGCGCCAGCGGCCACGAGCCGGTTTCCAGCAGCACCAGCACGCCGCTCATGATGGTATCGTCTTGCGCACCGAAAATGGTGTCGGTATGCATGACCGGCAACAGGTTGGCCGGGATATACAGGATGGCGGCAGCAATCAGGAAGGCGGCAGACCTGGCCAGGCTGTCGCTGCGCCTCACATGCAGTGAAGCGTTGCAGCATGGGCAATGCGTTGCAGACTCATCCCTCGTTGAACACAGGGTTTCGCAGATATCGCAGGTGACAAGATCCGCATCTGCGCCGTTTGCACCGACGATGCCGATATTGCTAGCCGGTACCCGACGCTCAGACACGCGTCGCCCCCGCCGTATCGATCAGTGTCTGTTGCTGATGCGCCCATACCCAGACATTGCGCGGCGTCAGGATGGACGCCAGCGCGGCGGATACGCAGATCATGCCGGCGCAAGACCACAATGCAGGTCCAATAACGATATCGGCCAGGTTTTGCAGCTTGACCAGGGATACCAGCAAGCCCAGCATGAAGACCTCCACCATGCTCCAAGGCCTTATTTTTTGCAGGAAGCGCATGGGTGCGCCGAGCGCCCTCGCAGTTTCGCCGAACTTCAGCGCGCACAGCACATAGAGCGCGATACCGATCTGCAGCGCAGGCGCCAGCATCGTTGTCAGGATCACCAGCAGCGAAATGGCATGCATGCCGTCGTCCCACATGGAGAGCGCCGCATGAAACAGCGTGGTATCGCGGCTGACCTGCTGCACCTTTAGTGCCAGCAAGGGAAAAGCGTTCAGTATCACCAGCAGGATGGCGGCAGTGGCCGCGACTGCCAGCGCCTGGTCAAGCGTCGCGCGGCTGTTACGATAAAGCGTGGCATTGCAGCGCGGGCAACTGGCTGTTTCACCAGCAGCCACATCTGCAGCATGGCAGACCAGGTCGCATTCGTGGCAGACGATCAATTTGTTGGCGGACACGGTGGAATTGCTCATTTTCCTCGATATTAATCCGCATGCAATGCGGTATTTTCCTCAGCAGAGGAGTTTACCATTCGTCAAGATAGCAAATACTATACCGGATGATATTCAAAGTTTGGCATTTTTATGCTGAAAGAATTCGGGCTGGCGATACCCGCGGCAAAAATTGAACCCGGACACTGTCAGCAAAATATTGACCGAGCAATCGTGCGATCGAAGGACTTAAACGCTTGGTAAGCATTTAGCACCGTGTATCAGCGTTCATGCTTGACTAAAAAAAACAGCAGCCGATTGCACACACCCCGTCGCTGACGGAAATGCACAATCGGCCGCAATAAGGACGGTCTTGCTGGATTTATCTGATACGGATTGCAGGTGGCTGCCGCAGGAAAATTCCTGCGCCGCCCTCTCTGATGCTATTCGAGCTTAATGCCGGCCAATCAGCATGCCGATCAGGATGCCCACGCCCGCAGTAATCGCAACTGTTTTAAGCGGGCTTTCCTTCACATAATCACTCGCGGCACCGACACCCTGCTTGAGACTGGCCGTCACTCCCGAAGCCGCTTCATCGACCGACTGCCTTGCCAGGCTCATTTTCTGCAATAGCTGCTCTTTCGCGGCAGCCAATTCTTCGCCGGCCATGGAAGATGAGCGCGCAACGAGCTTGTCCAGGTCGGCCTTCAAATCGCTCATGGTGTCCGAAGCAATCGTGCCGAGTTGCGAGCCGGTATTCTTGATCGAGTCGACGAATTGAGTCACCGATTCCTTTGCATCGTTGGCGGAATCGCCAGCCACTGCGCCTTTATCCTCGGGCAACTTTGTGATGCCGGGTGATGTTATATCCATGTTGTACTCCTCATTAAGATTGGCCTTCCAATATAGGGGTAAGACACCCCGTCAGACTCCAACCCAGAGTACGGCGGCTGTTTTCGCTGATCTGTGCGGTAGGCCACGTCTATCGCCGTTGGCTTCAAGGTTTGCGTGAATTCCCTTGTGCAATATCGCGTACAGCAGCATGCAAACGGGTTGCGCTGTACCTGCGCCAGAGGTGGCAAAAACGCCGCCGTCATGCGGCGGCGCTGCTTGACAAGGAACCCAGTGTCAGAAGAAATGCACTATGCCTACCTGCACGCCGTTGACCGTGCCGCCCGGCGTGGAGGTGATTTTCGCAGCGGGCTCCACCACAGCGGCGCCTATCAGGCTGAAGCTGTTCCGATTGCCCTGCTGTGCCAGATGGGAATAACCGGTATAGACGGATGTTCTCCGGGAGAACGTGTAGCGATAGAGAATGCCCGGATTGGTGGCGCTGCCATGTCCCTTGCCGGTGGCATGGTCGCGTGTTGTCGCATAGCCGAAAGCAAGCGACGAACTCGCGTCAAAATTATACAGGGCGGACACAGAATACAAATTCGTGTCTATGCTGTAGTTCGAAGCGGCTTCCCGGTCGGCGGCAACAAACACCTTCCATTGGTCGCTGAACCGATAGGAGACAGCGCCAGCGGTGCGCCTCATTTTATAGGCCAGCGCGGTATTGTGGATATCCTCATAGTTGATGCCGACATAGAGGCGTTCTTTTTCATACTCGGCTGCCAGATGTATATTGTCGTTTCCGCCTTCTTCCGGCAATAGCGCTGCCCCGTTGACAGCACCCCTGGCGAACAAGGCCTGCAACTTGAGGCCATTCATATCCGGTGAAAAAATGCCGATCGCATTGTCCACGCGAAAGGTGGCGCCGAACATATTGTTCCAGCCCGAAGCCTGCGTTGCCCCGCTGAAGGCATCAAACTTGCCGAGCATGGTAAATTGCGGCGTGTTTTGCCTTCCCAGACGAAACTCCCCCCAGCTATTCGACAAACCAACCCAGGATTGCCGATTGAAAAAGCGGTTTGCATCGGCCTGTGTGCCATCTTCGACATTGATGCCGCTTTCCAGCACGAAGTTGCTCTTCAGGCCGTCGCCCATGTCTTCCGTTCCCCTGAAGCCGATACGGCTGGCATAGAACCCGCTGGAATCCATTCGCGTTACCGATGGCGTGCCCGTCGCACGGATGTTGGTGACGAAGGTATCCGCCACGCCGTAGATGGTGATATTGCTTTGCGCTACTGCGGCATTTGCCATGCCAAAACCGATTAATGATGCAATGAGTCCGAGTTTCCTGTTTTTCATAATGATCTCCTCCGTTAAAAATCTGTTCTTTTATTTACTGCTGCACTCTTCTCCCGGCAAGACGGCCCCCTGGCAGGCGCCTGAAAGCGCCGCCATATAAGCTGCTGATGTGTGTGGGATGCCGGGGCCGGGTTGGCTGGGCCTGCCGCTTTAGTCTGCCGGACTGGCCGGTATCTCGACGGTCAGCGCCCTACCCTTGGTCTCCGGCAATAGCAGGAGCGCCAACAGGGGCAGGCAGTAACCGCCCAGGGAAAATATGCCGATGGCTTTTTCCAAAGGCATGAAGTCGCTGAGCCAGCCGACGAGCAGAACGAACAGGGATCCAAAACAGCGCCCGAAGCTATAGGCAAAGGCTTGTCCGGTCGCGCGTACATGGGTCGGAAAAAGCTCAGAGAAATAGGGGCCTAGCGCAGCGTATATGCCCTGGCTGAAAAACCCTAAAAAGTAGCCCAGTATCAGAACACTGGCATTGCTGTCCGCCAGCATCATGTAGGAGAAGTCGATTACCCAGCAGCCGACCGCAAAGATCTGAAAGTTTCGCCGGCGTCCCACCTTGTCGCTCAGATGCGCGCTGGCGATATAACCGCAGAAGGCGCCGAGGGTGACAACGCCGACATAGGCGCCGATGCCGCCGACGGACAGATGGCGCACAGTTTTGAGATAGGTCGGCAGCCAGGTGATGATAGCGTAGCTGCTGCCTTGTATTCCCAGCGCAAGAAGCGAGGTCAGGATGGTAATGCGCAGCATCCCCGGCTGGAAGATCGTCAGGATGGAAATGCGGGCTCCGGTTTGCTTGCGGATCCGGAGCGATTCCTTGAACACCTCGGAGTCGTCAAGATAGCGCCGGATGAAGATGACGATGAGCGCGGGAAGCAGGCCCGACCAGAACACGGCGCGCCAGGCCCAGTCGGGCGGAAGGAAGGCCAGGAAGACACTGGATACGGTTGCCGCCAGGGCCCAGCCGAGGGCGTAGGCACTCTGCACATAGCCGCCCGCCTTGCCGCGGAATTCCGGACGGATCACTTCCGCCATCAATACCGCGCCGGCGGCCCACTCTCCGCCGAAACCCAGACCCTGAAGCGCGCGAACGATCATCAACTGATCAAAAGAGGTGGTAAACCCGCTCATGAAATTAAACACGGAGAACCACAGCACCGAAATCTGCAGCATCCGCACCCGTCCGTAACGGTCGGCCAGGAAACCTGTGGCCCAGCCGCCGATTGCCGAGGCGATCAGGGCGATGGTGCCGAGCAGGCCGGCCTGGCCTTTGCTGATGCTCCAGGTCGCAATCAGCGCCGGTATCAGGAAGCTGTATATTTGCACGTCAAAGGCGTCAAGACACCAGCCGCTGAAACACGCCCCAAGGGTGCGCTTCTCTTTTTTATTTAATTGAGTAATCCAGATTGCCACTTTAAAAGTCTCCTGCCTCGTTATTTTGTTTTTTGGGATGTCGTTCTGACTATCGTTCCGATGCCTGGCCGTTTTTATCGCTGGCTATCGTCACGCACCCTCCAGACTGTCGCGCGCCAGTTGGGCATGGTCCGTCAGCCAGGCCCAGTCGCTGCAGCGGCGGACAATTTCCAGGGACTTGGCCAACTCGATCGCGCCGGCCGGACGCCCGAAAATATGGGCATGGACCGTGATATCCATGCAGGCCGTGCTCGCCGGCAAGGTCGGCCATTGCGTGACGGTGCGTTCCAGGATTTGCATAAATGCTTCCGGCGCGTTGCCGTAGCGAATAGTCAAAGGCAGATCGTTGACCTCCATGGAAAACGGCATGGCGACGATCCGGCCTTTTGCGGTCTCAATCACGCGCGGAAGATCGGCATCAAAAAAATCGCCGTGCCAGGTAAAGCCTGAATCGGCCAGCAGTTCCGTGGTGCTGGCGCTGGGCGTGCAGCGCGGACTGATCCATCCGAGCAGGGGTTTGCCTGTTGCCTGGGTCGTTGCGGAGATGCAGCGCTGCAAATCGGCTGCCTCGTCTTCCCTGGATTGTGTTGCAGGCACGATGTCCTGCGACCAGGAGTGTCCCGCCACTTCGTGGCCGGCTTCTACAATCGCCTTCAGCAAGGCAGGTTCACGCTCTGCGATAATGCCGCTGACATAGAAAACCGCCCTTACCTTGGCCGCTGCAAGCACGTCCAGCAAACGCCATGTGCCGGTACGCGGTCCATATGCGGCCCATGAACGTGCTTGCAGATCCAGCACGCCGGCTTTCAGCGGATTGCCCATCGGTCCGATGCCCGGGGCAACGCCGTCTCCCCAGGCTTCCAGCATGACGCTGACGGTGACGGCAAGCGATCGGCCTTCCGGCCAGTTGCGAGGTAGCTTATGCATTTGTGCCTCCTGCCGTTACGATAGGCGTTACCAGTTGTCCGATTTGTGTGATGTTGCAGGCCACCACGTCGCCGGCAGCAAGCAGGCGCGGCGGGTCCATCGCATAGCCGACGCCGGACGGCGTGCCTGTGGCGATGATGTCGCCCGGTTCCAGCGCCATGCCCAGGGACAGCGATGCAATGATTTCGGGGATGTGGAAAATCATCTGGCTGACCTTGGCGCGCTGCCGCATCTCGCCGTTGACAGTCAGCGACAGCTCCAGCTCGCCGGGTTCAGTAATTTCGTCGGCAGTGACGATGACCGGCCCCATAGGGCAGGAACGGTCCAGCGATTTGCCCTTGAACCATTGTTCGTGGCTACGTTGCAGATCCCTTGCCGTCAGATCGTTGATGATGGTGTAGCCGAATACGTGCTGCATGGCGTTTTCGGGCTTGATGTCGCTGCCGCGCTTGCCGATGATGATGCCGAGCTCTACCTCATAGTCGAAACGCTGCGTGACCCGGGTATCCAGGTAGAACGCTGCATCCGGGCCGATCACGGTTGCCGGCGATTTGGTGAAGAATTGCGGCACCAGCGGCAGCTTTATTTCCTCTCCCCGCGACTTATATCCCTCCGCAACATGCTCCTTGTAGTTACGGCCCACACAGAAAACATTGCGGGAAGGATGCGGGATAGGCGCTATGTAACGTACCGCGGCATCCGATAAATGCGCCGCGTCGTATTTGCCTGCTTCACAAGCGGCGGCAAGACCGCGAGCAATCTGCAGCCCGGACTCGCCGGCGGCAATCAGGGAAAGCAGGTCGGATGGCAGGCCGGAGACGCCCGCCTCTTGCGCTGCGAGCAACAGATCAAAAACGCCGGTTGGCGTCTTGAGGCCGTAGCAGACTTTGTCATCGTGGACGTATGTTGCAAATTTCATCAAAATCTCCTGGATAATATGAGGGTGCTAAAATGAACAAAATCAATAATTTCCAGAAGATTAGCATAAAATCGATTTTATAAAAGGAAATATAAAATGATCGATATAAATGATCAAAATGACAAACCGAACGAAACACTGGCTTCAACGGCCTTTTTAAAGCTCAGAAATGAAATCATTGCCGGGGCCGTCGACCCCGATTCCAAGCTGCTGATCCGCCCACTGGCGGAGCGCTATGGCATGGGGCTGAGCCCGATCCGGGAGGCATTGAGCCGGCTGGCGGTAGAAGGATGGTTGCGTCAAACGGACCAGCGCGGCTTTACCGTCACGCCGTTATCGCTGGAAGATCTACGGGACCTGACTGCGACCAGGTGCCTGCTGAATGAAAGCGCCTTGGCAGCATCGATCGCACAGGGCGATACGCTTTGGGAAGAGTCAGTAGTATTGGCCCGCCACCGCCTGCTGCGCACGCCGCGCCAGACGAATGAAGCTGCCGGCATCCGCAGCCCCCAGTGGGAAAATGCGCATAAGGCTTTCCATGCCTCGCTGATCAGCGCCTGCGGATCGCAGCGGATTTGCGCGCAAGACGCTCAGCTATTCGATGCTTTCGAACGCTACCGTATCATCGCGCGCGTGGCAGTTGCGCACGGACGCTCCGACACGGACGAGCACGACGCCATTGCCGACGCCGTTCTCAAGCGCGACGCGAAACAGGCTGTAACGCTGCTCAACTCGCATATTCGCCTGACTGAAATGCTGGTGCGCGAGGCTTTGTGGCATGCCGGGCCTCCGGCGGAGGTGAGCGGGCTACGCGCTTAGCAATCGCCCTTTGCCGTCAAGGGTGCGCGATCGGGTGGGCGTTCCGTACGGGAGATAAAAACGGCATCCCTCACATGTCGGCGCCACTTGCATGAAATGAGTGCGACTAGAACTCGTCTCATTCCTATTGATGAAATGAGTTCTAGGCTTGCAAGTCCGCATTTTTGCTGATCAGGTTGCTGATCCAGTCGGTAAACATCTTCAGTTTGGGAGAAATGGTTTTACTGCGGGGATACAGCAAGGAAACAGGCATGGGGCTAGGAGGCCACTGCTGAAGCACTTCCACCAGGCTTCCATTGTGCAAATGGCCTCTCACCTGATAGGCCGCAGCATGCACCAGGCCAAGGCCCTGAAGCCCGCAGCAGATATTGCCGTCTGCATCATTGACAGAGACGCTGCCGCCGATTTCCACTTTGACGACCTTGCCGTCCACCACAAAATCCCAGTCAAACGCGCGCCCGGTACGGCCGGAAAAATGCACTATCCGCTGGTGCTGCCGCAGATCGTCAATGGTGAGCGGCGTTCCATGCTGTTGCAGATAGGCCGGAGACGCGCAGGTAACGAAACGCATGTTTCCTATCTGCCTGCCGATCAGCGATGAGTCCTGCAGGCTGCCGACGCGCAAGGCGCAATCCACGCCTTCCTGCGTCAGGTCGATATAGCGGTCCGTCAGGCTGATGATCAGCTCCACGTTCGGATAGGCCGCGCGAAATGTGGAGATATGCGGCAGCACGACATTCCTGCCTACCGCGCCGGGCAGGTCTATCCTCAGCTTGCCCTTGAATTTACCCGCATCCGGGCTGCGGAACGAGGCTTCCGCTTCATCGACAGCGCCGAGTATTTCCACGCACTTCTGATAATACTCGGCCCCTTCGGGCGTCAGCGACAGGCGCCGCGTCGTGCGCTGCAGTAACTGCGCCCCCAGCAGCGCTTCCAGGTTCTGCATCGTCGTTGTCAGCGATGCACGGGGCAAATCCAGCGTTTCCGCAGCTTTGGAAAAGCTATTGGCATCCACAATCCGCACAAAGGTTTGCATCGCTTTCAGACGGTCCACTCGATCTCCCTAAGGATTGTTCATATAAAACGAATTGTGCAGGGTGCTCTAGCCCTAATTATCTTTGCAAAGTTTTTACCTACAATTCCCGCAGTGCACAGAATTTTAACTTTAAAAGGAATTATCATGAGCAAAACAACCGATACCGGGCCGGATATTTCACCCGCCATGGTATGGCTGCTGGCGATCGCCTCCGGCCTTATTGTCGCAAATCTGTACTATGCGCAAACACTGGTCGGGCCTATCAGTGCCGCTACCGGCCTTTCCCTTGAAGCGGCGGGCCTGATTGTTACTTTCACGCAGATCGGCTATACGGTCGGGCTGCTATTTATCGTACCGCTGGGCGACCTGCTAGAAAACCGCCGCCTTATCTCCGGCGCCCTGTTTTTTACCGCCACGGCGCTGGCGATTGCCGCAATGGCGACCAGTGCCTGGCTGTTTCTGGCGGCGGCGCTTGCCATCGGTCTGGGTTCAGTCGCCGCGCAGATTCTGGTGCCGTTTGCCGCCCATCTGTCCAAGGAAGCGACACGCGGCCAGACAGTCGGCAAGGTTGTCAGTGGCCTGTTGCTGGGCATCATGCTGGCCCGCCCCGCTGCCAGCCTGGTGGCAGACCATCTGAGCTGGCGCGTGGTATTCGGCGGCGCTGCGGCGATCATCCTTGGCCTGGCCGTGCTACTGCGCATGAGCTTGCCGGTGCGCAGGCCGCATTCTGCAATGTCCTATCCAAAACTGATGATGTCCTTGTGGCACCTGTTTCTTGGCACGCCGGTATTGCGCCGCCGCGCTGCGTATCATGCCGGCCTGTTCGGATCATTCAGCCTGTTCTGGACCGTCGTTCCGCTGGAGCTTGCCGGTCCGCAGTTTCATCTGTCGCTGACAGGCATTGCGATATTCGCACTGGTCGGCATGGCAGGCGCGATCGCTTCGCCCATCGCCGGCAAACTCGCTGACAAAGGCCATACTTTGCTGGCAACGGGCGCTGCGCTGACATTGGGCGTCATAGGATTTGCGTTGCCGATGATTGCACCTCAATCGCGCAATATTGCGTTGGCACTGCTGGTGATCGCATCCATCGTGCTGGACATGGGTGTAGCAGGCAACCTGGTCCTTGGCCAGCGCGCCATCTTCAGCCTGGGAGCGGAAGTGCGCAGCCGCCTGAACGGCCTGTATTTCGCCTTTTTCTTTGCCGGCGGAGCCTTGGGTTCTGCATTAGGCGGCTGGGTGTACGCGTCGTACGGTTGGCACGCTGCATTGCTTGCAGGCATGGTTTTCCCGCTGGCAGCCGGCCTCTACTGGCTGAGCGAATATGTGGAAAACACCCGCATCGCGAAAAGCAGCCACGCTTAAGCGTTCACTTTTATCCGGACCACAGGCCATCGGATTATTTCCATGGCCTTTTTATTGAATACGTGCAAACGTGCATCAAATTACCTGCGGCCATGAAATTGGCGGAAAAAAAATGAATACGCTATTTTGCGGCCAAAGGGCAGCTAATTGCTGAAGTGGAAGAAACTGCTGCCACGTCAAAAAACGTGTAAAACAAGCCGAAAAGCATCAAATAAGCGGAGAATTTGTAGATAAATGGCCAAGATGTGTAAATTGCCACTATATTGCCCTGCATCAGGTTACACTAATGCAACAAAAATAAACTAGTGTTGACGATGACCATCAAGTCCAAACATATCCACCTGTTCATTGCCTCCGGCAGTATCGCAGCGCTGGCAGTCAACATCATCTATGTGCAGGATTACCTTGGCCTGCGTCCTTGCTCCCTATGCGTACTGCAAAGGCTTGCCTACATGCTGATTGCGGTAACCGCGCTGATGGCGCTGTCCCATGATCCTCGCCGCAAGCGACCTGCACTCGCGAATTCGCTGCTGCTGGCGTGGTCGGCCGTAGGCATCGTACTGGCCGGTGGACAGATCTGGCTTGGCAACCGCCCGGCGCTTGCGGACTGCCACCTCGGCGTAGCGGAAAAATTCCTTGCGATACTGCCGCTGGCCCAATGGTGGCCGGCAATGTTTGAATCACATGGCGATTGCGCCGCTACCCAATGGACGCTGCTGCAGCTGTCGATAGCGGATATTTCCATGGCTGTTTTTGTGCTGATAGCCGTGCTGAGTATTGCAGGCGCCAGGAAGAAGCGGCGGGAATCCGCCAGGATGATGTTCAGCTAATCGTACGATAAAAAAAAGGGCCGCGGCGGACTACTGCCGCCGGCAGGCAATCCGCAGCAGCCCCTGCTACACTTTAGAACCTGTGCTGCATGCCTACCGTCACGGCATTAGTGCCGGTACCCGTATCCACCGAATAGTTGACGGCATACAGCAGTGTATGGTCATTGCTGACATGGCCATAGTCTATGTAAAACCGGGTGCGCTTGGAGAAGTCATACTGGTAGCCGATGGCGTACATCTTGGCGCCATTGTCGGCCGCGGTCTTGTCGTTTTTCCATGTGACGTTAGCCAGGAAGCTGCCCTGCCCCAGCGGCACGGTAATGCCCAGCATCGCATCCGCGCTGTCCAGCGTAGTTGCGCCGCCCGCTTCATCCTTGTTGACGCCATAAGCAGCGGCTGCCTTGACTACGCCGAAATCATAGGTTGCGGCCAGCACGGTATTTTTGACCGAGCTGGTTGCCGGGGTGCCATTGAGCTTGCTGTATGCCAGACGGGTCCAGAACGGGCCGTTGACATAAGCGGCAGACAGGCCGATATAACGCCCCGCTGAATTGTCGCCTGCCACTTCGCCGAAGCCGTAGCTCGCGTAGCCGGTAAAGCCGCTGAGGTTCGGCGTGATGTATTGCAGCACGTTATTCAGGCGGGCAGTATAGCCGCCCGTGTTTTTAGGGCCATTGCCGAACAGGCTGGCGGTGCGGCCTGCAAAGCCGTTGCCGAAAGGATCCACCTGGCCCAGCGTATCGTCGATGGGATTATATTGGCGACCCATCTGTATCTGGCCCGCGCTGCCCTTCACACCGACAAAGATCTGGCGGCCGAATGCCAGGCCGCCCTGCGTCGATGCGCCGGTATCGACGGCCATGCCCATCTCCATCGTAAAGTAGGCGGACATGCCGTCGCCAAGGTCTTCCGTGCCCTTAAAGCCCAGGCGCGAACCGTTGCCCATGCCGCTGCTGAGTTTGACGACGTTGCCGGCCGCGCCACCGCGCTCGATAGCCAGACCGGCATCCAGCAGGCCGTAAATGGTGACGTTGGATTGTGCAAAAGCGCTGCCGGACATAAGGCCGCATGCGGACAATACCGCCAGCGCAAGGTTTGATTTCTTCATGAACATGTCTCCTGATGATGGTTTGATTTTTTATAAACTCACTTCTGCAAAGCGGGTTTAGGAGACTTGAAGACCTGCTTTTCAAGTACCGAAGCCCTTGAAACGTCTTTGCCGAAGCATACGGAACCGCCGCCTGTACCGCGCAGCTCCCTGCATCGCGATACGCCGCATCCGGCTTCATAAAGAGCAGCCATGCTTGTTACAAAGGCATACTGGTCTTTATGAAAGGGATACGGCTGACAACGGTAGCGCGCGGACGGGGTAAGCCGTCTCACGACGTTTCAGAGCACCTCGCGTACTCTGTGCCGATCTCGGAGGCCGGCTGCGATGGTTTGCAACCCGGCGTGCGACGGTCGGTCAAAAATCTGAAAATCTGTTTTCCTGCGTTGCCGGAAAGACACTTCTTTGTGGACGTTTTACTATTCCAGCAGCGTTTCTACTATATGTATCAATACCTTGCCCTGGTCCGGCACCGGCGCCACCGCGCCGTAGCCGGTGGTGGAAATCGCCGCCGCCACATTGGCATAACGCGTCGCGTCCAGCAGGTTGTCGCCGGCGGCCAGCCTGGCGACCAGCGCGCCATCAAAACAATCGCCCGCGCCGGTGGCGTCCACCGGTTCTACCTTGAATGCCGCTACATGGCGCGCTTTTTCCTGTCCCTGCTCCCACACCCACGCTCCCTGCGCGCCGCATTTCAGCACGACCTTTTTGGCGCCATGCTGCGCGCACCAGGCGATAACAGAAGGGATATCGTCTTCACCGGATAAAGTCTGCGCCTCATCCAGGCTGGGTAAAAACACATCAGCCAGCGCAATGGTCTTTTGTATGGTGTCCCTGGCCTGTTCCAGCGGCCACAGCCGCAGGCGCAGATTGGGATCATAAGTAATCGTGACACCTGCCGCCCTGGCAATAGCAATTGCCGCCGACACCGTGTCGCTTGCCGTCGCGCTGATGGCCTGGCTGATGCCGGACACATGCAGGTAGCGCGCATGCTGCAGCAAGCCTGCATCCAGAAAATCCGGCGTCATGCGGCTGGCAGCCGAGCCGGCGCGCAGATAGTCGAAATAGTGGCCCTGTTCGTCATGGCTGACAAAATACACGCCGGTATGTGCGTGCGCATCAATACGGACGGCGGAAGTATCCACCCCTTCCTGTGCCCACAGCTGCAGGAACATGCGGCCGAACCTGTCGTCGCCCAGCCGCGTACAATAGGCGACGTTCGCTCCCTGCCGTGCCGCGGCCACGGCAAAGTTTGCAGTATCGCCGCCATATCCCTGCCGGTACTGCGCAGGCGCCGTTTCATTGAACTCCACCATGGGTTCGCCGAGAGCGACGATGTCAAAATGCGGGCGTTTATCCGGCATGCTGCTGCTCCATGACATCCAGCTCGGCCGTCAACTCCTGCAAGGCCATCGCAGTGCCGATTTCCGCCATCTGGTGGTAGTGCATCCGGATCTGTGCGACGAAGCGCGGGTCCGCCGGCAGGTCAGTGCCGAAGACTGCGCTTATTTTCAGCAATGCCAGCACCGGATCGGAAACATCGGCAGCAGCCGCCTGCAAACTGGCCGCCAGAGGGTCGGACAGCGCATAGCTGTCGCCGGCATCCGTGCTGCAGGCAAGGTAGCGCAGCCAGCCCGCCACGGCGAAGCACAGGCGCTGGATTTCCAGCCCTGCATCCAGGCGAGCGCGTATCGTGCCCAGCAGACGCTGCGGCAGCTTTTGCGAACCGTCCATTGCAATCTGGTGCAACTGGTGTTTCAGCGCAGGGTTGCGGAAGCGCTGCAGCAACTCGGCCCGGTATTGGTCCAGGCCCGGGCGCGACAGCGTAGGCGCAATCTCAACTTCCATCATGTCGGAAATAAATTGCGGCAGATTGTCGTCGCGCATCGCCTGGTCCACCGTGGTATGCCCCATCAGTATGCCCAGGTAGGCGAGCGAAGAATGGCTACCGTTCAACATCCGCAGCTTGGCATGCTCATACGGCTGCGCATCGCTGACGATAGTGACGCCGGCCTGTTCCCATGCGGGGCGGGGGCCGGCAAACTTGTCTTCGACTACCCATTGCGTAAAAGCCTCGGTCATCACCGGCCATGCGTCCTGCATGCCGAAGACGGCAGCGACGCGCGCGCGGTCCTCTTCAGTTGTCTTCGGTACTATCCTGTCCACCATCGCATTCGGGAAAGCGCCGTGCTGCGCGATCCAGGCTGCCAGGCCGGCATCTACTTTTTCGGCAAAAGCCAGCACCAGGCCCCTGGTCGTGACGCCATTTGCCGGCAGATTGTCGCAGGACAGCACTGTGAAAGGCGGCAGATTCTTTTGGCGGCGCATCGCCAGCGCACGGACGATATAGCCGATTGCGGAACGGGGTGCAGCCGGATTTGCCAGATCATGCGCGATGTCGGGATGATCCAGCATCAGGCTGCGGCTGGCAGGGTCGTAGCAATATCCTTTTTCAGTCACCGTCAGGCTGACGATATGGCAGCGCGCGTCGGCCATTGCCTCCAGCACCGCAAGCGGGCTCTCCGGTGCGACCAGGGACTTGCTCAATGCGCCGATAATTTGCAGGCGCTCTCCCTGCTCGCTACGAATCGCCAGCGTGTACAGATTGTCTTGCGGCGCGAGCGCATCGCGGGTATCGGCTTGTCGCAGCGATACGCCGACTATGCCCCAGCGCAGGTCGCCGGCGGCCAGCGCCGCCTCGGTATAGGCAGCCTGATGCGCGCGGTGAAAAGCGCCCAGCCCAAGGTGCACGATGCCGGGAGCAACCAGGCTGCGGTCATAGCAGGGAATGGAAGCATGGGCCACCAGCGGCTGCAGCTTGCCGTTGTTGATGAACTGGCTGGATGTATTCATGATCTCGTATTCATTGTCTGTCGCTCTTCCTAAGCCGGTTGCGGATGCTCGCGCACTCGCGACACCAGTTGCGTAGGACTGACGAAGCGCATGGCAATCAGCAGCCACAGCAAGGTAACGACCATGTACACCATCGCCATCGCATCAATGGATTGCGGCGCCCGGACCCCGGCGGCAAATACCGCGTAGTACAGCGCGACAACCAGCGTCTGCGTATCGGAACCGGCAGTCATGAAGGTCAGTTCAAACATGGCGATCGTGCGCACCAGCACCAGCAGCGAAGCAGCCAGGATGCCGGGGGCCAGCAAAGGCACCAGTACATAACGGAACATCTTGCCGGTAGAAGCGCCGAACACGCGCGCCGCGGACTCCAGGTTAGGGTCTATCTGCTCGATGAAAGGTGTCATCACCAGAATCACGAAAGGCAGCGCGGGCAGCAGGTTGGCAATGATCACGCCTGCCAGTGTGCCTGCCAGGTGCAGCTGATACATCAGCGTCGCCAGCGGTATGCCGTAAGTAATGGGAGGCACCATCAGCGGCAGCAGGAACAGCCCGGTCAGCAGGCGCTTGCCCCGGAACTCGCGCCTGGCCAGTGCATAGGCCGCGGGCACGCCAATGACCAGCGCTAGCACGACAACGGCCAGCACCACTTCTATGGTGACCAGCAGCACATCGCCCAGCTGGAATTCTTTCCAGGCGGCGGCATACCATTCCCAGGTCGCGCCTTCCGGCAGCAGCGTGCCGAACCAGCGGGTGGCAACGGAATTGGTCGCTACCGACGCGATCATCAGCCCCACATTGAGCAGGAAGAAAGTCATGAAACCAATGACGACGCTGCTCCATACTTTGCTTGCCCAGTTGATCTGGCGTTTGGGCCTGGAAGTCGCTGTAGAAATGGAGTCAGGCATGGCGGATACGTTCGGTGAAATTGTTTGCATAATGGACCTTAGAAACCTTAACCTTTGCCGCCGGTAACAGGGCCGCGATACAGCAGGCCGCGCGCACCCAGCACCGCTGCGACAACCGCCAGCTGCACCAGGCCCATGATCATTGCTACGGTGGACGCCATGGAATAATCGTAATTTTCAAAAGCGGCTTCGTACGCGGCAATCGAGATGACCCTGGTCGGACCGGCCGGGGAACCCAGCAGCACCGCAGATGGGAATACCGAAAACGCTTGCACGAAGGACAGGCAGAAGGCCATGGCCAGCCCCGGCAGCAGCAGGGGCAGGATGATGTGCCTGAACTGCTTGAACGGCGTCGCGCCCAGGGTTGCCGCCGCGCGAGTCAGCACCGGGTCTATGCCGGTGATGTACGACAGGATCAGCAGGAAGGCAAAAGGAAAACCCGAAATCACCAGCGAGATCAGCACGCCCCAGTAGTTATGCGTCAGCCGCATGCCGCTGAACAGGTGCAGCACCTGCAATGCCTGGGTAAACCAGCCCTTGGGGCCGAAATAGGTCAACATGCCTTCGGCGATCAGCACGGTACCCAGCGTGATCGGTATCACCAGTATCGTGGTGGCGATTTTCTGGTAGCGGCTCTTGCGGCGCAGATGGTAGGCAATAGGCAGCGCTATGCCGACGTTGATGAGGGTGGCAGGCAGCGCCAGTTTCAGCGTCGTGCCTATCGTCATCCACAGGTTGTCGGTATTGAAAAACTTGATGTAGTTGGCGAATGCGCCGCCTTCGCTGGGGTCCAGCGGCTTGAACGACAGCAGCAGGCCATGGCCGAACGGGTATACGAATACCAGTAGCATGAATAGCACCGCCGGCACCAGCATCCACATGACGGGGTCGAGCCAGCGCGAACCGGCTGCCTGTGCTTTGCCGTGCATCATGCTACCTGCTCCGACGGATAGGCCAGCACGCGGTCACGCGGCACCGACACTGTCATATTGTCGCCGGGCTTGGCATTGCCGACAGCACGTACATACAGGCGTGAACGATCCTGCGTGCGCAGCATGAACAGCGATTCGCAGCCGTAATATTCCACCGATTCCACGTTGGCGGTAATGCTGTTGCCGGATTGCTCGCCGGCGGCGCAGATGGTGAATTCTTCCGGGCGGATCGATACCGCGGCGCGTTTGCCGAGTGCCGATTTCGGAATGCCGGTCAGCGAAATGCCAGGACCGGTCAGGTGCGCGCCCTGCCCGTCCTGCGCTGCCACATCCAGCACCAGCTCATTGCGGTAACCCATGAAACGGGCGACGTGCAGATTGGATGGCTGGCCGTACACTTCCTGCGGCGTGCCTATCTGCTGCACCAGGCCGTCCTTCATGACGACGATACGATCGGCCAGCGACAGCGCCTCATCCTGGTCATGCGTGACATAGATGGTGGTGCGGCCCAGCTCGCCGTGGATGCGGCGGATTTCGGAGCGCATTTCCAGGCGCAGCTTG
Organism: Undibacterium sp. TJN25; assembly: GCF_049339885.1. NCBI lineage: Bacteria > Pseudomonadati > Pseudomonadota > Betaproteobacteria > Burkholderiales > Oxalobacteraceae > Undibacterium > Undibacterium sp. TJN25. The sequence goes on along the minus strand of NZ_JBMPPM010000005.1, from coordinate 317,740 downwards.
GCATCCAGGTTGGACAGAGGCTCGTCCATCAAAATCAGAGGCGGCTCGATGACAATGGCGCGCGCAATCGCGACCCGTTGCTGCTGGCCGCCGGATAACTGTCCCGGCAATTTGTCCGCATGCTGCGCCAGTTGCACCAGGTCCAGCGCACGCTTGACCTTGACGGCAATGTCGGCGGCAGCCGCGCCACGCATCAGCAGGCCGAAACCGACGTTCTTGGAAACTGTCATGTGCGGGAACAATGCGTAATTCTGGAACACCATGCCGAAGCCGCGCTGTTCCGGCGGCAAGGTATCAATGCGGAAGTCATCCAGGTAGATGCCGCCATCCGACAGCGCCAGCAAGCCGGCAAGGCAATTCAGCGCAGTGGATTTTCCGCAGCCGGAAGGGCCGAGCAGCGCAACGAATTCGCCCCGCGCAATGTTCATGCTGAGGCCGCCAAGCGCGGCAACCGGCGCATCGCCTTTGCCAGCATTGGGGCCGTCGAAACGGCGTGTCACTTTGTCCAGGCGCAGGGTCTTAAAATCGTGTTTCATGATGATTGATCCGGTAACAATTTTTTGCTGACACTTGAGAAAATATTTCACCCCAGGTGCTTGTTGAAGGTCTGCGCAGCAGCGCAGACCTTCGCTGGCTAATAAACTATTTAGCTTTCTGTGTGCCGATTTCCTGATCCCAGATGCGGAAAGCCTTGACCATTTCCTGCGCGTCCAGAGGCTGCACGTGCGGGTTCTTGGTCAGCAGTTCTGCGTATTCAGGACGACCGAATTCCTTGATCACATCCTGGCTGGATTGCGGCGCCATGCTGAGCGGCACGTTCTTCACCGCAGGGCCGGGGTAGAAATAGCCCTTGTCGTAGGTCAGCGCCTGTTGTTCGGGTTTCAGCAGGTAGGCCATGACGTCCAGCACGATTTTGGATTTTTCTGCAGACAGGCCTTTTGGCATCATCATGTACTGGGTGTCGTTGACCCAGGTCATGTTCTTGAAAGCGCCCATCTTAAAATTCTTGGGTACGACACCCAGCGCACGCGGATTGATGTCCCAGCCGGTGACGGTCACCGTCATGTCGCGCGAGCCTTCGCCGAGTTCCTTCATCACCGCGCCGGTACCGCCTGGATAATATTCTATGCAGGTGTTCAGTTCTTTCAGGTAGGCCCAGGTCTTGGCCCAGCCGTTAACAGGGTCCTTGGGGTTCTTGTCGCCCAGCAGGTAAGGCAGCCCCATCAGGAAGGTGCGGCCGGGGCCGGAGTTGGCCGGGCGCGCATAGATCAGGCGGTTAGGATTGGCCTTGCACCATGCCAGCAGTTCCTGTGGGCTGGTAGGAACCTGCTTCACCTTGTCGGGATTGTATTCGAGCAGCGGGCCGGCAGGCATGAACACGACGGCCAGCGCCTGGTCGTGCGCCAGTTCCTGCATCTTGCGCACTTCCGGCAGGTAGTTGTCCAGCACATTAGGGAATTTGGCAGCCTGGTCAGGCAGCACCCTGACCCACAGTTTTTGCTCTATACCAGCAGCCAGGATGTCGGTGCCGCCCAACACCAGGTCGATGTCGCTGCGGTCGGCAGCCTGCATGGCGCGCAGTTTGCTCGGCAGCTCTGGCGCAGGCGCCTTGGTGAACGTAAATTTAACGTTGGGGTTCTTGACCTTGTAGCTTTCTATCGCGTCCTGCAGCAAGGCCAGCGACCCTGCCACGTCCACCACGTTGATGGTGACTTGTTGCGCCAGTGCCGGCAGGCTGCCGGCTGAAAAAATGACGGCGAAAGCGCCAGCGATTGCTTTAAACGCCAGGCGTTTGGGAAATGCGGGATGATTCATGTTTTGTCTCCAATTATTAGAATCTGTCGTCTGGTTCCGGCGCCTTATGATTTTCATGGCGCTCTTATTGCGTATCGTGGAAATTGATATAAATTCGTAGAAATTTCCTGCGCTACGTGAACAAACTTGTTGCGTACTGCCCTGCTGCCGCGCATGCATTGCCTTTATCCAAGGCCACGCGCCGTGCTTCCAACCTGTGCTGTGCTTGTCTTCCTATATCCTGGCTTTCTATAACTTGTATGCCTTCTTCGCGAGCCTGTAGGCCAGGTCTTGCGCGAGTTCATACGCTTCGTTTTCCGTAATCCTGTGTTCGGCCACCAGGCGCGCCAGGTAGCTGCAATCAACGCGACGGGCTACATCATGGCGCGCCGGTATCGACAGAAAGGCGCGCGTATCGTCGTTAAATCCGACGGTATTGGCAAACCCGGCGGTTTCCGTTGTCAGTTCGCGGAAACGGCGCATGCCTTCCGGCGCATCGAAGAACCACCATGCCGGCCCCAGTTTCAGGCAGGGATAGACACCGGCCAGCGGCGCCAGCTCGCGCGAATACGAGGTCTCGTCCAGCGTAAATACAATGATGGACAGGCGCGGGTCCAGGCCCAGCTTGTCCAGCAGCGGCTTCAGCGCAGATGTGTATTCAGTTGCGCGTGGAATGTCGAACCCCTTGTCGCGGCCAAAGCGCGCCAGCATCGCATCGCTATGGTTGCGCCACGATCCCGGATGGATCTGCATGACGAGGCCGTCTTCTATGCTCATCTTGGCCATCTCGGTCAGCATCTGCGCGCGGAACAGTTCTGCGTCAGCCGCAGTCGCCTTGCCGGAAGAAACGACGGCAAACAGCGCCTGGATTTCGGCATCGCCCAGATCCGCAGTCCTGGCGCTAGGGTGGCCATGGTCAGTCGAGGTAGCACCGAGTTGCTTGAAGAAGGCGCGGCGTATGCGGTGCGCCTGCAGATAGCCGCTCCAGTTGAAAGTATCTTCGCCGGTCATTTCACCGAACTTTTCCAGGTTGCTTATGAAGCCGTCGAATTCAGGATCAACTACCGGGTCGGGCCGGTAAGCCGTGACTACCCGCTTGTTGCCGGCTGCCGTCTGCCATGGGTCCGTCGCCAGCTTGCTATGGTGCTGCAGGCTGTCGATAGGCGATTCGGTGGTGGCGATCACTTCTATATTGAAACGCTCGAACAGCGCGCGCGGCAAGAATTCCGGCGTTTGCAGCTTGGCGGCGATATGGTCATAGATCGCATCGGCGCTGGCGGTATTCAATACTTCGTTTATGCCGAAGACTTCAGCAAACACATGGTCCAGCCACATGCGAGAAGGCGTGCCGCGAAACAGCATCCAGTTCTTTGCCAGCACATGCCAGATGCGGCGCGGATCGTCTTCCACCGCCGTGCCGTCGCGGGTTTTGACCCCGACATCTTCCAGGCGGATGCCCTGGCTGAACAGCATGCGGAAGACATAATGGTCAGGCTGTATCAGCAGGGCCGACGGATTGGGAAACGCCTCATTGTCCGCAAACCAGCGCGGGTCGGTGTGCCCATGCGGGCTGACGATGGGCAGGTTCTTTACGCCGTCATACAGGCTCTGCGTAATGGCGCGCGTGACCGTATCGGCGGGAAACAGGCGTTGCGGGTGCAGCAAGGACATTCTTGACTCCTGATCTATTCTTCGACCCTCCTGCTTGCAGTCGGGCCTGTTCGTTATTGCTGATAACTAGTTTCTACTGACCGGCCTTGTCGTCCGGCTTGGCAGGTAGCCGGGCAAGGCCATCCTTTACCCCCCAGCCGCGGGAAAATTCTCGCGTCACTCGTTCCAGGTGGGCGCGCATCGCCTTGCGTGCCGCAGCAGGATCGCGCGCAACGATCGCCTCCAGAATGCGGCGATGGTCCGTCAGCGTTGCCTGGCGCAGTTCCTCGGTCTGGAAATGCTCTTCCATCTTGCTCCACAGCCGGCCGCGCTGGTTCCACAGGTTTTCCAGCACCTCCACCAGCGCGGTATTGCCTGTCGCGCGGGCGATGGCGACGTGAAAGGCGCGGTCGGCGCGATGGTTGGCGGCGATGTCGTCGTAAAACCTTTCCATGTCCTGCATGGCTTTCAGGATGGCGTCTATGGCCGAATCAGTCGCCATGCGGGCCGCCATAGCTGCGACTTCGCTTTCTATCAGCCGGCGCGCAGACAGGACTTCAAACGGCCCGGAGCCGACTTCATGCATGCCGGACGCAGCCTCGCCCTTTTCACTGACGTAAATACCGGAGCCGCCGCGCACTTCAATAATGCCGGTCAGTTCCAGCGCAATCAGCGCCTCGCGCACCGAAGCGCGGCTGACATTAAGGTTGGCCGCCAGATCGCGTTCGGACGGCAGGCGCGAACCGGCCTCTATCTTTTCTTCCTTGATCAGCGCCTGGATGCGGTCTGCCACCACGCGATACAGGCGGGTTTCACTGACATTGGCTTCTGTTGCAACCGACGGATTTTTTGTCATGATCGTATTTATAGGTGTTTCGGAACCGCAAGTTTATCTTCTTTTCAGCGACAAACCTCGCCAACCGGTCAGGCCATTCTAAAGTGGTCAGACCAAAAATGCAATAAGGTCTAGCCAATTTAATTTTAAAATGGCATACTGGTCGTACCAATGTTGCTTTTTGACCTGACCACATACGGGTTAAAACACATTAACCACCAGCCCCTACCGCCTAACACTTGTGAGGAATTCGTGAAGATCACAGACGCCAAAGTCATCATTTGTTCACCCGGACGTAATTTCGTCACATTAAAGATCTACACGGACGAGGGCTTGACCGGCATAGGCGACGCAACGCTGAACGGGCGCGAGCTGTCTGTAGCCTCTTACCTGACCGACCACGTGATTCCCTGCCTGATAGGCCGCGACGCGCACCAGATAGAAGACATCTGGCAATACCTGTACCGCGGCGCCTACTGGCGGCGCGGCCCGGTGACAATGAGTGCAATTGCCGCCGTGGATACCGCGCTGTGGGACATCAAGGCCAAGGCCGCCAACATGCCGCTGTACCAGTTGCTGGGCGGCCGGAGCCGGCACGGCGTCATGGTGTATGGCCATGCCAACGGCAGCGACATAGAACATACAGTCGACGAAGCCCTGCGCTATGCCGAGATGGGTTACCTGGCGATACGGGCGCAGGCCGGCGTGCCGGGCCTGAAAAAAGTGTATGGCGTTTCCAAGGACCAGCTGTTTTACGAGCCGGCCGACGCCAGCCTGCCATCCGAGCACGACTGGTCCACCGAAAAATACCTGGACCACACGCCCAAGCTGTTTGAGAAACTGCGCGACAAGCTGGGTTGGGAACCGCATCTGCTGCATGACGCCCACCACAGGCTGACGCCGATAGAAGCGGGCCGCCTCGGCAAGTCGCTGGAACCCTACCGCCTGTTCTGGCTGGAAGACGCCACGCCGGCAGAAAACCAGGATGCATTCAGGCTGATCAGGCAGCACACGGTCACGCCGCTGGCAGTAGGCGAAGTATTCAACACGATCTGGGATTGCAAGGACCTGATACAGAACCAGCTGATCGACTACATCCGCTCCACCGTCGTGCATGCCGGCGGTATTACCCACCTGCGCCGCATTGCCGACCTCGCCGCGATGTACCAGGTGCGCACCGGCTGCCATGGCGCCACCGACCTGTCGCCGGTGTGCATGGGCGCGGCACTGCATTTCGATACCTGGGTGCCGAATTTCGGCATACAGGAATATATGCGGCATACAGAGGAAACCGATGCCGTCTTCCCACACGACTATCATTTCGACAAGGGCTTCCTGCATGCAGGCGAAACCCCGGGCCATGGGGTGGACATCGACGAGAAACTGGCCGCCAAGTATCCGTATAGCCGCGCCTACCTGCCGGTGAACCGGCTCGCGCACGATGGCACGCTGACGAACTGGTAGCGTGGTGCGGAAAGAAATGCAGATGCCGACAGTAAACCGGGAGTAATACGTGGTCAAACCAAACGCCACCCTCAACAAGAGCGCGCTGAGCATCCGGCTGCATGCGTCGGACAATGTCGTCATCGCGCGCCAGCAGCTGATAGGCGGAACGCTGCTGGAAACAGAGCAGGTGCAAGTGCAAGGCCTGGTTCCGGCCGGCCACAAGCTTGCCACCGCCGGTATCGCACAGGGGCAGGCAGTGATCCGCTACGGCCAGATCATCGGCTTTGCGTCGCAGCCGATACAGCCCGGCCAGCATGTGCACACACACAACCTGGCAATGGGCGAGTTCGAACGCGAACACAGCATAGGCGCGGATGCAAAACCGACCGATTTCATCGCCGAAGCGGATGCGCCAAGCTGGCAAGGCATCGTCCGCGCAGACGGCCAGGTCGCCACCCGTAACTACCTGGGCGTGCTGACCTCGGTCAATTGCTCCGCCACAGCGGCGCGCGCGATTGCCGACCATTTCCGGCGCGACACCAACCCGCAGGCGCTGGCCGATTTCCCCAACGTGGATGGCGTGATTGCGCTGACGCACGGCATCGGCTGCGGCGTCGATCCCGACGGCGAAGCGCTGGCCATATTGCGTCGCACCTTGTCAGGCTATGCGCGCCACCCCAATTTTGCGGCCGTGCTGTTTGTCGGCCTGGGCTGTGAAACCAACCAGATAGGCGAGCTGTTTGCGCAAAACGGCCTGCACGAAAGCGCGCGCCTGCGCAGCTTCACGATACAGGACAGCGGCGGCACGCGCAAAACCGTGGAACGCGGCATTGCCATGATCAAGGAGATGCTGCCGGCTGCCAATACAGTACAGCGCCAACCGCTGCCGATCAGGCATATTACTGTCGGCCTGCAATGCGGCGGTTCCGACGGCTATTCCGGCATTACGGCAAATCCGGCGCTGGGCGCGGCGATGGATATCCTGGTACGGCACGGCGGCAGCGCCATCCTGTCGGAAACGCCGGAAATCTACGGCGCAGAACATCTGCTGACACGGCGCGCCAGCCCGCAGGTTGCCGAGAAGCTGTTGGCCCGCGTGCACTGGTGGGAAGCCTATTGCAAGCGCATGGGGGCGGAAATGAACAACAATCCGTCTTCCGGCAACAAGGCCGGCGGCCTGACGACGATACTGGAAAAATCCCTGGGCGCAGTGGCGAAGGCCGGCAGCACGAACCTGGTGGACGTGCTTGAATATGCAGAGCCGGTAAAGGAAAAAGGCCTGATGTTCATGGACACGCCCGGCTACGATCCGGTATCCGCCACCGGCCAAGTCGCAGGCGGCGCCAATGTGATCTGCTTCACGACGGGACGCGGTTCCGCTTACGGCTGCGCGCCCTCGCCTTCGCTGAAGCTGGCCAGCAACACCGCGCTGTGGAAAAGGCAGGAAGAAGATATCGACATCAATTGCGGCGATATCGCGGACGGCCTGGCCAGCGTCGAACAGGTAGGGCAGCAAATATTCAGCATGATCCTCGACGTGGCATCGGGAACAAAGACCAAGAGCGAGCTGCACGGCTACGGCCAAAATGAATTCGTGCCCTGGCAAATCGGCGCGACGATGTAAATGACAAAGGGGCGCGCTGCGCCCCTTCTGCGTTTATACGATCAACGCGGTCTAGCCGTGCAGCTTCTTGGCTGTCTCGGCGATTTGCTTGCCCTGGTAGCGCGCGCCATCCAGCTCATTTGCCGAAGGCATGCGGGAACCATCGCTGCCGGTGATCGTCGTGGCGCCATAGGGTGAGCCGCCGGTGATTTCCGTCAGCCCCATCTGGCCGGCAAAACCATAATTGAGGCCAACGATCGTCATGCCGAAATGCAGCAGGTTGGTGATGATGGAAAACAGCGTCGTTTCCTGGCCACCGTGCTGCGTCGCCGTCGATGAGAATGCGCCGCCTACCTTGCCGTGCAGCGCGCCTTTGGCCCACAGGCCGCCGGCCTGGTCCAGAAAATTGGCCATCTGTGAAGACATGCGGCCAAAGCGCGTGCCGGTGCCGACGATGATTGCATCGTAGTTCTCCAGTTCGGCAATCGTGGCGACCGGTGCAGGCTGGTCCAGCTTGTAATGGGAAGCCTTGGCCACATCCGGTGGCACCAGTTCCGGCACACGCTTGATATCAACGATAGCGCCCGCGGAACGAGCCCCTTCCGCAACGGCATTTGCCATTGCTTCTATATGTCCATACGCAGAGTAATACAACACCAGAACTTTAGCCATGTGACTTCTCCTAATGATGATGATGGGGATTTTTTCGTGCTGGGAGGGCGGAACGCCCGTATTTCCGACTGGCAAATTGGCAATCGCGTGTAAGCGGCACACACCACCACATACTAGAATCTAAAGCGTCATCCGTAAAGGAATACCGGCCATACCTCTTGAAGACTGGCATGGAGTTGAACCAGAGCAATTTCTACGCGGCGTCAGCGCTGCTCCCCGCCATCCTTGCCATCCTTTTGCAGCTGCGACGCCAGCAGCGTCTGGAACCGGTCCAGATCCGCCGCAGCCATATCCGATACCAGCCAGTACTGCATGCCGGCCTGCGTCCAGTGCAGCAACTGGTAACCCTGCCTGGCCAGATGTTTCGGGGCCGCAGCCTGTGCCACGGAGGGCCAGATATACAGGTTCAGCACATGGCGCTTGTGCCGGTAGATCAGCGCTGCCACGGTACGTTGCGCCACGTAGTCCAGCCGGCCGCCTGTCAGCGGATATTCCTGCTGCGCAAAATCAAAAACCGGGGGTGCAAAATCCAGCTTCCCGGTAAACCACGGCTTGACCGTATGCTGGTCTGATGACGCCACGTCGGCCAGATGGTCCGCCAGCAGCGAACGGAAATGGCTGTCCGTGATTTCCTGCGCCAGCCTGTCATCGCCCAGGCCCACGGACGGTGGCAATACCAGCACAAGGGCCAGCGCCGCCGCGCAGGCCGTGGCCAGGCCGAAATTGATCCAGGCCCAGGGCCAGCCTCCCCGCGGTTGCGGCCGGGCCCGCCGAGGTGGGCTTGCGGCCGCCTGCGCAGCCGTTTGTGCAGCCGCTTGCGCAACCTCTCCGGCCGCCCCGCGGACTGCAAGCTGTATGCGACGGCGCAGGTATTCCGGCGCGACATGCTGTTCCGCCTGCGTCCGGACGGCGCGGCGCAGGCTTTGCAATTGTTTCAGTTCTGCGCTGCATGCGGCACAGCCGATTAGATGCTCGTCCACCATCTGCATATCTTGCGGCGCCAGCTGCTGATCGGCATAGGCTTGCAGCAGCCTGCGGCTTTCCTGGCAATTCATACTGCTCCTCCTTCGCCGGCAGACTTCAGATGCTCCAGCAACAGCTTGCGGCCGCGCGCCAGGCGCGACATGACAGTGCCTAGCGGGATGCCGACTATTTCCGCAATTTCTTTATACGACAAATCCTCAAGCTCCTTCAGCACCACGATTTCCCTGAAGCTGCGCGGCAGCTGTTCCAGCGCCCGGTTGACGATATTTTTGGCGTCCCGCCTGGCGGCAATGATTTCCGGATTCACGCTGGCGTCATACGACGACACAACGTGCTCATCTTCTGCCACGTGATCCGCCTCGTCGTAGGCGACATCGTGCTGTTCGTGCTTATGGTCGCGTAGCGATGAATAATAAGTGTGCCGCACGATGGTCAGCAGCCAGGCGCGCGCATCCCCGCCCTGGAAACCGGGAAAAAACCGGTAAGCGCGCACATAGGCCATCTGGGCCAGGTCTTCGGCGTCGGGCGTATTCAGCGTCAGCCATCTGGCCAGGCTATAGGCAGCATCCAGGTGAGGCAGCACCAGGGCCTCAAATTGGCGAACCAGTTGTTCTTCATCCAAATGCGTATCCATCGTCCCCTGTTGTCCTGATGATGAAGACCCGGCTGCACGGCATTTTATTCCCGAAAAAAAGAATATTTTTATTTCGGGAATATTTTCGCCTGCACAGAGTTATACGGGATGTGGGCAGGCGCGCCGCTTTGCCGTCCCGCCTTGCTGCCGTGGCCCCTAGCGTGGCAGCAGCACACTTAATACCTACTCAACGGGAGCATATCATGCAACAAAAGCTAGCAAGACGCGAATTCCTGAAACTGGCCGGCATAGGCGGCGCGGTATTCGCCTCCGGCCTCGGCAGCGCATCGAGCGCGCTGGCAGCCTACCAGCCGGACTTTTATTTTGTACAGCTGTCCGATACCCACTGGGGTTTTGAGGGCGCGCCCAACCCGGACGCCAGGGGCACGCTGCCCAAAGCCGTCGCCGCCGTCAACAGCCTGGCGGAACAGCCGGATTTCATCGTCTTTACCGGCGACCTGACCCATACCACCGATGATCCGGCAGAACGCAGGAAACGCATGCAGGAATTCCGCGAGCAGGTGTCGCTGCTGAAAGTAAAGCAAATCTATTTCATGCCCGGCGAACATGATGCCTCGCTGGACAATGGCGCGGCCTTCCAGGAATTTTTCGGCAAGACGCACTACCGTTTTGCGCACAAGGGGGTGAACTTCATCGTCATCGACAATGTATCCGACCCTACCGCCTCCATAGGCGAAGCGCAGCTGCAATGGCTGAAAGACGAACTGGCCATGCTGGATAAAAAAGACAAGCTGGTCGTATTTACGCACCGCCCGCTGTTCGACCTGGCGCCGCAATGGGACTGGGCTACCAGGGATGGCGCCAAGGCGGTGGAACTGCTGATGCCCTTCCAGAATGTGACGGTGTTCTATGGACACATCCACCAGGAGCATCACCACATGACCGCGCATATTCCACACCATGCAGCAAAGTCGCTGATATTTCCATTGCCCGCACCCGGCTCCGCACCCAAGCGCACGCCGCTGGCCTGGGACCCCGGCCATCCTTATCAGGGCCTGGGTTTCCGGGATGTGGAAGCCGAAGCATCAAAGCCGGCGCTGCAGATTACCGAACTGCCGGTGCTGAAAGCCTAAACAGGAACATATCATGACAAAACCACCTTCATTTTTATCAAAACGCAGGACCATGCTGATGGCCGCCGTTGCGGCTCCGCTGGCAGTCGCAGGCCTGGGGCGCGCAGCCGCCGGCCCGGCGCCAAAAACCATCCGCATCAGTGCCAAGAAATTCCAGTTCATTCCAGCGGAGGTCAAGCTGAAGCGCGGCGAAGAAGTCATCCTCGAACTCAGCACGCAAGATGTGCTGATGGGGTTCAGCCTGCCGGACTTTAAAACCCGCGCCGACCTGGTGCCGGGCAAAACGCAGACGCTGCGCATTACTCCCGACAAGACGGGTGAATTCGTGTTCCTGTGCGACGTGTTTTGCGGCTCCGGGCATGAGGACATGTCAGGCAAGCTGATCGTGACCTGAGCGGCTACAACAGAAAACCGCCAGCCCGGCAGGCCGGTCTCACCAGCGGGAGAAATGATCCTCGGTGACGCCGGCCAGCTTATGCACGGCACGCGGGCTCGCATCCGGGCCGGATTTGACCCAGCCGCTGAACATGCCTATGGGCTGCACATAGCGGCTGGCGGCAACCAGCAGGTTTTTATCTTCCCTGCGCAAGCCTTCGGGCTGGAACTGCAGGTCCAGCAAGCCGTCGCTGGTGGTGATATGCCACGGCGACATGGGATGGGCGGGATCAAAGTCAAACTGCGCGGCACCGAGGCCGAACAGTTCGCCATCCAGCCACAAGGCGTTTTCCTGCTCGCCGAAATACCCTGCCTGCAGGTTGAAACCGACGTCCCGCCCATGCGCAGAAGCCCAGCACCACGAGGTCTCCCGGCCCAGGAAGCCGCTGGAATAATCAACGCTTGCAATACCAGCGTCCAGCGCATATTGCTTGCCGGAAGCACGTACCTCGCCGCGCACCGCCATGCCGCTGGATTTTTGTGTCGCATGCACCGTGCCGCCCCGTACCGGCCCGATTGCCAGCAGGAAAGGCGCGGCTGCATTGGCGTCGATGTCGGCGTCTATCTCGAACTGTCCATCGCGCAGTCGCAACTGGTAACAGTTCGCAGTGGCGTCATGCCGATAGCTGATCCGCTTGCCAAGGAAACTGAAACTGCTGTCAGCGCCTGCCGCCGGCCGCATGCCGATGCTCGCAGTCAGCCCCGGAATGCCATCCTGCGAAAAGCTGCCGACTTCCCTGCCCTGCCTGCGGTCGAACGCATAGGCGAAGGCAGTATTGATCCAGCCCAGGTCCACGATTGCGATGCCGCAAAATAGATCGTCCGTCGCCAGCGCCACATATTGCCAGCGCTTGTGATGAAAATAGCGCCACAGCGCACCGCGCTTATGCGGCGCGGCCAGCCCGCGCCAGTCCAGCGACTCCATTTTTCCTGCGAATTTACCGCATTGCGGCTGACCTTGTTCATCCAGCAGTTTTCCGGGGACGCCGGCCAATGGTTGAGCAGCAAGCATGGATACCTTTTATTGTATGAACACTTCCGCTCCGGAGCGCCCGCATGGCGATGCAAAAAAGGGCAGGATACCGGTTGCGGGATAGGGTGCGAATATTGGAGAGGCAAAAGGCAAGATACACGAAGCCGGCGCGGAAGGCTATACAAGGGAGGCGCGAACCTGGCTGCGGCTTCCGAACAATTCCTGCATTTCTGATAAAGCAAAAGTCCTGACAGTTTCACTGTCCGGACTTTTGCGCTTGTACTGCGTGGCACTTGAACTGCTTGACGCCTGCGCAGCGTAAGCAGCCTATGCCTGCTTACGCTGCCTTATAACGTTCTGCTGCATGCTTGCGCGACAGGTTGGGCCCCAGGTGTTTGCGAGCCGCATCGTAGGCGTCCCAGTCGGCAGCGTTCGGCAGCGACGGGATAGTGATCAGTTCGCGTTGATCCAGGCCGACCAGCGCCGCGTCCACCATTTCTTTAGCGGTCATGACTATTTCACTCGGCAGATGCTGCACGGCGACGCCCGCCTTGTCCCAGAAGTCAGTGCTGGTGGCGCCCGGCAATACAGCCTGCACCTGGATGCCCTTGGCAGCCAGTTCATGGTGCATGGATTGTGTGAAGTTCACGACAAAGGCCTTGCTGCCGCTATAGGTGCCGTTCAGCACTTCCGGCGCTATGGCAACGATGGAGGCGATGTTGATGACAATGCCGCTGCCACGCTGGGAGAAGCTGGCCGCCGCGCCGCCGGACAGGCGGATCAGCGCGGTGACGTTCAGCTGTATCATTTCTTCCATTTTATCCAGGTCGGAATCCACCAGCTTGGCGGTTGCGCCGACGCCGGCGTTATTCAGCAGCAAAGTGATTGCGCTGTCACTGCGCAGGCGCTGTTCCAGTTTCAGCAAATCGGCTTTCTTGGTCAGGTCGGCGGCGATGGTTTCGACCTTGCGGCCAGTTTCCGTACCCAGCTTGTCTGCGAGCGCGGCCAAGCGCTTCTGGTCGCGGGCAACCAGGATCAGGTCGTAGCCGCGGCGGGCAAGGCGATCGGCGTAGACGGCGCCTATGCCTGAAGATGCGCCAGTGATCAGTGCCGTGCCCTTGTTGGTGTGTGCGTTCATGTGAATTTCCTTTTTTACAATTTAATTAAAAGATGGCTGATTGGTATCAGGAGCCGGAGCATCGCTCGGTGAGGCTGAAGTCCGCATTGACAGGAATAGTGTATGGGCTTACCCTAATGACTTAAATGACATAGATACCTCTTTTTAGGACATCCCCATGAAGCGCATCGGTTTTATCGTTTTTCCCGGCTTCCAGATACTGGATACCGTGGCCGTGGCGGTGTTTGAACTGGCAAACATGCTGGCGCCGCAGCCTGTCTACCAGATAGACACCCTGTCCGAGCATGGCGGCACCGTCATCAGTTCTTCCGGCATGAAGGTCGATACGGAGCCTTTCGGCGATGCTGCTTTTGATACCGCCATGGTCGCAGGCGGCATGACGCTGGAACCTCAATCAAAGGGGTTGCATGATTTCCTGAACCGCGCGCTGCTGGTATCGCGCCGCACCGCCAGCATCTGCACCGGTGCCTTCGTCCTGGCCGAGGCCGGCATACTTGACGGCCGCCGCGCAACGACACACTGGTACCACGCGCGCGAACTGCAAAAACGTTTCCCCAAAGTCAAGGTGGACGAAGACCGCATCTTTATCGTGGACGGTTCGGTCTGGACTTCCGCCGGCATGACCGCCTGCATAGACCTGTGCCTGGCCATGGTGGAAGAAGACCTGGGTGTGGAGATGTCGCGCAGCGTGGCGAAAAAGATGGTTGTCTACCACCGCCGCAGCGGCGGGCAATCGCAGTATTCGGCACTGCTGGAGCTGAGCCCAAAGTCGGACCGCATCCAGACATCGCTGGTCTATGCCAAGGAAAATCTGCGCAAGGGGCTGTCGGTAGAAGAACTGGCGGAAGTGGCACACCTGAGCCCGCGCCAGTTCAGCCGCGCATTTGCCGAGGAAACCGGCCAGACGCCGGCCAAGGCGATAGAAAATCTGAGGGTGGAAGCAGCCCGCAACATGATAGAAGAAGGCCGCCATACGATAGATGTGGTGGCGACCGAGACGGGCTTTGGCGACCCTGAACGCATGCGCCGCGCGTTCCTGCGCGCTTTCGGCCAGCCGCCGCAATCGATCAAGCGGGCGGCGAGAAGCCTTGCCGCCGCCTGACAGCCGTAGAGAAGAGAATCAACGCCCTTTGTGTGCTACCCACCGGCTGCCGCCAGCCGCAGCGACAGCGCAACACCTTCCGCTGCCAGCGTGATTTCCGGCAGTGAAGGAAAGCTGGGCGCAATACGGATATGCCTGTCCTGCGGGTCTATGCCATAAGGGAAGGCTGCGCCGACTACTGTCAGCACGATGCCCAGGCCCTTGGCCAGTTCCGCAGTGCGTTTTGCCAGCCCCGGCGGCGTTTGCAGGTCGATGAAGTAGCCGCCTTGCGGACGGCTCCAGCTGACCTGCGCCATGCCTTCCAGTTGCCGCGTGAACTGCGCGTGCACGGCATCGAACTTCGGTTTCAGCAATTGCCGGTGCTGCTCCATCAGCACCTCTACGGTGGCCCGGTTCTTCAGGAATTTTACATGGCGTAGCTGGTTGACCTTGTCCGGCCCTATGCTGCGCACGCCCGCGTGTTTTAGCCACCATGCGAGGTTGGCAGGGGAAGACGCCATCGCCGCCAGGCCGGAGCCGGCGAATGTGACCTTGGATGTGGAGGCAAAGACATAGGCGCGGTCCGGATTGCCCGCCTTGGCGCATTCCTCCAGCATATTGGGGATGGTAATTTTTTCTTCGCCGAGATGGTGGAAGCGGTAAGCGTCGTCCCATAGCAGGCGAAAATCCGGCGCTGCAACCGGCATTGCTGCCAGCCGGCGCACCACAGCATCCGAATACACGGTGCCGGACGGGTTGGCATATTTGGGCACGCACCACATGCCTTTGATGCCGGCGTCTTTGGCCACCAGCGACTCGACCAGATCCATGTCGGGACCGTCTTCCTTCATCGGGATGCTGACCATCTTGATGCCCAGTGCCTCGCAGACGGCGAAATGCCGGTCGTAGCCGGGCACGGGACACAGGAAGCTGACAGGCTCCTGCGATATCCAGCGCAGGCTGCCCGCCGCGCCGTACAGCAGGTGGAAACTGATCAGGTCGTGCATCAGCGACAGGCTTTTGCTGCCATCGACAATTACTTGCGACGGCGGCAGATCCAGCAGCTCGCCGAACAGCGCGCGCGCCTCGGGCAGGCCGGTTGCACCGCCGTAATTACGGGTGTCGGTGCCGTCTGCCGCCAGATACGTCTCCATCGCGCCCAGCAACGCATTGGACAGGTCCAGCTGTTCCGGCGACGGTTTGCCGCGCGACATATCCAGTTTCAGGCCTTTTTGCTGGAATGCCTGGTACTGCTGTTGAATTTCCGATGCACTCATGCGTTTTCTCCGAATAGTCGTTGCTCCATCATCCGCCGCCGCAAGGCGCATGAACAGATATAGATTTAGACAATAAAGACCATAACAGCCACTCAAACACCCGCTGAAGCCCTGGCAAACAAGGCTTCTGCAAACTCCACAAATGCCCTGATCTTGGCCGCGCGATGATGCTGTTGCTGGAACAGCACCGACACATCCGGCCCCGGCGAGGACCATTCTTTCAGGATGGGCACCAGCAAGCCGGCGCGCAGAGGTTCCGCCACCGACACGGACATGTGCTGGACGATGCCGGCGCCCGCCTTGGCCGCCTCTATCATCGACTCCACGTGGTCTATCGCCAGCAGCGTCTGCGGCACATGCTGCAATTTTTCGCCGTCTTTTTCAAATACCCAGGGCCGCAACTGGCGTGAGTTGGGTTTTAAAAAACTCAGGCAGGGGAACTGCGCCAGCTCTTCCGGATGGGAGGGCACGCCGTGCTTTTCCAGGAAGGCCGGCGAGGCGCAGCAGATATAGCTGGTTTTGCAGATACTCTTTGCAACCAGGTTGGAACTGGGCAGCTCGCCTATGCGGATCAGCACATCCACGCCCTCTTCCACCATGTCGATGTTGCGGTCGCCTACCGTTATCTTCAGCGTGATGTCAGGGTAGGCCGCCATGAAGCGCGGCAAGGCCGGCGCTACATACAGGCGGCTGATGATACTGGGCATGTCTACGCGCAGGCTGCCGCCGGGCTTCTGGCCGGATTGCATCAGGCTGCTTTCCAACTCATCCATGTCTTCCAGCAGCCGTAGCGCCTGTTCATAGCATTTGCGGCCCTCTTCGGTCAGCGACATGCTGCGCGTGGTGCGATTGAGCAGCTTGGCGTTGAAATGCTTTTCCAGGGCGGCAATGTGGTTGGTGATCGACGAGGTGGACATGCCCAGCTTGTCGGCCGCCCGGCTGAAGCCGCCGAACTCCACCACGCGGCAAAACACTTTCAATGCTTCCAGACGGTCCATGGCTCTTCCTGCTTCCGCACATTGTTGTTCACGAATTCATTGTAGCACCGGCAATTTCCAGCGGGATTATCCCGCTTTCCTGAAAACTGCATTGCGCCCCGCCCCGTTTTTCTCTGCCGCGCCTCCGCGTAGACTGTGTTCATCGGTGAGCCACACAAGAAATCGCCGGCTGAATGAATCAATTAAGCAATGAACCCTTACACAACACCATTTAGGAGCACCATCATGTCCCACTCATCCATGCAAGCCCTGGTACTGGAAACCTACGGCACCCCTTTTGTTGCCCGCGAATTGCCGGTGCCTGTGCCGACGCAAGGCGAAGTGCTGGTGCGCATCCATGCCAGCGGCGTTAATCCCCTTGATACCAAGATACGCGGCGGCAATGCGGCGCATGCAAAAACCGTATTGCCGGCCATTCTCGGCATAGACCTGGCGGGTGTCGTGGAAGCAGTCGGTCCCGGCGTCAGCGGCTTCAAGCCCGGCGACGAGGTCTATGGCATGACAGGCGGCATCGCCGGCGTACAAGGCTCTCTGGCCCAGTATGCGGCAGTTGATGCAAGCCTGCTGGCGCATAAGCCTGCAGCTCTCGGTATGCGTGAAGCAGCAGCCTTGCCGCTAATCTTCATCACCGCATGGGAAGGCCTGGTTGACCGGGCCAAAGTACAGCCAGGGCAAAAAGTACTGGTGCATGGCGGCGCCGGCGGCGTCGGCCATATCGTCGTGCAACTGGCACGGGCGCTGGGTGCGGACGTCTATGCCACCGGCTCGGCAGAGCAGAAAGCGATCATCGAAGGCTATGGCGCAACCGCCATCGACTATAAAACCAGCAGCGTTGCCGACTATGTCAACGCCTATACCGGCGGCGAAGGCTTTGACATCGTGTACGACACCGTAGGCGGCGCTACGCTGGACGCATCGTTTGAAGCGGCACGCACCTACGGCGGCCATGTCGTCAGCTGCCTGGGCTGGGGCACGCACAAGCTGGCGCCGCTGTCTTTCCGCGCAGCCACCTATTCCGGCGTATTTACGCTGCTTCCGTTAATTACCGGCAAAGGCCGCGCCCACCACGGCGACATCATGCGCGAAGCCACCGCACTGGCGCAGGCCGGCAAGCTGAAACCCCTGATGGATGCGCGCCGGTTCAACATGGAAACCGTAATGGACGCACATACGCTGGTGGAAACCCGCGCTGCCCGCGGCAAGATCGTGATTGATATTTTGTAAGCCTGCCGTTCCTCGCCTCCGAGATGAAAGCCGGCCATGGCCGGCTTTTTCTTATCCATAAAAAATGAATGCAAGTGACGAAAATGATGCAAATTCTATTGACTCTTTAAAATACTAATCATATAGTACTATCCGATTAGTAAATAACTTTACCCGAGAGCCTCCCATGAACGACCCGCATCCGACCGAAGGCGAGCTTGCCATTCTGCGCATCTTGTGGAGCCGCAAGGCTCCCGCGACGGTGCGCGAAGTGCATGACGAGCTTTTGCGCAGCAAAGACACCGCCTACACCACGGTATTGAAGATGCTGACGATCATGAGTGAAAAGAAACTGGTGCAGCGTGACGAAACCGAACGCAGCCATCGTTACCTTGCGCTGTATTCAGAGCCGGTGGTGCAATCGTCGATGCTGAAGAGCTTTGTACAGAATGCTTTTGCCGGGTCTGCCGTCAAGCTTGTGCAGCGCGCACTGGATGACGATACGGCCAGCGCCGAGGAACTGGATGCGATGGCCCGCATGATTGCTGAAGCAAAAAAACGGCGCGGCAGCTAAACCGCCCGCAGCCAAATCGCCGCATACACGGAGCCTCCCATGAACGCATTTTTCCAGTTTGCCTCTGCCCTTGCCCAGGTACTGCTGCATTCGCTATGGCAGCTGGCGCTGCTGGGTTTGATGGCGGCGCTGAGCATGGCCCTGCTGAGGAAAAGTAGCGCCATGCTGCGCCACGCGGCAGGCATGCTGTGGCTGCTGGCAATGCTGTTGGCGCCGCTACTGACATTTGCATGGCTATGGCAGGCCTTACCTGTATTACCGGCCGGTGCGCCGGATATCTACATTGCAAGCGGCAGCGGCTATGTCGCGGCAGGCGTGGCCAATCCCTTGGCAGACTGGATGCTGACAGGCGCATCCGTGCTATGGGTATGCGGCGTGCTATGCATGCTGGTCTTGCAGGCTGGCGGCTGGCACATGATACGCCGGCTGGAACAACAGCCCTTCCTGGAACTCCCTGCCGAATGGCAGCGCCGCACCGAGGCTTTACGCGCAGCATTCGGTATTTCCCGCGCGGTGGCAGTACGCCTGGCCGGCAACCTGCCTTCCCCGTTCACCGCCCGCCTGTGGCGCCCTGTCATCTGGTTGCCGGTCACCTTGCTGACGCAACTTCCGGCAGAACAGATCGAGGCTCTGCTGGCGCATGAACTGGCGCATATACGCCGGCTGGACTGGCTGTGGAACGGGCTGCAATGCGCGATTGAGTCCCTGCTGTTTTTTCACCCGGCCATGTGGTGGCTGAGCAAGCGCATCCGCCAGGAGCGCGAACATGCCTGCGACGATCTTGCAGTGAAGGTGTGCGGCGACCCTGTCGTGCTGGCAGAGGCGCTGACCGGACTGCATCGCCACGGATCTGCCGCGCCGCGCTTTGCGCTGGCCGCTGGCGGAGGATCGTTGATGAAACGCATCAGCCACCTTTTGTCCGGCCGTCCGGCTCGCCAGAACTGGGGCGCACCGCTTGCGCTTGCCATATTGCTGTGTTCGGGCGTCCTGCTAGCAAGCCAGGTTGAACCGCCCCGGCATCTGCTGACCAATCTGAAAATCAATTCTTCATCGAGCGGAGCGCTCACAGCGGGAAATTTTCGCGAATTCACGGCCAGCTATCTTCTCGACAAGCAGCGCTACTACCGCATCAGCATGGACCAGCACGGCGCCGTTACTGAAACCTATACCGAAGATGGCCACAAGCTGCCGGTGGACGACAAAGTGCGCGCATGGCTGAAAGAACTGGAGCCCATGGGCGCTCTGCCAACCTTAGCTGCGATGCCAACGCTGCCGGCTTTGCCTGCACTGCCTACGCTGCCTGCAACGCCTGTTCTCCCTGCGTTGCCGACGAAGACCGGGCCCAGTGATTCAGCCGAGCTCACTGCCTTGTTCAGGCAGCTACAGGGCGACGGCAGGCTGGCTGCGGCCCTCGGCCAGCCGGTAAGCATGGACCGCAGCTCCTTCCATGGAAACGTCCATACCTGGGGCAGGTGGGATTTCCACCTGTGGGGCATGGATGAGCCGGAAGGCGGCAAGGCGAAGTTTACGGTGGTCTTTGCCGGCCCCAAAGGCAGGGCCAGCGTTGGCTACGACGGGGCGACACGGAACGGCGTGTGGCAAATCGCCACACTGGACATCCGTCGGTTGCCGTCGCCATAAAGAGTAGAAGTCCCTTTTTTTAACCCAATCTACTAATCAATTAGTAGATTCATGAATGAAAATTACAGGAGCATTTATGTACAACAATCGAAGCATGTCCATCGCACTGTTGATAAGCGCGGCATTTTCCGTCAACGCTTTCGCACAGCCGGCAGATGCCCGCCTGTCCGCAGCAGAACGCAAGGAAATCCTGCAAACGCTGGACGCCAAGCTGCAAGCCAATTATGTGTTTCCCGCAGTGGCAGCGCGTTTAGGCAAGGAGCTGACAAGCAAAGCCGCAAAAGATGCTTACGCCGGCGCAGATACGGCCGCGGCGCTGGCAGCACAATTATCAAAAGACTTGCGCGAAAAAAGCGATGACCGGCATTTCATGGTTTTCTATGATCCCGGCTACCATGTGGAAGAAAATCCGGACGCGGTGCCCAGCCCGGAAGAAATGGACAGGCAACGCATGGACGCCACCCGCATGGGCTACGGCATAGAAAAGCTGCAACGCCTGCCCGGCAATGTGGGTTACCTGGAGTTACGCGGGTTCGGCCCTACTGAGGTAGTGGCTGCCGCCTATACATCTGCACTATCGCTGCTGGCAGGTACGGACGCGCTGATCCTGGACCTGCGCCGCAACGGTGGCGGCAGTCCCAATAGCGTGGCCTACCTGATGAGCCATTTCTTTGCAAAAGGCGACGAGCGCCACCTGAACGATATTTATACACGGCCGCAGGACAAGACCCAGCAATACTGGACCAATACCGGCGTGGGCGAACGCTATACCAAGCCGGTGTACGTACTGACCTCCGCGCGTACCTTCTCCGGCGGTGAAGAATGTGCCTACGACTTCCAGACGCAGAAACGTGCGGTACTGGTAGGCGAAGTTACCGGCGGCGGCGCCAATTCCGGCGACAGGTTTTCCCTTGGGCATGGTCTCGTCATCAACATCCCGACAGGCCGCGCCATCAATCCAGTAACCCGTAC
Organism: Undibacterium sp. TJN25; assembly: GCF_049339885.1. Taxonomy (NCBI): domain Bacteria; kingdom Pseudomonadati; phylum Pseudomonadota; class Betaproteobacteria; order Burkholderiales; family Oxalobacteraceae; genus Undibacterium; species Undibacterium sp. TJN25. The sequence goes on along the minus strand of NZ_JBMPPM010000005.1, from coordinate 296,736 downwards.
CAACTGGGAGCACGTAGGTGTGAAGCCGGAGATAGCCGTGCCGGCGGCACAGGCGCAGCAAACAGCCTATGTCGCGATCCTGCGCACACTGCTTGCCAAAACCACGGACGCGGAACAGCGTGAGGAACTGGAAAAAATCCTGCCCATGGCAGAGAAAGGCGAAAGCATGGTGCCGAACTATGCGCCGCGGCGCTGAGGCTTCTGTTCGAATTTTCTCACAGTTTTTTTGATGAGTACTGACGGCAACTGCCTGCCGTCAGCCTTTGAAACGCATCGCCGTATCGGCAAGCTTGCGTACCAGCCGCGTCAGTTCGGTCCGATCCTTGGCACTCCAGTCAGCGAGCACTTCGTCAATCATGCGGTTACGCGCTTCGCTGATCTGCTCCACCATCAGCCGCCCCGCTTCCGTCACCTCGGCCTCTCGCACCCGCTGGTCCGTCTTGCCGGGAGTGCGGGTGATAAGCCCCATCTCTTCCAGCTTGGCGACCTGGCGGCTGACCGTGGAATGATCGCGGCCCGCCAGCTCGGCCAGTTCCACGACCCCTATCGGCCCGCGCATGCCTATCCGTACAAGCAGGGGGAACAATGCGCGGTCGAGCGATACATTGGCACGCCTTAGCAGATACTGATCGGGCTGGGGCCGGTTGAAGAAACCGACCAAGTCTATCAGCGCTTCATGGAGAGGATTTTTCATCGGGTGCATTATGCGCCCTCTTGTTGAGAAATCCAATATGGGCAGCACTAGGCCCGGGAAGAATTCCGCGCAGCCTTGTTCGATGCAAGCACGTTGTCCTTGGCAAGCGCTTCGCCTGCATTGACCGCCGCTATCCACCCGGCAGTACTCGTTACCGCCGCAAAATTGGAGTGGAAGATGACGCTCAGCACACGGTGGATTTCTTCTGCTGTTGCGCTGCCGGCGGTATTCGCATACGGCACGGCGCCGGTGGCGTCGCTCAGCATCTCCACCTTGTAGCCGTCATGCATGGCCTGATAGATGGTGCTGGCATTGCAGTTCTGCGTCATGTAGCCAACGATGCTCAATGTATCGATACCTTTCTGTTTCAGCCAGGCGGCGGCATCGGTGCCGGCAAAAATGCTGGGCATGGTTTTTTCCACACGATAGTCGTGCTGACGGTTCTTGACGGCATCGTGCAGCTCCCATGCCGGCTCGCCCTTCTGGAACACCGGAGCACCCGCTGGCGACGTATGCTGGATAACCAGCACAGGCACGCCGGCGGCGCGCGCCGCATCCATGGCGAGACCGATGTTGTTGATGGAATGCTGCGGATCGGGGTATTCAATCAGCAGTTGGCCGCTGAAATATTCGTTTTGCGCATCTATCACCACCAGTGCGCGCTTCGGCGCTGTGGCTTTGCTTGCATCGTTTGCAGACATCAGGTATCTCCGTTTGTGTATTCAATGAAACGGATTATCGGCCAAGCCCGGAAAAGGCGAAAGTGACCCGATTGCCATTAAGCGATACAATCGGGCCATGCCCAAGATATCCCCTTCCCACAGGATTACCGTCGCCGTCATCGCGTTTGACGGCATCAGTCCTTTCCATCTGTCGGTGCCCTGCATGGTCTTCGGCGAATTCCTGGGAGCAGCGGGCCTGCCGGAATTCGATGTCTGCGTCTGCTCTGCGGAAGCTGCCAGGGGATCGCAGCGAATTACCACCAGCGCAGGCTTCAGCATCAATACCGAATACGATTTATCGGTGCTGGCGCGTGCGGATATGATCGTGGCGCCGTCTTGGCGGTCCGATCTGCAAACGCCTTCGGACAAGCTCTTGCAGGCTTTGCGCAAGGCGCACAAGCGCGGCGCGCGCATTGTCGGCCTGTGCCTGGGCGCCTTCGTGCTGGCGGAAGCTGGCCTGCTGGACGGGCGCACGGCCACCACACACTGGGCGCTGGCGGATGAATTTGCACGGCGCTATCCGCAAGTTGGCCTGGACCCGAATGTATTGTATGTGGATCATGGCGATGTCACCACGTCGGCAGGCACCGCCGCAGGCATAGACTGCTGCCTGCATCTTCTACGCTCTCAATACGGATCAGATGCTGCTGCTCAGGTAGCCCGGCGGCTGGTGGTGGCACCGCACCGCCAGGGCGGGCAGGCACAATATATAGACCAGCCACTGCCCGTGCTAGCCAGCGACGACAGGCTGTCCAAAGTGCTGGAATGGATGCTGCTTCACCTGTCAGAGGCGCAAAGCCTGGATCAGTTGGCGCAGCGCGCACTGATGAGCCGGCGCAGCTTTACCCGGCACTTCCAGAAGCTGACGGGGACTACGGTCGGCCAGTGGCTGCTGAACCAGCGGCTGGCGCAGGCACAGCGCCAGCTGGAGTCCACCAGGAGATCGATAGACGATATCGCCGGCGATACCGGCTTTGGATCGGCGATGGTGTTGCGCCGGCATTTCGCCAGCGCCTTCCGCATCTCGCCTTCCGCTTACCGGCGAGAGTTCCAGGGAAGCGGCGCCAATGAAGCATTTCAAATCAAGCTCCTTTAAGCCTCCCTCTAAGCCCCCAGCTTGAGCGACCGCGCCAGCACCCTTGCCACATGGATGGCCTGCTGCTGTGCGCCGTCGTGGATCTGGTGCCGACAACTGGTGCCGTCGGCGACAACGATGGTGCTGCCATCCGCTTCCATCGCTTTCCTGACGGCCGGCAGTAAGGACAATTCGCCCATCGCCTTCGATGCTTCGTAATGTTCGTCTTCATAACCGAAACTGCCTGCCATGCCGCAGCATGAAGATTCCACGACAGACAATTCCAGCTGCGGCACCCATTTCAAGACCGTTTGCACCGGCGTAAAGGCATCAAAGGCTTTTTGATGGCAATGGCCATGCACCAGCACCTGGTTACTGTCCAGCGCTTGCAGGTTCAGGTCCAGGCGCCCTGCCTTTTTTTCCCTCACCAGAAATTCCTCGAACAGGAAAGCGGAGGCGGACAGTTTTTCCGCTTCGGCGCCATAGCCATAGTGCAGGAATTCATCGCGCAAGGTCAGCAGGCACGAAGGCTCCAGGCCGACGACGGCGATGCCCCGGTTCACGAAAGGCAGCAGCGCATCCAGCGAACGGCGCGCTTCGGCCTTGGCCTCCGTTACCAGGCCTGCGGACAGGTAAGTGCGTCCGCAGCACAGCGGCCGCTGTCCGGGCACGGCGCTGAAATGCACAAGGTAGCCTGCCGCTTCCAGTACCTGCTGCGCAGCCCTGGCGTTTTCCGGCTCCATATAGTTATTAAACGTGTCCACGAACAGCAGCACTTCCTTGCCGCCCGCTGCGGCCGGACTGGTTTTCGCGGTTGACAGGAAAGAGGTTTTGAACTTTGGCGAAGAACGCTGCGTCGCCAACCCTATGCTTTTCTTGACCCAGGAAGACACCACCGGCACTTTCTCGGCCAGTGCGATCAGCCCGCCGAAACGGCTGGCGTACGGCGCATATGCGGGCATATACGCCACCAGCTTGTCACGCAATCGCAGGCCATGCTTCTGCGTCCATGCGGCCTTGGTTTCAATCTTGATTTTCGCCATGTCCACGCCGGTAGGACAGTCGCGCTTGCAGCCCTTGCAGGAAACGCACAGGTCCAGCGTCTCCTTGACTTCCCGGCTGGCCAGCCCCTCCTGCCCCAGCTGGCCGGAGATCGCCAGCCGCAGCGTATTGGCGCGGCCGCGGGTCACGTGTTTTTCATCCTTGGTGATGCGATAGCTGGGGCACATGGTGCCGGCATCGAACTTGCGGCAATGGCCGTTGTTATTGCACATTTCCACCAGCTTGGCCAGGCCGCCGGTCTTGTCCGGGCCGCTGCCGGGCACGGTTTCTTCGCCGGTCAGCGGATTGCGCAATACATTCCATTGCGACCAGTCCAGCTGCGGCGTATGCGCCAGTTCCTGATAGCCCGGCGCGAAGCGGAAATTGCGGGTGTCGTCCATCTTTGGCGGATTGACGATACGGTCCGGGCTGAAACGGTTGTCGGGATCGAACAGCTGCTTGATCTGCTGAAATGCATGGTTGATCCTGGGACCATACTGCCATGCAACCCATTCACCGCGGCACAAGCCGTCGCCATGCTCGCCGGAATAGGCGCCCTTGTATTTGCGCACCAGTGCAGACGCTGCCTCGGCGATTTCCCGCATGTCCTTGGCGCCGCCGCGGCGCATGTCCAGTATGGGCCGGACATGCAGCGTGCCGACGCTGGCGTGTGCGTACCAGGTGCCTTCGGTGCCGTACTGGTGGAACACCTCGGTCAGCTGGCTTGTATATTCGGCCAGGTGTTCCAGCGGCACCGCGCAATCCTCAATAAAGGATACCGGCTTGCCGTCGCCCTTCATGCTCATCATGATGTTGAGGCCGGCCTTGCGCACTTCCCACAAGGCTTTTTGCTCATTCATGTCCGGCATTTCAACAACCGAACCCGGCAAGCCCAGGTCGGCCATCAGTTCCACCAACTGCGCCAGGTTCTGCAACTGTTCGGCATGGGTCTGGCCGGCAAACTCCACCAGCAGGATGGCCTGGGGATTACCGGTCAGTGCTTTTTTTATGACCGGCCTGAATGCAGGATTGCTGATCGCCAGGTCTATCATCGTGCGGTCCACCAGTTCCACCGCGGTCGGCCCCAGCTTGACGATGTGCTGCGTCATGTCCATCGCCTGGTAGAAGCTGTCAAAATTCACGACGCCCAGTGTTTTGTGGTTGGGCAGCGGCACCAGCTTTAGCGTCAGCTGGCGGCTGTAGGCCAGCGTACCCTCTGAACCGACCAGGATATGCGACAGGTTGGCAACGCCGTCATCGGTATAGGCCTTGGGGTTCTGGCAATCGAAAATATCGATGTTATAACCGGCGACGCGGCGCAATACGCGCGGCATCTGCTCCCTGATTTCTTCTTTTTCACGCAACGCAATCTGGCGTATGCCTTCCACGATCGCATCCAGCCGGGGGCTGGACTGCATCTTGCCCAATGCGCCGAACTGCGCCTGGCTGCCGTCTGCCAACACGGCATCGATCGCCAGCACATTGTGCACCATGTTGCCGTACTCAATGGAACGCGAACCGCAGGAATTGTTTCCGGCCATGCCGCCTATCGTGCACTGCGCAGCGGTCGATACATCGACCGGAAACCACAGGCCGTGCGGCTTCAGCCAGGCATTCAGGTGGTCCAGCACCAGGCCGGGCTCGACGGTCACCGTCATTGCCTCCGGATCGAAATCCAGCACCTTGTTCAGCCATTTACTGTTGTCTATCACCAGCGCTTCGCCGACTGTCTGGCCACACTGGCTGGTGCCGGCGCCGCGCGCCAGCACAGGCGCATGATGCTGGCGCGCGATGTCCAGCGCCAGCAACAGATCGTCCTGGTTGCGCGGCACGACGATGCCCAGCGGCATGATCTGATAGATGGAGGCATCGGTCGAATAGCGGCCGCGGTCCGCCGCACTGAACAGTACGTCGCCTTGCATCTCCTGCTGCAGCTGCCGCACCATGGGCGTCGCAGCCCGCCCGCCGGGAGGGACCAGGTGTATGGGTTTTACTAGCATGTCATTTATCCTGTGAAAAAAGCCGGCAGAGGCGCGCCGCGACAGCGCGCTGCATCATGCCAGCTGGAATTGAATCGGCGGAAGCCCCTGCACCTCGCCGCAGACGGCACCGGCCTCCAGTGGAAAATGCACGCCGGTATAAGAGCCTGTGGTAATTGTATTGCCGGCCGCCAGAGTCAGGCCCTGCGCGGCGCAATGGCGCACCAGCCACGGCAGCAGGCGGCGTGGATCACCCGCCGGATTGCTGCCCTTGCCATTGAAAATTTCGGTATCTGCAACCCGCAGGCTGACGCGCGGATTGATAAACGGAAAACCGCTGTCGTAGGCCACCTGCTCGCCAGTGACCAGCGCTCCGTGATTTTGCAGGTCTGCCAGCTGCAGCAGTTTGCCAACCTGCGGCCAGCCCGCCAGCCGGCTGGACACCAGCTCCACCGAGGCTTGCATGGTATGCAGGTAGTGCATGATTTCAGAGTCTGACAAAGCCGCATCTGCCGGAGTAAATTCACGCGAGAAGGAAAATGCGATCTCCAGCTCCAGCCCCAGCACGGGGAAATGCCGCTTGTTCAGTACGGCATGGTTTTGGTAAATGCCATCCAGCGGCAATGGAGAGCCCTGTATCGGGCCATCGGCGGACTTGGCGCCTATTTTCCAGCCACCGGTATGGATGCTGACGCGATTCAGAAAACTGCGCTGTACCGCGTAGGCCTGGTCTGCATCGGCAACAGCCAGTGCGGCGGGCACGGCAACTATGCTCTGGGTCTGGTAGGCGCCGCTAAGCAGTTCGGCAAGGCCGGTTGCTGCCTGCGGGAGAGTATGAGGAGTGGACAACATCCTTATCCTTCAGTGACAAATCAATGACAATGACGGGATATCGGCAGGCGGCACGGGCCGCCTGCACCTGTATCCTTAGGGGTTGACCGGATGCGCGTTGCCTGCGTTATCCGTGCCTGTCGCTGCCAGCTGGAACTTGCTTTCAGGCTGCATACGGAAGGCCAACACCACGCCGAAGCCCATCAGTATCATGCTGCCGACGAAGGGTAGTTCCCAGTTGCCGAAACGGTCTATCAGGTAGCCGGACAATACCGGCGAGATGATCGCGGCCAGTGCCGAACCGGTATTCATCATGCCGCTGGCGGTACCGGAATATTCCGGTGCGATATCCATGGGTATCGCCCACATCGGACCTATCGTCATTTCAGCAAAGAAGAAGCCAGCGCTGAGGCTGATGATGGACACTGTCAGATTATGCGTAAACAACAATGGCAGCAGCGACAGCAGGGTTAGGAACATGCAGATCGACACCATATAGCTGCGCGCCCATTTGATGTTGCGGGTACGGATCAGTATGCGGTCGCTGACAATGCCGCCCAGCGTGTCGCCGACGACACCGGCAAAGAAAACGCTGGAGGCGAACAAGGCGGATTTTTTCAGGTCCAGGTCATAGCTATGCAGGAAGTATTGCGGTATCCAGCTCAGGAACAGCCATAGTGTCCAGCCGTAGCAGAAATAGACTATCGTCACCGGCGCCATGCGTTTGGCCAGAGGGCCCCATGGTATCTTCACGTTTTTCTTTTTGACTACCGGCAGGCCGGCCAGTTCTTCCGGCGATACGCCGGGGTGATCTGCAGGATCTTCGGTAAACACGAACATCCACACGATGACCCAGATCAAACTCAGTACGCCGCAGACGTAGAAAGACATGCGCCATCCGTATGCCGCCATGACGAAAACAATTGCTGCCGGCGCCACTGCATTGCCGATGCGCGCAAACGCGTGCGTGATGCCTTGCGCAAAACCGCGATTTTCTTTCTTGACCCAGCGCGCCATTGCCGATGTCGCGGCAGGGAATGTAGCACCCTCGCCCAGGCCGAGCAGCAAACGCGCCAGCAGCAACGAGATGAGCCCGCCGGCAAAGCCGGTCAGTATCGTGGCCAGCGCCCACAGGACACCGCAGACGATTAGCGTGCGCTTGGCGCCGAATTTATCGCTGACCCAGCCGCCGATGATCTGGAACACCAGGTAGGGATAGGCAAATGCAGAAAACACCAGCCCGATTTCTGTCTTGTTGAGATTAAAGTCCTTGCCGAAACCTGCAGCGGCGGTACTGACATTGACGCGGTCGAGATAGGTGATGAAATACATCAAACACAGCATCAACAGCACAATACTTGTTGCACGAAAACCTGATCGTTTCATTCTTTGTCTCCATTAATTAAACTACGGCATGGTGCATTGAAGCATCCTGCGATGTCGCCCCGATGACCGTGTCTGTGCAAGGTTCATCGGGCCTGGTCGTGAACTCAGATGACTGGGTTCACAACTTCCTGGCAGGATTTGCCGTCAGGTACTGCATTGCTGCTGCCACGCCGCTGCCGGCCAGAGGCACGCCGGCCAGTTTCAGACCCATTTCACAGCCGGCCAGTGTCGCCATCAGCGTCAGGTCGTTGGCTTCGCCCAGATGGCCGATGCGGAACATGCGGCCCTTCAGCTTGCCCAGGCCTGTGCCGAGCGACATGTCGTAGTTTTCATAGATGGTCTTGCGGATGGCATCTGCATCGAAGCCTTCCGGCGTCATGACACCGGTCAGCACAGGAGAGTACACATCTGCATCCGTACATTGCACTTCCAGGCCCCAGGCCCGGACTGCATCGCGGCAGGCAGCCGCCAGACGCTGGTGGCGCGCGAACACGTTGTCCAGGCCTTCGCCCAGGATCATGTCCAGCGCTTCCGACAGGCCATACAGCAAGTTGGTATTGGGCGTGTACGGCCAGTAGCCGGTCTTGTTCATTTCTATGATTTCGGTCCAGTCCCAGAATGCGCGCGGCAGCTTGGCGGATTTGCTGGCCTGGATCGCTTTTGGAGACACTGCATTGAAGCTGATGCCGGGGGGCAGCATCAGGCCTTTCTGCGAGCCGGATACGGTAACGTCCACACCCCATTCATCATGGCGGTAATCGGCGGAAGCGAGGCCGGAGATGGTATCCACCAGCAACAGCGCCGGATGGCCGGCCGCATCGATCGCCTTGCGGACGGCGGCAATATTGGAAGTAACGCCGGTGGAAGTTTCATTGTGGACCACGCACACTGCCTTGATCACATGGTCTTTGTCGGCCTTCAGGCGTTCTTCTATCAGGTTCGCTTGGACGCCGCGGCGCCAGCCTTCTATGCCGGGCAAGCCGAGGAATTCCGGTTTCAGGCCCAGTGCTTCCGCCATTTTTTTCCACAAGGTGGCGAAATGGCCGGTTTCATACATCAATACCGTGTCGCCGGGGCTGAGGGTATTGGTCAGCGCCGCTTCCCAGGCGCCGGTGCCGGACGCCGGGTAGATGATGACCGGCTGCTCGGTCTTGAAAATCTTCTTGATGCCTTCCAGCACCTGCAAACCCAAAGCGCCAAATTCAGGGCCGCGGTGATCGATAGTCGGATAGCTCATTGCCCGCAGGATGCGGTCTGGCACAGGGCTGGGGCCTGGAATCTGCAAAAAATGGCGCCCTGCCGGATGGAAGTTAAGTTTCAACACTGACATCTCCTTTTAAATTGAATTTTGTATACAAAATACTTTAGCAGATGAATTTTGGAAGGTAAAGTGCTATTTTTAATATCCATGCGTGATGTCCCGACGCCACGATCCATCTGTCAATAGGTTCGGTCTTGCCGTTGAATTTACGCCGCCAGCTATGAAGAAGCCAGAAAAATCAATGGTAATTAGGTGTTAGTCTGTTAAAGAAGTTTTACAAAAACCCTGGCTGCCTGCTGTTTCAGTTAAAACACTTATGAGTTAAAATCATTTGGTAAGAAAAATAGGAAATTGCATGCAAAATACAATTATAGAAGCCGGAGCACCTCCAGCACCGCTGAATATGCGCCTGGAACGCCAACGCCTGCACGACACGGTGGTGGACCATCTGCGCAATCTGATTGTCGAAGGAACACTGGCTCCCGGCACCAAACTGAACGAACGCGAACTGTGCGAGACCCTGGGTATTTCCCGCACGCCGCTGCGCGAAGCGATGAAAGTGCTGAGCGCCGAAGGCCTGGTGGAAATTCTGCCGAACCGCGGCGCATCGGTATCGCGCATGACGGAAACCGAAGTCTGGGAAACCTTTGAACTGATGAGCGGGCTGGAAGCCTTATCGGGCGAGCTGGCATGCGAACGCATTACACCGGTGGAACTGGCCGAAATCAAGGCACTGCATTATGCGATGCTCTCCTGCAAGGCACAGAACGACTTACCGGGTTATTACAGCCGCAACCAGGCGATCCATAACAAGATCAATGAAGCAGCGCGCAATTCGGTGATGCGGCAGACGTATCTGACGATGAACCGGCGCCTGCAGGCACTGCGTTTCAAGTCCAACTTCAAGGCGGACAAATGGGACAGCGCGGTGCATGACCATGAAGAAATGATCAAGGCACTGGATGCGCGCGATGGCAAGCGGCTGGCTGCGGTGCTTCGCCAGCATCTGCTGGACAAACGCGATGCAGTCATGAGCGTTGTCAACCCGCCGGAAGAAAACAAGGAAACCTGATCCTTCACTGCCGCCTGTGCATTGCTCGCCGGCGGCGGATTTCCCTATCGCCGAACGATAGCCTATGTCCTCCCTTCCTCTTTCCGCCTTTCCCGCCCTTCAGTACCTGTACCGTTACGCAAACAACAAAGCCCGGCTTCGCAGCCGGGCTTTGCTACTACCTGACTTGCTATGTGCTTATTTTGCAGCAGCGGCAAGAATTACGGCAGCGACTTCAGCCGGTTTGGACAACATGGGCACGTGGCTGGTGTTCAGCGTGGTTGTCGTCGCGCCGATTTTCTTCGCCATTGCCGCTTCCAGGCCGGGGGCGATCATGTGGTCTTGCGAGGACACGATATAGTAGGATGGCTTGGTCTTCCATGCAGCAACAGTCACAGGTTCGCCGAAAGCCTTGCTATTGATAGGACCCTGGCTGACAGCCATCAGCTTTGTCTGCGCTGCCGGCAAGTCTTGCGCAAAATCTTCAGCAACCGCCTTGGCTGGCAGACTCAGGAAACCGGACGCATCGGCCTGCAGTTTGGCAATACCGGGAGGCGTTGGAAATTCCTTGCCCAGCGAACCGACAGCCTCGCCTTCGGATGGTGCAAACGCTGCTACATACACGAGTGCGCTGACTTTGTCATCGGCGCCGGCCTGGGTGATGACAGTGCCACCCCAGGAGTGGCCTACCAGGATCACTTTACCAGTCTGCGCATCGATCGCGCGTTTTGTCGCGGCAACGTCGTCTGCCAGCGATGTCAGCGGGTTTTGCACGGAAACGACCTTATAGCCCTTGGCTTGCAGCAAAGGCACGACCTTGTCCCAGCTGGAGCCGTCTGCAAAGGCGCCATGCACCAGCACGATGGTTTTATCGGCATTGTCGGCCGGCGCTGCAATAGCTGCGCCGAAAGTGGATACCGCGGCCAATGCCAACAGGGATTTTTTCAAGATCAGGGACGATGTTTTCATGATGTTTCCTTAAAAGATGAATGGACGAAATATTTTTCCCGCATGAAGGGACTGAATTCTGCAGGCTGTTCATCAGCGAAGAATCAGCTAAAAGTCAGCGCGCAGTGACAATATAGCGCACTAAACATTAGTGCACAATGTATTTTTAAAGTTTTTTTATTTTCCAGTTTTATTTGCTTTTGAGAAAAGACAGAAAAAGTCCGCCGACCGCGGACGGCGGCAGGCAAGATTGCCTGCATAAAAAGTTTTACTCTTTGTCGAGCGTCTTTTGCAAGCCTGCCAGGCCCTTCATCAGGCTGAGGAAGCCTTTTTCATCCAGATTACAGGCAGATTGTATTGCCTGACTGACGTCATAGGCTTGCTTGCGCAAGGCCTCGCCCGCCGGGGTCAGCGTCAGCACCAAGCTGCGTTCGTCCTGGGGATCGCGCCGGCGCAGCAGATAACCCTCGGCTTCCAATCTTTTGACCAGCGGTGTAATGGAGCCTGAGTCCTGGTGCAACTTCTCCGCCAGATCCTTGAGCCCTATCCCCTGCTGCTCCCACAACACGACCATCACCAGGTATTGCGGGTAAGTCAGCTTCAGCTTCTCCAGCATAGGCTTATACAGCTGGGTCATTTTCAGCGACGTGGTGTAAAGCTGGAAGCAAAGATGCAGATCTATGCCGGGAGGTGTTTTCTTGGTCATGACAGGGAAATTGAAGCAGCAGTAATTGTTTAGTATAAATTAGTCCGGCGGGCCGGATAACATAATTGTTGATGCCATATATATGAGTACACCTCGAATGCATTCAAGCTGTCCCTGATTGTGCTATGCAGAACCACGGTCGCCCTCCCTCATCCTGTGCGTCTTTTACATGCGCTCTGAGAGTTCCCAATATTTTTTCAAAAATAGCTTGCAATCAAATAGCGCACTATCTATACTTCTTTCCATGGAAACGAAATCAGACAAAAGCGGCAAGGTTCCCCAGCTCGATGCACAGCTGTGTTTTGCGCTGTACTCCACGTCGCTGGCGATGAGCAAGCTCTACCGTAAGCTGCTGCGCAAACTGGGGATTACCTATTCGCAGTATCTGGTGATGATGGTGCTGTGGGAGCAGGATGAATTGACGGTGTCTGAAATAGGCACAAAACTTTTCCTGGATTCGGCTACGCTGACGCCCTTGCTGAAAAGGATGGAAGCGCAGGAACTGGTTACCCGTATTCGTGCGGCCAATGACGAACGGCAAGTGATCATCAGCCTTACCAAGGCTGGCGATGCAATGCGCAAGCAGGCGATAGATGTGCCGGAATCGGTACTGTGTGCAACTGAGTGCTCCGCTGCCGAGGCAATCGCGATGAAAGATGAGCTGGGTGTACTGCGCTCCAGGCTGATGAAGAATACAGCGGATTAAGCGGCAGCATTTTGCCGTTTTATCCCACTAATTAAATAGTGCACTATATTATAGTTGACTATATTAATGGTGAGATTTGTTTTTTTTGGAGTACCCCCTCTACCCTCGGCATCAATACCGTGTGGAGGAAAATGACATAAATAGCGCACTATTTAATAGTAATCTATTTTACTTGAACATTCTCCGGCCATGGCAAGCCGGCAGGAATCGAATGCAAGCCGCAGCACCTTAATACAGAAACAAACCCTGGTCTATGTGACCCCAACCGCAACTGAAGCAACTGAATAGGAGATTCATCATGTCGATAGAAAAAGTACTGTACCGCGCTCATGCAAAAGCCTCTGGCGGCCGTGACGGACGCGCCGTATCGTCCGACGGCGTCCTGGACATCAAACTGTCTACCCCTAAAGAACTGGGCGGCGCCGGCGGCGCAGCCACCAATCCCGAACAGCTGTTTGCAGCCGGCTACTCTGCCTGCTTCCTGGGCGCGATGAAGTTTGTCGCAGCGCGCGACAAGATCGCCATTCCTGCGGATGTCAGCGTGGACGGCAGCGTGGGCATAGGCGCCATCCCTACCGGCTTCGGCATTGAGGTTGAACTCAAGATATCCCTGCCCGGCCTGGACCGCGCGGCAGCCGAAGCGCTGATCGCCAAGGCGCATATCGTCTGCCCTTATTCCAACGCGACCCGCAACAACATCGACATCACCTTGACGCTGATGTAAGCCCGCCACCGTCACATATTAAACATCCATCATCACTCAAGCATCCATAGGGGAACACCATGAAATCGATTAAAAACGCTTTGTCCATGACCGCCATCGCTCTATCCGTTGCCGCTGTCGGCAATGCCCATGCAGCAGGCAGCCCGGGCGTGGAGCACAACACGCAGGCATTCTTGCAGGCGCTGGAAGCCGGTGGCGGCAAACCGATGGAACAATTGTCCCCGGCCGACGCCCGCGCTATCCTGGTAGGCGCGCAGGCAGGCGTAAAACTGACTTTGCCTAAAGCCGACGTGTCGGAAAAGACCATTACCGTGGATGGCAGCGACCTCAAACTGACGATCGTACGCCCCGCCGGCGTCAGCAAGACTTTGCCCGCTTTCATGTTCTTCCATGGCGGCGGCTGGGTGCTGGGCGACTTCCCTACGCATGAACGGCTGGTGCGCGACCTGGTCGTCAACTCCGGCGCGGTGGCAGTATTCGTCAACTACACGCCTTCGCCGGAAGCTAAATACGGTGTTGCCATCAACCAGGCGTATGCCGCCACCAAATGGGTCGCCGAACACGGCAAGGAAATCAATGTGGATGGCAAGCGCCTGGCAGTAGCCGGCAATAGCGTGGGCGGCAATATGGCAACGGTTGTCGCGCTGATGGCGAAAGACAAGGGCACGCCCAAGCTGCGCTATGAAGCCCTGCTGTGGCCGGTGACGGACGCCAATTTCGAAACAGCCTCTTACCAGCAATTTGCAGACGGTCATTTCCTGACCCGCAACATGATGAAATGGTTCTGGGATAACTATACGACCGACGCCGCCAAACGCAAGGAAATCTATGCATCACCCTTGCAGGCTAGCCTGGAACAGCTGAAAGGCTTGCCGCCGACATTGATCCAGACCGCAGAATTCGACGTGCTGCGCGATGAAGGCGAAGCTTACGGCCACAAACTCAATGCCGCGGGCGTGCAGGTCACGAGCGTGCGCTACGGCGGCATGATCCACGATTTCGGCTTGCTGAACGTGGTCAGCGATGTGCCCGCGGTGCGTAGCGCGATGCGCCAGGCCGGCGAAGAACTGAAGCAGCATTTGAAATAAGCAGTTCATCCGTCATGCGGATGCTGCCGGCTGCGTCAACGCGTGCAGCCGGCAGGGCTTCACAGCAGAGATGCGGGGCCACAAATTAGGTGGCCCATTCCTTTTCCTGCAGCCTTTTCAACACCCAGCGTGCCGCCGGCCCCGGCGGCACATCGCTGCGGCACAGGGTCTGGAAGCGGTAGATCGCGTGATCCCATTCGCTGGATTTAAGTGCCTTCAGCCGGCCCTCGGCAATATCGCCCCTGACCATGTGCTCCGGCATGCTGCCCCAGCCCACGCCGGCCAGCAGCAGCGCATACTTCGCATTCAGGTCAGTCACCCTCAGCGTGCGCACGGCCACCACGCCGTAGTCCTTTCCCTCGGTCAGGCGCGAGCGGTCGGTCAGCACCAGTTGCTCGTAATTGCGCGCGAGCGCCTGCGTCAGTTCGCCTTCATGCCGGCTGAGCGGATGCGCCGGCGCGGCAACGGGCACCAGGCGGGTTCCAGCAAAGGTATGGCGCTCCAACTGAGGCAGGCTGACCTCGACGGCCCCGCTGATGCCTATATCTGCAATACCGTCCTGCACCTGCTGCGCGACGGCACCCAGCGCTTCGACATTCAGGCGCAGCGCCACCGTAGGAAAGGTTTGTTGAAAATCCTGTAGCACTTCCACCAGCCATGGAGTCGGAAACATGACATCCACCACCAGCACAACCTGGGCCTCCAGCCCTGCCAGCAGCCCCTGGGCCTTGGCCAGCAGGTCGCCGACCCCTATCGACACCTTGCGCAAATCCGCCAGCACAGCGCGCCCGGCATCCGTCAGCTGCGGCTTGCGGGTGGCTCTGCGGTCGAACAATTCCAGCTCCAGCTGCGATTCCAGATTGGCAATGGCATAGCTGATGACCGACGTTGCCCGGCTCAGCTGCCGGGCGGCGCCGACAAAACTGCCGGCATCCACCACCGCGAGAAAAACCTGTATCTGGTCGAGTGTAGGCGCCCTGGGTGTTTTAGCTGTAGGCATGTGCAAGCTCTTATCAAGTATTTAGAACGTTTCGTTCCAAATTATCCCACTTTTCTGAATAATGGATTACTCCTAGAATCGCTGCAACGCTGAAATAGGTCAACACTGCTGAAACGACTAGCCAGTCTTTACCTGTCTTCATACGCTGCCGGATCATTGTGCCCGGCTTATAGCCACCTTTTTTGAAAGACCTGTCATGAGCAAGCTTTTACACATCAACACAAGCGTACGCAGTACCGGTTCCATCTCCCGCCAGCTGACAACCGAATTCCTGAACAAATGGCAAGCCGCCCATGCCGGCGATACTGTCACGACACTTGACCTGGCCGCCAACCCAGTTCCTCACCTGACAGAGCAGATGATGGGTGCGTTCTTCACACCGGCAGAACAGCGTTCGGCAGAACAGGCGCAAACTATCGCGCTGTCCGACAAGCTGATCGCCCAGGTGAAAGATGCCGACATCATCGTCATCGGCTCGCCCATGTACAACTTCGGCATCAGCTCCACGCTGAAAGCATGGGTGGATCATGTGGCCCGCGCCGGCGTAACTTTCCAGTACACAGCCACCGGCCCGGTCGGCCTGGTCACCGGCAAGAAAGTCTATGTGTTCACCGCGCGCGGCGGCGTATATTCCCAAGGTCCTGCGTCCGCAATGGATTTCCAGGAAACCTACCTGCGCGCAGTGCTCGGCTTCCTCGGCATTACCGACATCACTTTCGTGCATAGCGAAGGCGTAGGCATGGGTGAAGAAGCGGTTGCCAAGGCAATCGAAGGTTCCCGCCAGACTATCGGTACTCTGCTGGCTGCCTGAGGCTGACAGAAATAAAGAAATAAAGAAATAAAGAAATAAGCAAGAGGCGATAAGCCTGCCGCAAACAAAAAGGCCCGCCCCACAAAATGGGGCGGGCCTTTCTCATTGGAACACAAATCTATGCAGCGGCCGGCAAACCCTTGCTGCCCTGCTGCCCCTTGATCTGCAGCACCATCACTGCACAGCCTATGCAGACAACGCCCATCAGCATCGACGATGCCGTATAGGTGCCAAGACTGGAACGCAAGGTGCCTGACAGGAAATTGGCAAAGGCTGCACCCAGCTGGTGGCCCGCGGCTATCCAGCCGAACACGATGGGCGCGGCCAGCCTGCCGAATACATCATTTGCGAGGCGTACGGTAGGCGGCACGGTGGCAATCCAGTCCAGGCCATAAAAAATGGCGAAGATAGGCAGGCCGAAATAACCGAGTCCAAAAGCATGCGGCAGGAACAGCAGCGCCAGGCCGCGCAAGCCGTAATACCAAAACAGCAGCACGCGGGAGTTGTAACGGTCCGTCAGCCAGCCGGACATCGTGGTGCCGACCAGATCCAGCAAGCCCATTGCTGCCAGTATGCTGGCGCCGCCCACTGCGGTAATGCCATAGTCCCCGCACATGGCAATGAACTGCGTGCCGATATAGCCGTTGGTGCTCATGCCGCAGACGAAGAAACTGATGAACAGCAGCCAGAAGTCGCGCATTTTTACCGAACTGATCAGGGCATCAATCGCAATCATGAAGGGATTTTTCTTGCTGCTCTCGGCCGCCAAGGTCGCCGCATCCGTGTCGACGGTCTGGCCATACAGCTTCAGGCCGAGATCCCGCGGACGCTCCGGCAGAAAGATCGCAATCAGCGGTATCGCCAGCGCCGCTACGCCGGCCACCAGGAAAGCGACCGAACGCCAGCCGTAATTTCCCACCATCGATGCCATCAGCGGCAAAAACACCATCTGCCCGGTGGCCGAGCTGGCTGTCAGCAAACCCATTGCCAGGCCGCGCCGTGTTTCAAACCAGCGGCTGACAATGGTAGCAGCCAGCGTCGTTGCGGCCACGCCGCTGCCGGCGCCGACCAGCAGGCCCCAGGTCAGCACCATGTGCCACGGCAGGTGCATGAAGGTACTAAGCGCAGTACCGGCAGATAGCAGGCAGAGGCCGCCCAGCACGATAGGACGCACGCCGAAACGCTGCATCGCCGCCGCGGAAAACGGGCCGATCAGGCCATATAGCGCGATATTGACCGAGATGGCAAACGAGATGGTGGAACGGTTCCAGCCGAACTCCTGCTCCAGCGGCACGATCATTACCGCAGGCGTGGCACGTATGCCGGCGGCAGCCAGCAGCACCACGAAAATAATCGCCAGCACGAGCCACGCATAGTTAAAGCGATGACCGGTGCTTGCTGAAATGGATTTTGCGATTGTAGTCATGTTTAAAAACGGTCAGTAGGAGAAACCCGCCAGCGCGGGAACGCATTGCTTTGCATAGAGGATAACAAACTTCAGGACAGCCTGCGTGCAGCCAGCAAGCAGCAAAGCGGTCTCATCAAAAAAATAAATGATGACCGTCATCATATTTGAATAAATGATGATTGTCATGTATTATTTTACGTGTTGCATATCGTTCACCAAGAGAAACACATGCCCAGAGTATCGAGAGAGCAAGCCGCGCTGAACCGCAAACACATTGTAGAAACGGCGGCCCGGCTCTATAAGGAACACGGGGTCGGCGGCATAGGCGTGGCCGACCTGATGGCGGAAGCCGGCGTCACGCACGGTGGTTTCTATGGCCACTTTGAATCCAAGGATGCACTGGCAGCGGAAGCGTGCAGCCTCAGCTTTGAACGATCTGTCGCGAATTGGGAAGAAATCGGCCGCCGCCACGCGAATTCCAAAAATGCGGCCTTGCATGAGATCGTCGGCAAATATCTGCACAAGTCTGAGCACTCCACGCTCAGCGATATCTGCCCCATGCCGACACTGGCGGCGGACGCGATGCGGCAGGAGGACAGCAGCCCGCTGCGCCAGGCCTTCACTGCCGGCATGCGCCGCCTGGGCGATGCGCTGATTGCGGTCATGCACGACGGCTTCAGCAAGAAAAAACGCCGCGAGCGCGGCCTCGCCTCGCTCGCGCTGATGACGGGAGCGATGATGCTGGCCCGTTCCAGCAGCGATGCCGAATTCGCCGAAGAATTGCTGACAGCGGCGGACGCAGCACTGGCGCAACTTGGTTCTGCGCCTTAGCGAGGGTAAATGCCGGTACAATAAAGCGGCGCATCTGACGCCGAAGCAAGCGCGGCACTGCGGCACCCCTGCCGCCCCTTCGGCGTGGAACACGACATGATTACCCTGCATACCTGGACCACGCCCAACGGCCGCAAAATTTCCATCATGCTGGAAGAACTCGGTTTGCCGTATGAGGTCAACCCCATCAACCTCGGCAAGAGCGAACAATTTTCAGCTGAATTCCTGAGCATTTCACCGAACAACAAGATTCCCGCCATCGTCGATCACGACGCGGAAGGCAGACCGCTGACAATTTTTGAGAGCGGCGCCATCCTGACGTACCTGGCGGAAAAAACCGGCCGCTTCCTGGCTGCTTCCGGCGCGGACCGGTACAGCGCACTGGAATGGCTGCACTGGCAGATCGGCGGCTATGGTCCGATGCTGGGACAGCTGGGATTTTTCGGCGTGCGCAGCAGTGATAAAGCGCCGCTGGCCATCCAGCGTTTTAGCGATGAATCCGAGCGCCTGCTGAATGTCATGGAAAACCGGCTGAGCGGCAACCCTTACCTGGCGGGCGGCCAGTACACGATTGCCGATATCGCGACTTATCCGTGGACACTGGCTGCATCCACTTTCCTGAAACCGATATTAGGAAAAAGCCTGGCGAACAAGCCGGCGATACAGCGCTGGATGAATGACATTGCCCAGCGCCCGGCGGTACAGCGCGGCATGCTGGTGCCGGCCCTGCCCTGAGCCGGCAGAGTAATACGCCGGCCAGCCGCCGGTTACCTAACTACTCAGGCCAGGCGCGCATCGCCATCTGCGCCAGCTGGTGCAATTCTTCGCGCTTTGCGCCGCTGCTGGCCTGCACCGCCATGCCCTGGATCAGTGCGGTAACGAACTTGGCCAGCATTGCAGCGCTCTCGCCGGCGGGCAGATCACCCTCGGCTGCAGCCTGATCCAGCCTTTCCCGTATTGTGGTTTCAGTCATGATGCGGCGCATATTCAGCTCTTCCTGCGCCGGCGCGGCATCCGCGCTGCAAGCCAGGCCACCGGTGACCGTCAGGCAACCAGTGGGCATGCCAGGCGTGGTTTGCGCATCTGCCATGCCCAGCAGCAGCGCCAGCATGCTGTCGCGCGCCTTGGGCCGTGCCATCGCGGCACTGAACATGGGGAAATGCAGCTCGCCATACAGATCCAGCACCTTGCGGAACAATTCTTCCTTGTTGCCGAAAGCAGCGTACAGGCTGGGCCGGTTGATGTTCATTGCCTCGGTCAGGTCACTGAGCGAGGCGCCTTCATACCCTTTTCTCCAGAATACCTGCAAGGCATTGTTCAAGGCGCTATCGACATCGAAGCTGCGTGGCCGTCCCGCTCGCATAATAAAATCCTTCCATTGATGCGAGCATTATAAACGCAGTCCATTTCTGAGATAATTTCTAGAATTCTTCCCAGTCCGCGTTGTCCTGGGCGCCCTGCTTGGCATTGGCTATCCTGGCCGGTGCGGCTCTCCGTGCCGCAGGCGCCGCCTGCCACGCTGGCCTGGCTGCATTCGCCAATGCGACCGGCCTTGCAGCCGCCGGATGTGGGGCAAGGTGTGCAGCATCAAGCTTGAATACGCTGACAACCTGCGCCAGCCCTGCCGCCTGATCCTGCATGGATTGCGCCGCTGCTGCAGCCTGTTCGACCAGCGCGGCATTCTGCTGTGTAGCCTCGTCCATCTGCACAATGGCACGGTTCACTTCTTCTATGCCTGTGCTTTGCTCCTGGCTGGCGGAACTGATTTCCGCAACAATATCGGAAACCCGCTGCACACTGGCGACGATCTCGGCCATTGTTGCCCCCGCCTGCTCCACCAGTTTTGTGCCCGCGCCTACCTGGGCGACAGAACTGTCGATCAGGTTCTTGATTTCCTTGGCTGCGCCGGCACTGCGCTGCGCCAGATTACGGACTTCGCTGGCCACGACGGCAAAGCCGCGCCCCTGTTCACCGGCGCGTGCCGCTTCTACCGCAGCGTTCAGCGCCAGGATATT
The DNA here is from genome assembly GCF_049339885.1 of Undibacterium sp. TJN25. Classification (NCBI taxonomy): domain Bacteria; kingdom Pseudomonadati; phylum Pseudomonadota; class Betaproteobacteria; order Burkholderiales; family Oxalobacteraceae; genus Undibacterium; species Undibacterium sp. TJN25. The sequence continues at coordinate 276,459 of NZ_JBMPPM010000005.1, read as the reverse complement.
GGTCTGGAAGGCAATGCCGTCGATGACGCTGATGATATCGACGATCTTTTTGGATGACTCGCTGATGGAACCCATCGTCGCCACCACCTCATTGACGATATTGCCACCCTCCACCGCAATGCCGGATGCCGACGCAGCGAGCTGGTTGGCCTGTTTTGCATTGTCGGCATTCTGTTTCACCGTCGACGTCAGCTCTTCCATCGCCGACGCAGTCTCTTCCAGTGAGCTGGCCTGCTGCTCGGTGCGAGCGGAAAGGTCGAGATTGCCGGTGGAAATTTCCGCCGATGCCGTTGCAATCGCATCGGTGCCGCTTCTGACCTGGCTGACAATTTTCAGCAGGCTGTCGTTCATGCTCTTCAGCGCACCCAGCAATTGTCCGGTTTCGTCCTGCGAGCGGGCTTTGACGTCAGTCGTCAGGTCGCCCGCGGCGACAGCCTCGGCGGCATTGACCGCATGCCCCATGGGACCGGTAATGCCGGCAGCCAGCCGCCATGAAAAAACGGCGCCTACTACAATGGCGGCAATGCCCAGTCCAATGATCAGCATGCGGCCGGATGAGAAATCATTACCGATGCCAGTCGCCGTATTGTTGATCAGATTCATCTGGTATTCGACCAGCTTGCCTACGCTACTGGAATAGGCGTTCATCGCCGGCAGCATCTTGGATACCGTCTCGCTCTTGACCGCTTCTTCGTTACCCGCCTTTTTCAACTCGAACACATGGTCGCGGATGGCGAAGTAAACTTTCCTCTGTTCGCCCACATCCGCAAACAGGCGCTTTCCGGCATCGGTGTGAATCATCTGTTCCAGCTGTTTCTGGATTTCAGACACGCGGACTTTCTGGTCGTCGATCTGCTTCTGGAAAAATTTCTGGTCTTCAGCATCATTGCTTTTGATCAGGGCAAGCGTGCGTATGCCATTGGTATCGACGGATTTCAACCATTCCGTGGCCAGCCTCTCCTTGACCAGATCGGCTTTCACCATGCCGTCCGTGGCGTTGCCCACACCTTGCAGGCGCCAGATGCTGACGCAGGTCATGACTACCATCAACAGCAATACAGAGGTAAAACCCATGCCAAGGCGGGTGCCTATCTTCCAATCCGAAATGCGCATCGCTTATCTCCATGTTAATTACAAATTATTAACAATTATAAGCGACTGAAACGGCAGGAAATTAAATTTAAGCTATCTTTTTTTGCGGCAGGGACACACCGCGAATGTATCCATATCAACGATACATTCACGGTATGCCAGCCAAAGATCAGGCGAAGCTGAGCGCGCCCGTGAGGTCGCCGGGAGGCAAGGCGCCGCGCGCGGCAAAAGCGTCGTTACGCACTTTCAGGCCTTCCAGCAAAGGCAAGCCGTGCAGGCGCGTAATGAAACGCAGGATGGACGTCGTATCGTAGAAGCTGTGATCGACATTAGCCTTCTTCGCATAGGGGGAAACGATAATCGCCGGAATCCTGGAACCGGGCCCCCAGCGGTCGCCCTTGGGCGGCGCAACGTGGTCCCACCAGCCGCCGTTCTCGTCAAAAGTCACCACGACCAGCATGTCCTTCCATTGCGGGCTCTTCTTCAGGTGTTCCAGTACGTTGGCTACGTGCTGGTCGCCCGATTCAATATCCGAATAGCCGGCATGCATGTTCAAATTACCCTGCGGCTTGTAGAACGTCACTGCAGGCAGATTGCCGGCAACAACGTCGGCAAGGAATTTGTTGGAGATGGGGCTGTCGCCAAGGCCGCCATCGCGCAGATGTTCCGAGCGCGCTGCGGAGCCCGGTGCGAACTGCTTGAAGTAGTTAAACGGCTGGTGATGGTACTGGAAGTTCGGTTTTTCTCCGCCGCCCTTGTAGTTCAACGCTACCTGCCATGCACCGCCATACCAGGCCCAGCTCACGCCTTTTTGCGACAGCAGGTCGCCTATCGTGTTATAGGTTTGCGGCGGCAACGTGCTCGGATCTTGCGGATCGGCCAGCATGCTGTCGCCGCCTGGCGCCGGCTTGATATAGCTGGGCTGATAAGGAGGCGCCATCGTATTGACGGCATAGCCGTCCGGAGTGATGGCGCCATCGCTGACAAACTTCGGCCGGCCCGCCAGCGCGGAGGCGGGATTGTCGGCAGCGGCCGCCAGCCGCACACCTGTGGGGCCGTCTTCGGTAACTGCGATCTTCTTTTTTGCCGGCGTATTGGCGGCGTCAAAATATTCCGGCGTGCGGCCGGAGATCAGGAACTGGTGGTTCAGGTAGGAACCGCCAAACGCCGCCATGAAAAAATTGTCGCATAGCGTGTATTGCTGGGCGATTTTCCACAAATCGAGGTTCTTGTCTGTTTCGCCGTAATGGCCCATCACCAGGCCGCCCGAGTCGGCCCATGCCACGAATTGGTCATTCTTGCCATTGTTGATCTGCATCTGGTTCTGGTAAAACAGATGCCACAGATCGCGGGTAATCACGGATTCCGGCAGAGGCAGGCCTTCCGCATCTTTCAGTGCAAACGGCGCATTCGGCAAGCCGCTGATCTGCTCCTCGCCTATCATGTAATGCTTGCCGCCCAGATTCTGTCCGCGCGGCACCATGCCGCCCCACACCTTGGGCAGGCTTGGCAGCACGGAGCCGTCTCTGTCCTTCTGCGCATAACTTGCAGCAGGCACTTCCGACAATGGCTTGCTGACGCCGGGGAAATTGCCAAACAGGTTGTTGAAGCTGCGGTTTTCCAGGTAGATGACGACGACATGCTTGATATGCGCCTTCAGCTTGGCATCCAGCGGACCGGGAACTATCCTGCTGGGCCGCGGTGTCACCGCTTCCCCGATGGCAGGCACCGTGCCCACGACACCCGCTGCGGCTGCGGCCTGCAGCAGGCGGCGGCGCGAAGGGTCCGCCGGATGGCTAGGCTTGTCGTCCTGGTTGGTGGTGGGTTGGTCTGGCATTCTGGCTCCTCGCAAAGTGGCGTATCAAAGATATCGATCGGCTAATATAGCATTTCCATCAACGCCCATGTGTTACCGGCATGTGACGGCGCGCTGGAAAAACGGACAGCCGCTGTCTTGTGCATAAAAAAGCCCGCTTGCGCGGGCTTTTCTTCAAATGCCGGCACCGTCAGGCCGACTCGCCATCAGAACTCTTCCCATTCATCTACGGCGTCGGCTTTGCCGCGCGCGGAGGCGGCAGCGCGTGCAGCCGGCTGCGGACGGGCCGCAGGCAATGCCCGCGCAGCGCGGGTGACAGGCTTGGCCTGCACGGCCACGGGCCGGGCACGCACCGGCACAACTTGCGGCTGCCCATACGTTGCCTGGTTCATCGGTTGCTGAAGCTTGAAGACGCCGACCACTTTCGCCAGATTGTTGGCCTGGCCCTGCATGCTTTCTGCCGCTGCCGCCACTTCTTCCACCAGCGCCGCATTCTGCTGGGTGACGGTGTCCATCTCAGTCACGGCCTGGTTGATCTGTTCTATGCCGGCCGTCTGCTCCTGGCTGGCCGAGGTAATCTCATTCATGATGTCGGTCACGCGCTTGACGCTGGCAACGATCTCATCCATGGTCTTGCCGGCCTGCGCCACGAGCTTGCCGCCGACTTCCACTTTTTCCACTGAATCGCCGATCAGCGACTTGATTTCCTTTGCGGCGCTGGCGCTGCGTTGCGCCAGGTTGCGCACTTCCGTCGCCACCACGGCAAAGCCGCGCCCCTGCTCGCCGGCGCGCGCCGCTTCCACTGCCGCGTTCAGCGCCAGGATATTGGTCTGGAAAGCGATGCCGTCAATGACACTGATGATATCCACGATCTTCTTGGAAGACTGGTCGATCGAGTCCATCGTTTCCACGACCTGCATCACCACCGCGCCGCCGCGCTCCGCCACTTCGGATGCGGATACCGCCAGCTGGTTGGCTTGCCGCGCGTTGTCAGCATTCTGCTTGACGGTGGACGTCAGCTCTTCCATCGACGAGGCCGTCTCTTCCAGCGAACTGGCTTGCTGTTCGGTGCGTGCCGACAGGTCCAGGTTGCCGGCAACGATCTGGCTGGACGCGCTGGCTATCGCGCCCGTGCCGCTGGATACCTGGCCGACGATGTCAACCAGGCTCTGGTTCATGTCCTTCAGCGCCTGTGTCAGCTGGCCGGTTTCATCCCTGGAGCGGACTTCTATGTTGCTGGTCAGGTCGCCGGAGGCAACCGTCTGGGCAATCTTCACCGCATGGCTCAGCGGACGCGAAATGACCCTGGCGATCCAGATGGCAAGGCCAAGGCCGATGACGATTGCCGCCAGCAGCAGGCCGAAAATCCACATGCGGGCGCCGGCATACACTGCATTCGCCGCATCGCCGGACAGGTTGGACTGGTCCATATTGATCTGTATCAGTTTTTCGATCTGCGTGCGCAGGTCGGAATTCATCTTGGTGGAGTGTCCGCGGCTCAGCGCTTTGGCTTCGTCGGCATTGTCTGCGCGGGAAAGCGCGACGATCTTCGCATGGTCGGCCATGAACTGGTCGAAGGTATTGCTAAATTCTTGATAAGTCTCTTTTTCTTCTTTGGAATCGATCAGCTTCTGATAAATGTCACGGTTTTTCTGGAAACTTTCCAGCGTGGTCGCCATTTTTTTCTCGTAGGAGGTCCAGTCGGCATCGGTACTGGATAGCAAATGCTGCAATTCCTGCGAACGGAACAAGGCCAGGTCGCTCTTCATACCCAGTACGGAGCGCACGCTGGGCAGCCAGTTGGTGCGCATTTCAACGGCGTTCTGGTTTACTTTTGCCAATTCAACCATGGAAAAAATACTCAACAGGGCCGTCAATAACAGTACGACGATAAAGGACAGCAGCAGTTTCGTTGCCATTTTTAAATCAAGAAACCAGTTCATCATCAGCTTTCGGAAGTAGATTTACATGGGTTTGCTAAGGGCGTAATTTCTCAGCCTACTGTAACGAAGTTTAACATTATTTCCTCGCGGAAACCAGCCTTAAAGCGCAGGTTTTGCATCAGACAGCCTGATACGACGGGGCGTATAGAGAAGCCAATAAAAACGTACTTGGCAAAATGCACATAAAAAAGGCTGGCTCCACAGCGTGGGAGTCAGCCTTTTCCTTACAGCAGAAGTAGAAAGTTCAGGCCACCGTACCCTTGTAAGCATCCCGCAATTCGCGCTTGAGCACCTTGCCTATCGCACTGCGCGGCAATACATCGGTCAGCTCCAGCGCGCTCAGCCTTTGCATCTTGCCCAGGCGCTCATTGGCCCATGCCAGCAAGGTTTCACTACCGGCTGAAGAACCAGGCCTGGCTACGACAAAGGCCACGGGCGTTTCGCCCCAGCGTTCCGACGGCACGCCGACAACGGCGGCATCGGCGATATCTTCATGCTGGCGCAATACGGCTTCCAGGTCGCTGGGATAGATATTGAAACCGCCGGAAATAACCATGTCTTTTTTGCGGTCGAACAGCAGCAGGAAGCCGTCGCTGTCGAAACGGCCGAGGTCGCCGGAACGGATGAAGCGCCTGCCGGACGGATCGTACCATTCGGCGTCGCGGGTCTTGGACGGCTGGTTGTGATAGCCGGTCATCATCGCCGGCGAATAGCCGACGATCTCGCCCGGCTCCCCTGCCGCTACTTCCTTGCCCTCTTCATCGATCAGGCGTATCTCCCCGCCTAGTGAAGCCACGCCCACGGTATGCAGCTTGTCAGGGTGCTCATGTGCGATCAGGATGCAGCTGACGCCGCCTTCGGTCATGCCATAGTATTCAATCAGGCCACCCGGCCAGCGGCGCAGGATGTCTGCCTTCAGCGGCGCGGAAAAAGGCGCGCTGGTGCAAAACTTCATGTGGAAGGAGGACAGATCGTAACGGTCGAAATCGGGCACAGCCATCAGGCGCTGGTACTGTACAGGCACCAGCATCGTATGCGTGGCTTTGTGTTTTTCGGCCAGCGCCAGATAGGCATTGGCCTCGAACTTCGCCATCAGCAGCACCGATCCGCCGAGCGCCAATGTGGCAAAAAAGCTGACCAGCGTGGTATTCGAATACAGCGGCGTGGACAGCAGTGTCACCGCATTGATGCCGTAACCGTGTACGGCGCCGCGCTGCACGTGACCCCAGCGCATGAAATTGGGCTGCATGATGCCCTTGGGCGTGCCGGTAGTACCGGAGGAATAGATGATGTTGAAAGCCCAGCCCGGCTGGATATCCACTGCCTTCGGACGCTGCCCGGGCGCGGCCAGCCAGTTGTCGAATTCGCTGGCGGCCTTATTGGCGCCAGCGTGTCCATCAGCATCGGCGTCCAGCCTGATACGGGGAATGTCTATCTGGCCTGCCACCGGCTCCAGCTGCTCCGCCACAGCACCATCAAGGAACAGCGCTTTGGCGCCGGCGTCCTTCATCATCGCCACCAGGCTTTCCGCGCTGGAAGAAGGCGCCAGCGGCGCTACTGTCACTCCGGCGCGCAGGCTGCCCAGGAAAGCGACGGCATAGTCAATCGAGGTATAGGCGCAGATGGCGATGGATTCGGCAGGCTTGACGCCATCGCGCTGCAGCGATGCCGCGACCTGATCCATGCGCCGGTCCAGCGCCTCGTAGTCCAGCGTGATGCCGTCCTGGATGAAGGCCGGATGCTGCGGCCTGAAGCTGGCGTGCGCGCGTATCAGGTCGGGGATGGTGCCGAAGTCTTTTGCGAGTAAGTCCTGTATTGCCTGTTCATGCTGGTTCATTCGTCTCGTCTCCATGTTGTTTTTATTAGCTTAACAGACAAAATGAAACAGGGTGGAATGCCTCGCCGCATTCCACCCTGCAGGTAAGCTGCAGTGCCGGAAGAATCAGGCGGCAGCGATGTCCAGCATCACCTTGCCTCCCCGTTCAACATGGGCAATCGCCTCCTTGATGGCGGACAAAGGATAGATTCCGGAAATCGGCGTATACAAGCTGCCGTCGGCAATCAGCGCAGCGCCCTGTTCCAGCGCCGGCTGGATTTTTGCAGCAAATTCAGGGGCGGACAAAAAGAAACCGCGCAGCGTCAGACGCTTGAAAATGATATCGCGCGAATTCACCGCCAGCGGTGTACGGCTCGTCGCGGCGTAGCTGACAATGGTGCCGCCCGTACCCAGCACCGTCGCCAGTGTGGTGGTCGATGCTCCGCCGACACCATCTATCGCCAGCCGCGGCGCTGCGCCGTCCAGCGCACTTTTGACGGCTTCCGCTGCCTCCGGCGTGTCCAGCAGCACCAAGTCGCCACCGGCCTGTTGCAGTTCGCCGACCAGCTCAGCCCGGCGGACGAGATTGACGGTCTTCAGCCCGCGCGCTTTTGCAAAGGCAATTACTGCGCGGCCAACGCCGGAATTGGCGGCGTTCTGCACCACCCATTCGCCCGGTTTCAGATCCACATATTCGCTCAGCATCAGCGCTGCCGTGGGCGGATTGATGCTCAGCATCGCCAACTGCTGTGGATCTGCCTCCCGTGGCAATGCGAACAGGCCGGCGGCCGGCGCCACAACGCGCTCGTTCCAGGTAAAACTATAATAAGGTGCCAGTACGCGGTCGCCGGGTTTTACATTGTGCACGTCCGCACCGACGGCCAGTACGCGGCCGACACCCTCATTGCCGATAACGCTAGGCAGCGCCGGACGCACGGGATAGACACCGCGCGCAACCAGCAGGTCGCTCAGGTCCACCGGTGCATACTCGACACCGATCAATACTTGTCCTGCGCCGGGAGCGGCAGGTTCGGGGACGTCGGCAAACTGAATATTGTCGGCGGGGTTTCCATAAGCAATAAGTTGTGCAGCGCGCATGATGTGATGTCCTTTAATATAAATAGGCAAAAGTAAATGATATAGCGGTGGAGTTGCCAGCCTGCCACCGCACTTCATGCGGCGGGAAGCGGAAATAACGCCACCTAAAACAATGAAACATAAGAAGCCCAGCTGCAAGAAAAAGAATCACGGGCAAAGCCTGCTGCGGTGGCGTCCTGGTTTTTACCAATTGCAATATTAATTTCAACTGCAATTAATAAAATTAATCATAGTGAACATCATTTGAAGGGTCAAGCGAGTTTTGTGCACAGAATAGAAACAGTCTGTTCCGGCCCTAAAAGGAGCGAGTGTGCAAAAAAAAATGCCCGCATACATCATGCGGGCATTTACGGCCGTACCGAAACTGGAGACTGCATCAGGCAGTGCGGGCAGCCGCCTTGTCCGCCGCGTCATCCAGCATGAAGCGGCCTAGCGCCAGTAGCGGGAAGATGCTGCCTGCAATCGCAATCCACGTCCAGCCGCCTTTGTCGTACAGGATACTGGCCAGTGCCGAACCGATGGCGCCGCCGATGAAAATGCTGGTCATGTACAGGCCGTTCAGGCGGCTGCGGCTGGTGGCGTCCAGCGCATATACGGTACGCTGGCCCACAACCAGGTTCATCTGCGCACAGAAGTCCAGCATTACCCCAGTAACACCCAGGCCGATGACGCCGAAAGCCGGATGGATCAGTGCAGGCGCAAAGCTGAGCGCGCCGAACAGCAAAGACAGTCGGGTCGCGATGCGCGAGTGGCCGGCATCAGCCAGACGCCCGCTAAATGGCGCCGCGATCGCACCGGTGGCGCCCACCAGTGCAAAAAGCGCAATCTGCGATTGCGAAAAACCGTAGCGGCGCGCCAATTCCAGCGGCACCGCGGTCCAGAACAGGCTGAACGATGCAAACATGCAAGCCTGGTAAAAGGCCCGCTGGCGCAATACCGGCATCTTTTTGTACAGGCTGCCCAGGGACGCCAGCAACTGGCCGTAGCTGGCCGTATGCTGTGGCTGTCTCTTCGGCATCGTAGTTGCCAGCACGACGGCAATGACCGCCATCAGCACCGATGCGCCGCCGAATACCGTACGCCAGCCGAAATGATCTGCAACAAAGCTGGACACAGGCCGCGCCAGCAATATGCCCAACAGCAGGCCGCCCATGATGCTGCCCACGACCCTGCCGCGCGATTCTTCATGCGCCAGATGGGCTGCCAATGGAATCAGCATCTGCACCGACACCGAACTGAAGCCGATCAGCAGCGACACCAGCAGGAACACGCTGGCCTGGTGTGCAAAGGCGGCGCAAATAAGGCTGGCTACGGCCACCAGGACAGTGACAATCATCATGCGCCGGTTTTCCAGCAGGTCGCCCAGCGGCACCAGGAAAAACAGGCCGAACGCATAGCCTATCTGCGTCAGCGAGACCACCAGGCTGGCGGAATGTGCCGACAGCCCGATATCGGGAGCAATCAATTCTATGATCGGCTGTGCATAATAAATATTGGCCACAATCGCGCCGCAACAGAACGCAAACAGCAGCACCATGCCACGCGTCATCTTGTTTTCAACGTGTATTGCAACAGAGGGGGATGAACTCATGATTTTCCTTGAACCCGCCTGGACGCTGCGAAATCCGCCACGGAACACAGGCTATCGATACAACACCCTGCGGTGTGACGGTCATACCGGCACACCGCAGGGAATACTTCTACTGCAAAGGCAATCCGCACATTACAGGCGCTGCTACCGCATCAGGCTGCCTTGGCTTCCCGCATTGCCGGGTAGTCGATGTAGCCCACCGGCGCCGGAATATCCACTGGATAGAAGGTTTGCGGATTCGGCGTATTCAGCGACGCATTGACAGCGAAACGCTGAACCAGGTCAGGGTTGGCAATATACAGCACGCCGAAAGCGGCCGCATCTGCATCGCCCTTGTCCAGTATTGCCTGGGCACTGTCTTTGCTCAGGCCTTGATTGGCGATATAGACGCCGCCGAACAAGTCTTTCAAGGTACGGCCCAGTTTGTCGTCACCTTCCGATGCGCGTGCGCAAATAAAAGCGATGCCGCGTTTGCCCAATTCCTTGGCAACATAGCTGAAGGTTTCCAGCGGATTGGCATCGCCCATGGCGTGCGCATCGGTACGCGGCGCCAGGTGCATGCCTACGCGGCCTGCGCCCCATACCGAGATAGCGGCGTCGGTCACTTCCAGCATCAGGCGCGCGCGGTTTTCCACGGAGCCGCCGTACTGGTCCGTCCTGTGGTTGGTGCTGGTCTGCAGGAACTGGTCCAGCAGGTAGCCGTTAGCGCCATGGATTTCCACGCCATCGAAACCTGCTTTTTTCGCGTTTTCCGCACCTTTGCGGTAGGCTTCAACGATGCCGGGGATCTCACTGGTTTCCAGCGCACGCGGCGTTACGTATTCCCTTTTCGGACGCAGCAGGCTGACGTGGCCTGTTGCCGCAATCGCGCTAGGCGCAACCGGCAGTTCGCCGTTCAGCAGGCTGGGGTCGGAAATACGGCCTACATGCCACAACTGCATCACGATCTTGCCGCCGCCGGCATGTACTGCGCTGGTGATTTTTTTCCAGCCCTCTACCTGCGCATCGGACCAGATGCCTGGTGTATCGGGATAGCCGACGCCCATGGACGCGACTGAAGTGGCTTCGCTGATGATCAGGCCGGCACCGGCGCGCTGCGCATAATATTGCGCCATCAGTTCATTTGGCACACGGCCTTCATCGGCGCGGCAGCGGGTCAGCGGCGCCATGATGATACGGTTAGGAAGTTGCAATTCACCAATGGTGATAGGGTCGAATAGGCTAGCCATGCTTGAATTTCTCCAGTTAAAAGTTGATTCGGTGCTGCATTTAAAAATGAGTCTGGCGCCACGCGGAAATACCGAGAAATACCGCCGCGTTTTCAGACTACAGTTGCTGATTCATTGCATTCAAAAAGGCCTGTATCGCCTCTTCATCGCGCTTGAAATAGGCCCACTGGCCGATACGGTGGCTGGAAATCAGTCCCACCCTCTCCAGCAAAGCCAGATGCGAAGAAATGGTCGATTGCGACAAACCGGAGCGGCGGTTGATCTGCCCGGCGCAAACGCCAAGCTCCAGAGCATTGCTCTGCTCAGGGAAATTGCCGCACGGATCCTTCAGCCAGGCAAGAATTTCGCGCCTGGCTGGGTTGGATAAGGCCTTGATGATTTCATCTACATCCATGATGTCTCACTTGTTTATTACTTAAATCTATATATCTAAATATCTCGATATATAGAACTATACACGCGAACCCGAATCGATGCTGCAGTGCGATAAATACGCACTTCCTGCCTGGAAAAATGACCCGAAAAACCCTGGAGGCGAAAAAAAACGGACCGCAGTTGCGGCCCGTCTCTGTGAGAATTGCAGATCGGCGAACTTCCTCCTCTCTGCTGATCTCCTATTATTTCTTTTTGTTGGAAACCGGAATCGGATCCAGGTCGATATTTTTGTTCAGTTCGCCGGCTTTACCGGCAGCCTTGGTTTCCGCTTTCACGTCGGCGCGTGTCCTGCCGGCTGTTTTGTCGCCTTCCTTGACGGGTACCGGATCGAGGTCCAGGTTTTTATTCAATTCACCCTTGGTATTGGCTGCGCGTGTTTCAGCCTTCACTTCGGAACGCGGCTTGCCGCCGGTTTTGTTGGCTTTGACAGGAATAGGATCCAGGTCCAGATTCTTGTTCAGCTCGCCTTTGCTATTAGCGGCACGTGTTTCAGCTTTCACTTCAGCGCGGGTTTTTCCAACAGGCGCTGTCGCCGATGCCGAAGCACTGGATGCTGCTGTTTGAGCTTGTGCAGACATTGCTGCCAGTGGAAGTGCCAGAACCAGTAATAATTTTTTCATCGTATGTCTCCCTTATTGTATTCGCATCGCATAAATCACCGGGACGAGTGTCCCCGTTTATGCAATCTCCATTGTTACTGCAATCAAATTCGACCGGCTACCAAACTCGCTCATTCAAATCCACCGGTCACCGGTCTGAATAAACTTACTTCAATTGAAGTCCTTGGAGGCGCCACACACTCTGTGGCTGACCCGAATTGTTTCTGCTTGCCGACTGCTTTCAACTTTTACAGGCCTGTTTTTTTTATATTGGCGCTGCCTGTTTCAGTCTGGAATTAATTCTGCGTCTTTGAATTTACCTCAAGCTTACAAGACAGGCAACAAATGACAGGATGGTTTGCCTGGCAATTGCATGAATGAGACAGATTAAGCGCCATTTAGCGAAATTTCGCACTCCAGCTGCTCGTGTGAAGCAATGCCTTAACAATTAATCAAGCTGCATCGGACTGCTCCTACACACTGCAAAGTTTTCGTCCGGTAGTTAGAGAAATCAAAGCTAATTACAATTTGATACAGCTACCAACGATATTTTGCGAGGCATCATGGAAACCAAACACAGCACCCTGTCCGGCAAGGCCGGTACTTCCTCGAACAATGTGCAGGCGCAGCCGAATTCAGTTTCTGCCGCTGCGGGATTGCCATCGGCACAAGGCGCCGGACAAACTTCCGCGCCCGCCAGAGCGCCTATGCGGATGAGCAGAAGCCATCCCGGACGCAGCATCAGCGACAGCCGCGGTTAACGGGGTCGGACATCAGACATCGGACGTCGGGCGAATACGTCATTACGCTGTCATGTTGCCCAGTTACGTTAGTTTCTATTAATTACCGATAATTACCGATGTTTTGACGCTCTGTTCAGCACTTCGAACATTGCACACCAACATTACACTGCACTTAAAACCATCCGCTGCGCAATACGTAATGTGCACGCAATGTGCAACGGAAAATCATTTGTTGTCCAGGAAAGGAGTCCATCATGCATAAACTTGCCGTCCTCTGGCTATTTGGCGTACCCATGCTTGCATTGGCCGCATTGTGCCTTCTATCGCATTAGATCGTACTCGCCATTCTGAACATTTCTGCAATTCTCCGCAGCCCTGCATCCCTGCTTTATGCCAGGCATCCTGACAGTACTGGATGCCTGCCGCTATGCGCGGAGTCTATTCTGCGCGCCTGCCGTTTTCTGCTTCTATTCGCTTGTTACTCTCCGCCAGTTTCAAGCGCCGCCTTCAATTGCATCAAATCATAAGGCTTACGCAGCATGCTGGCCTTGAAACCTATATTGTCCAGCGACTCCTTGCCGTAGCCGGTGGAAAAAATCACCCGCATTTCCGGCTTGTTGCGCACGACTTTCTTTGCCAGTTCCACACCGGAAATACCGGGCAGGCTGACGTCGGTAAAAAGGATGTCGAAGTTTCCCCTGGTCAATAATTCCCACGCCTCTTCCGCGTCGGACAGGCCGGTAGCGCTATGGCCCAGCATGCCCAGCAACTCGCACACCATCTGTTGCGAATCCAGATCATCCTCGACTACTAGTACCTTTAACGCACTTGCCGCAGGTTCGGATGACACTGTTGCGACGCCGGTGCGCTCGCCGGAAGAAAATAACCGCGCCTGCATCTTCTGCTGACGGTTTGCCAGGATATGCCTGAGCCTGCGCGCCAGTTCCTCTCGCTGGTACGGCTTGCTGAGCAACTCCACGCCGGGGTCCAGGCGCCCGCCGTGCACGATGGCATTCTGCGTGTAGCCGGATGTAAACAGTACTGCAATGTCAGGCAACACTTCCTTCGCCTGCCGCGCCAGATCGGGGCTGCGCACCGGCCCCGGCATCACCACGTCGGTAAACAGCAAATCGATGGGTACGCCGCTTTTGAGGATCACCAGCGCACTTTCGCCGTTTTCTGCCTTCAGTACACGGTAGCCCAGCGCCGTCAGCATGTCGACAACCGTGGTGCGCACGCCCGCATCATCTTCCACCACTAGTATGGTCTCAGTGCCGCCCACCACCGGCCCGGTCAGCACGCCGGGAATTTCCACCTCGGCCTGCAGCGAACGCGGCAGGTAAATCTTGATTGTCGTTCCCTGCTTGGGCTCGCTATAGATCTTGATGTGGCCACGGCTTTGCTTGACAAAACCGTATGCCATGCTGAGGCCCAGGCCAGTGCCCTCGCCCTCCGGCTTGGTCGTGAAGAAAGGTTCAAACGCTTTTTCCACTATCTCGGCAGACATGCCGCAGCCCGTGTCCGATACCGACAGCATCACATACTGGCCGGCCGGCAAATCAGGGACGCTTTGCACATAGTAGTCATCCAGCATTGCATTCCCCAGTTCTATCGTGAGCTTGCCATCGCCCTTCATGGCGTCGCGGGCATTGATGGCCAGGTTCAGGATCACGTTCTCAATCTGGCCGGGGTCGATCAGCACATTCCACAACCCGCCGCTGACGACAGTTTCGATCTCTATCGCCTCGCCCAGGGCACGGCGCAGCAACTCATCCATATTGCGCACCAGCCGGCCCAGATCCGCGACCACCGGCTGCAGAGGCTGGCGGCGCGCAAAGGCAAGCAGGTGCATGGACAATTTTGCACCGCGCTCGACCGCCGCTATCGCAGTGTCCAGCCGTCTTTGCGCAATACTGTCGCTGCCGGAATGCAGGCGCATCAGCTGCAGATTGCCGGAAATGATCTGCAACACATTATTAAAATCATGCGCAACTCCACCCGTCAGCTGGCCAACGGCCTCCATTTTTTGCGCTTGCCGGAGCGCATCTTCCGCCTTGGCCCGTTGCGCGACTTCGTCAGCGACACGCTGCTCCAGGGTTTCGTTCATCTCGCGCAACGCTTCTTCTATGCGGCGGCGTTCGGTGATGTCGGTTTTGACAGCAATCAGCGCCTGCGCTTGCCCGTGTTCGTCCACCAGCCGGCTGACGCTGCTCGACACCCATACGTAAGTATTGCCCGGCTTGAGGTAGCGTTTTTCCAGTGTAAATGCCTCGCCTGTTTCCACCAGGCGGCGGAACTTGAGCGCATTTCCCTGCATGTCGTCGGGATGAATGATGTCGTTCATGTTCAGCCTCAGCAGCTCTTCTTCGGGACGGCCCAGCATGCGGCATAGCGCGCCGTTGACACGCTTGAATCCGCCTGCCAGGTCCAGCTCGGACAAGCCCACGGAAGCCTGGCCGAATATCGCTTTCAGCCTGTCTTCACTGGCACGCAAAGCCTGCTCAATCTCCTTGCGTTCAGTGATGTCCAGCGCCACGCCCACATAGCGCTGCAATTCCAGCGTGTCGCTGCCGATCACTTCACCCTGGCGCGCAATCCAGCGCAGCTCCCCATTATCAAGACGGGTAATACGGTATTCGGCATAAGCAAGCGGATTTTCATTGTTCAGAAATCGAACCGGGCCTATTTTTGCGCGATCTTCCTGGTGCACCAGGCTGGTCAACAAGTCGGCGGTAACTTCGGCGCCGTCGGCAATGCCGAAGAGCTGCCGGTACGTATCCGAGACGACCATCATTCCGGTGCCGGGAAACCATTCAAAGCTGCCTATACCGCCCGCCTGCTGTGCGATGCGCAGACGCTCTTCGGTGGCGGTACGTTCGGTCACGTCCAGGCCATCGATGAAGATGCCGGATATTTCTCCGTTTGCGCTGCGAATGGGTTGATACACGAAATCGACAAAACGCTGCCGCAAGGGCCCGTCGCCGTCGCTTTTGAGGATGACTTTGGCATGCTTGCCTACATACGGTTCTCCCGTGGCGTAGACACGATCCAGCAAATCAATGAAACCTTGCCCCCTGATCTCAGGCAAGGCCTCTTCCACGCCTTTCCCTACCACTTCGCGGTTGCCTATCAGTTGCAGATAGGGCTTGTTGGCGAGTTCGAACACGTGGTCCGGCCCGCGCAACACCGCCATGAAACTGGGAACCTGCTGGAACAGCTCGCGCAGCAGCCCCGTCTCGGCGCTCAGGCTGGAATTGGCCGCCTTGACGACACTCTTTTCATCTTCCAGCAGGCGGTTCAGCCTATTCAGTTCTGCATTGGCGAGTTGCTGGCTTTGCTCGGCACGGATTTGTTCGGTAATTTCAATCGCCGTGCATAGCACGCCGCCGATGTCGCCGCCATCCCCGCGCACGGGAGTGTAAAACAGATCGAACCAGACCTCTTCCGATACGTCATTCCGCTCCACGGCCAGATTCACCCGCTGGTAAGACTGCGACTCTCCGCGAAAGCCGGCTTCAATGACACGCTGGTTCCAGTCCCAGATTTCCGGCCAGGTGGATTCAACCTTGCCGCCCAATGCCTGCGGATGGCGCCGTCCGGCAATCGGCGCATAGTTGTCGTTGTAAAGCATGACATGCTCCGGCCCCCACATCAGAACCATTGCCACGTCGGAATTGAGCATAATATCCACTACCGTCCGCAAGGCCTGCGGCCAGCTGTCCATTGCGCCCAACGTGGTCCGCGTCCAGTCAAAGCGCCGTATCAGTTCGCCGGCTTCACCGCCCCGTAGCGCTGTCGTATTCATAATGCCAGGACGCTTTCCACGGCTGTCCGACGTCGCGGCATCCGCAACGTGAACACCGTACCGTGCTCAGGAGTGGAATCCACTTCCACAGTGCCGCCGTGTGCGCCAATGAATTTGCTGACGGTATACAAGCCCAGGCCCAGTCCCTGCGAAGGATTGCGGCGGTCGCTGCCCTGATGGAAAGGTTTGAAAATCAGCGGTAGCTGCTGCGCGTCGATAACGCCCCGATTCCCGACCTTCAGCACGATCCAGTCCCTGTCGCTGCCATCTATCTGCAGCGAGACCGGCTGTCCCGGCTCGCCGTGCTGCAATGCGTTGTTCAGCAGATTGCCGATGACCTGTTCAAAACGGCAGGCGTCTACGCTGCCGCTGACGTCGCCGCTGCTGTGCAGGCTGATCCTGGATTCCTTGGCGGACAAATGCAACTCTTCCACCATGCCGCGGCACAGCTCTTCATAATTGGCGACGCTCTGGTCCAGTTGCAAACCGCCGGAACGTATCCTGGCCAGATCCAGCAGCTGGTCCACCATCTGCGCCATACGGCGCGCGCTGGACTCTATGCGTCCGGCAGTCACTTTCACTTTCGGATGATCCGTCATCATCGGCAGCAGCATGGCGCCATTCATGACAACAGACAAAGGAGTACGCAGGTCGTGCCCCAGCACCGCCGTGAACATTTCATTCAGGTGCAGCGAGTGGCGCAGTTCCTCAAGCTGGCTGGACAGCAGTTTCCTCTGCTGATACAGCTCAACGAAGACATTGACCTTGCTGATCAGCGCCTTGCCGTCAATGGGCTTGAACAGGAAATCCACCGCCCCGGCCTCATAGCCCCTGAAACTGTAGCTGGGTTCGCGCGTGGCTGCTGTCAGAAAAATAAGCGGAATGGAACGCGTGCGTTCGCTGCCGCGTATCAACTCCGCCAGCTCAAATCCATCCATATTCGGCATCTGCACGTCGATCAATGCAAGGGCCACTTCTTTCACCAGCAGCAATTCCAGCGCCTCCGCACCGGAAGATGCTTTCAGGATGACGATATCAGGGCGGGACAGCAGCGCTTCTACCGCAGTCAGGTTTTGCTGGGTATCGTCAACAACCAGGATAGGTATGGGAGCAGTCACTTGTAGGTCTTCGGTATGTTATTTTTCCAGGCGGCCAGATCCGCCGCCATTTCTGCAAGGCTCATGATGCGGTCGGCGCCGGCCAGCGCTATCGCCGCGGCCGGCATGACAGGCGATGCGGCCTGTTGCGGATCCTGCACCCACCCCAGGCCACCACGCGCCCTGACCTC
This sequence comes from Undibacterium sp. TJN25, assembly GCF_049339885.1. Classification (NCBI taxonomy): domain Bacteria; kingdom Pseudomonadati; phylum Pseudomonadota; class Betaproteobacteria; order Burkholderiales; family Oxalobacteraceae; genus Undibacterium; species Undibacterium sp. TJN25. The sequence goes on along the minus strand of NZ_JBMPPM010000005.1, from coordinate 259,004 downwards.
TTTCAGGCCCGCTGCGCCATCAATGCTGGCGCCTGTCAGTATAATCGCCAGCATTCGTTGGCGGTACGCGTGCACTGCAGAATCCAGTAAAAAATCAATCGCAGGGCGAGAATAATTGCCGGGCGCATCCATCGATAATGAAAAAGTGAAATCAGGTTCAATCAGCATATGGTAATTGGGCGCAGCAAAATACACTGTGCCAGCCTGCACCGGCTCTTTGTCCTCCACTTCCTTGATGCGCAGCGCGCAGCGCGGCTGGTATAGCTCTGGCAGCAGGCTGCTCCTGTCGGGAGGCATGTGCAGGACGATCGCCACCGCGCACCCGCAATCCGGCGGCAAGGCTTGCAGCAGTATTCCCAGGGCCTCCACACCGCCTGCAGAAGCGCCGATTGCGATCAGCTGTATCTCGTTTTCCATGCCGATGCTTCCTAAATGCGCTGATAGATTTTTTCATGCCGCGAGAACTCGCAGAAGTTGCCGGCCTGTGCATTGAAGCGCAAGCTTTCCTTCATACCCAGTCCGAGAAAGCCCCGGTTGACCAGCGCTTCATGAAACAGCGCCGCAGCCCTGTCCTGCAATTCGCGGTTGAAATAGATCAGCACATTGCGGCAGGACACCAGGTGCACCTCCGAAAACACGCTATCGGTCGCCAGGCTATGGTCGGCAAATACAAGTTGCTGGCGCAGGCGGCGGTCGAAAATTGCGCCCTTATAAGCAGCAGTGTAATACTCCGACAGCGACTTCCTGCCGCCGGCCAACTGATAACTGGTGCTGAACTGCGCCAGCCTGTCTGCTGCATAAATGCCGGCTTCGGCGATTTTCAGTGCGTCGGGATTAATGTCGGTGCCATACAGCATGGTGCGTTCCAGCAAACCCTCCTCCTCCAGCAGGATAGCCAGCGACCAGACCTCTTCGCCGCTGCTGCACCCCGCCACCCAGATCTTGATGGAAGGATAAGTTTTTAATACAGGTACGACCTGTTCGCGCAGGGCTTTGAAATATTCTGGATCGCGAAACATCTCGCTGACCTGCACGGTAAAGAATGGCAGCATCTGCGCAAACACCGCGGGCTCATGCAATACCTTATCCTGCAGTTGGGACAAGGTATTGCAGGCGAAACGCTGCATCGCCTGCTCCATGCGTCGGCGCAATGAAGCAACGGAATAATTTCTGAAATCATGCTGGTAGCGCAGCAAGATCGCTTCCAGCAGCAACTTCAGTTCTATGTCAAATACCTGGTCCGATTCTGCTTCCAAACTCCGCTCCACGATCCGGCCTGACGGCCTGTTTCCATTCCTTTCCCCCGCGTTTCAGCGCCGCATCAAGGCGGCCTTCGTAGAGGATCAATCGGGGATGCTGCGTACCGGCTGTCAGGTAATTCTGGACAGCCCTGCGAGCAATTGCTGTATCTGCACGACGTCATACGGTTTCGGTAAAACGCGGCTTTTGAATTTAAGGTGCTGCACCATTTGCGCCCCGTATCCCGAGGCAAATACAACCTGGATATCCGGCTGTTTCACCAGCAGCTGCTTGGCCAACTCTATGCCGGACATGCCGGGCAGGCTGACATCGGTAAGCAGCACGTCGAAGGCCTGTTGTTCCGCCAGCACCAGCGCCTGCTCGGCATCACCCGCGCCTTGCGGCGCCTGACCCAGCAGCTCCAGCATGTCGCACAACATGTCTTTCAAGTTCAGGTTGTCCTCAACCACCATTATGCGCAGCCCCTCACCTTCGGCGCCTGAAGAATTCGCGTCAGCCTGGCCGTTGGCGGCGTCGTTATGGTCAAAATGCATGATGTGCTGAGCTGGTTAAATTGTAAGTATCCTGAGTATAACGACAACGGAGTCCGCTGATGCAGCCGTCGTGTCATTTGCACCCGCATCAAAACCTCATACTGCGCAATAAATATCGCACAATATCGCGTATGCGCCAGTACAGCGTTAGCGCACAGTTTTGGCACGTATATTCTTTTGCATGATAAGGCGCGCCATCTGGTTCTGCCAGCAGCCACTTGCCCAAGGGAATGTAGGATGAAGACTACAAAATTTTTTCAAGTGTGGTAGTTGATAACAGAAGTTTCAGCAAACATACAGTATGCAAAAAAATAAATTTTGAGGTAACACTTTAACTTGAGAGCTTAAGCCGATGATTTGAAATGACGGCGCCTGAACTACTGCATTGGGCGCGTAATTTTTTGCTTTTTTTAACAACACTGCACCGCATTTTTAAGCTATCTTGATTTTAAAGGAGGGACTCAAAATGCGTAAAATTCCTAACAAATATCGCTGCTTTAAGTATTTTTTTCTCTCGATCCTCGGGCTGGCACTGATTAATTTCCTGCGGGTTTCGCAGGGGACTGTATGCAGCTATACAGGCCTGTGCCGCGACGAGTTGCCGCAATGGCTATGGACTGTATCGGTCCTCATAGTTGCGTGCGGCGTAGGCATGTTCCTGTATCAGGCCTATCGCGATCTGCACAAGCAGGACTACCTGTTCGAATCAGACTGGCGCTAGGCCGCTGTACAAGCCAACCTGGCTTATTTCGCCTTGTTCCTGCCGAGTCGCCGTGCATTCCCGACGGCGCGCTTGTGCACAGGAGAAAAACCCTTTTCAATGATATCCAGCGCGGCGGACTGTAATTGGCTGACGCTGCCGTAGGCATTGCGTGTGGGGTTCAGCCATGCACTCATCATACCGAGTGCGACCTGCTGCTGAGACTGCATTGCCTGCGTCGCCATTGCCATCCAGGATTCATTGAATGCCGCCACTTTCTCGGCACCCATCAACTGAAATTCCTTGGCGTCTTTAGCCCCCGGCTGGTGGCCGGCAAGCGCCATGCGCGTCAGCCTGTGGGCCATCACTTGCGGAACGGCAAACATCAACTCCGAAGATTGCTGTATCAGCCGGTTTGTCTTGCGCTGCGCGGATTTGTTCATATTGAATCCCGTTATGGGTGAGACCTGCAAGGACATCTAAGCACTACGCCAAGCATACCGCAACTAAAACAAAGCAGGACTGCCGCCTGCTTTAGCGAGAGCAGCACCTGTTCAAAAGCTTTAACTGGATAGTGGGGCAACCATATCGGCATCCCGCAGATCATCGTAATTATGATCCGAGATATATTTGGCGGCGAAAGCGTGCGCTTCTTCCAGCGCTTCTTTTTCCGTGCCCGAAGTTCCAGCATCGTAGATATTTTCTTTGTCGGGCGATCCTTCTACCTGATGCCGCACGTGGCCGGTGTAGGTGCCATCACCCTGCCTGGTGGCATAGACGCTGAAAATATTGCGGCGGTCTTGAGGGACAAAAGTAGACATGGCAAACTCCAGTAATAAATAACAAGCATGATAGGTTGCCGGACAAAGTCCGGGACAATGGATTTATTGTAAGCAGTCGTTCGGGGGCGAAATATAGGATGCCTGCACCACTGCATGTAGGAGCGGACCGCCTTTCTGAAAGACAACTACGCCGCCCCGGCCAAAAGCAAGATCAGGCGCGTGCCCGCTGCGCCGCTGGAGCGCGTTTCGCGGGCGCTTTGGCTCGCGCCGGCTTTGCTGTTTTTTTGGCGGCAGTTTTTGCCGTAGCGGAGGACTTCCCGGTTTTGCCTGCGCCGGCAGGTACAGCATGCAGCGTTACCGGCTTGGCAGAAGTCCGGGTTTCTGTCTTGGCTGCGGACTTTGCGCCCGGCTTGCCTCCGAGACTCTGCTTCAGCAACGCCATCAGGTCGATTACCTTGGCGCTGGAAGGCTGCTCCCGTTCAGGTTGCGGCTCGGTGATGGTCTTGGTCTGCCTTGCCTTGACTTTTTTCTTGACCAGCGTGAGCACATCCTCGCGATAGGTATCATGGTACTGCTGCGGTTCCCATTTTTCCGTCATGCCCTCCACCAGCGACAGCGCCATCTGCACTTCCTTGTCGCTGATGCCGGACGTCTTCAGGCTTTTGGCGGGAACATCCAGTTCGCCGGTGTCGCGTATCTCATCGTCATACCTGAGGGTATTCAGCACGATCATCTGGTCCATGCACACCAGCGCCGCCAGATGCTGCTTGGTGCGTATCACCACCTGCGCAATGCCGACCTTGCCGGCGCGCCGCAAAGTCTCGCGCAGCAACGCATACACCTTGTCACCGCCGCGGCCGGGCGTCAGATAGTAGGGGTGGTCATAGTAGGTCAGCGGAACATCGGCGGCATCGACAAAGGCAAGGATGTCTATCGTCTGCGTCGCTTCCACGTTGGCGCGCTTCAAGTCTTCGTCCGACAGCACAACATATTCGTTGTCCTTGTACTCATATCCTTTGACGATGTCATCCCACTTTACTTCCTTGCCGGTATGCTTGTTATAGCGACGAAAACCAATGGGCGAAAAGTCGCGCCTGTCCAGCATCGTCAGGTCGAGATCATGCTCTTTTACCGCAGAAAAAAGTTCCACCGGTATATGCACCAGCCCGAAGCTGATGGCGCCCTTCCACAATGCCCGTTGCATACTGCCTCCTGTCCGCTCTATTTTATCTTGCCGCTACTGTTGCTTGTCCACCGCCGTTTTCAGGTTTTGCGCCATTTGCAGATGATGTTCCAGCGCGGGCAGATGCTTTTGCGCAAACGCTTTCACATCTGCGTCTTTCCCGCTGATTGAAGCCTTGCGGAACAGTGCAACGGCTTCCTTATGCGCTGCCACACCTACCTCGTCTGCATACAGCTGATCGAATTGCGGTCCGTTCAGCACATTCAATTTGGCCATCAGCGCCTGTTGTTTCATGCCCGGCTCGTCGGGCACGCTGACGCCCTTGCTGCTGGCCAGCTGCTTCAACTCATCAGCGACCTTGGTGTGGTCGAGCACCATGGCGGCAGCAAATGTTTTTACTGGCTGCGAGGCGTTCTTGCCGGAAGCAGTTTTGCTCGCAAGAATCTCCGTAGTACCGGCCTGCGCGGCATCCAGCAGGAATTCCTTATCGATGCGGCCAAGCTGCCCCTCTACTTCCTTTGATGCAGCGCGCGCATGCGACACCGCAGCTATTGCACCGGCTACGGCAAGCCCTGCGGCCGCCAGTATGACCATGGATTTGCGATGGGGTTTTCGGGAAAAGAATGGACTTACCAAAGAGTTGACGCTCATGGAATTTCTCCTTTGCATGCAGGGCTGGATCGGGAATCCATGTTAGCAATTCGGCCGGTGCATGGCTGTAGGATGCCCGTAAGAACGGGCATTGCGCTGATGTAGGAAAAAGCGAAGCGCTTATTTGGGGCGGGGAGGCCGCAGCCCTTCATCGGGCTCAGCCAGATGTCCGGCCCTGATGCCGGACACTGCGTTGGCAACTGCCCTGGCAACATTGCGCACCTCTTCCTGCATCGCCAAGTCAAGATCCAGCACTTCATGGCTTTTCGCATAGGATTCGTAGTAGCCGATGAACCTGTCCAGGCGCGCCATCTTGCCGGCTTCAATCAGGCCCATCCAGTCCAGCCAGTCCGACAAGCCACGCCGTACTCCCTCAATACCGGCAACGTCCCCATGTACGACCAGACCATAGGCGCGGCCTGCCAGATGCTTGGGATACGGCCATCCCTGCAGTTCCAGGTCCTTGGCTTTGCTGGCGTTCTTGCCGGAGGTCGTCGTCGGGTCCGGATTGCCTCCGTCGGCGCACACCAGCCTGTCTATCATCTGTTTCAGCACACCCGGCGTCTGGTACCAGTACACCGGCGTCATGATGATGACGGCATGTGCGGCCACCCATTTTTCATAGATCTCGGCCATCCAGTCATTCGTCTGGCGCTGCCCGTGGTTGGGGTAGCAACTGCACGGCCAATGGCACAGCGGCATGGCGGTCGATACACAGCCCTTGCACGGGTAGATATGCTTGTCGTACGCGGAAATGAGTTCGCTCAGGTCAAGCACATCGGCCTGCATGCCCGCCGACTCCAGCACTTCCACTGCCAGTTTGGTCATGCGGAAGGTCTTTGAAATTTCTCCAGGGCAGCTGCCGTCGTTGCGCGCGGAGCTGCAGATCAGCAGGACGCGGGATTGGGTTGCCGGATCTTTTTGCACGGCTTCTGCCGCAATCAGCCTGTCGCGCGTCGCGCGCCATTCCACCGACATATCGTAATCGGGGTCCGCAAATTCCGGGCCGGCTTTTTCGGTGATGGGCGCCTTGTGGCTATTGATGTAATTGTCCCAGGCGACCTGTTCGATTTTCCCGATTTCGCCTTTCACCGCTTCAAACGAAGGATCCACAAAGGAACGCCTGAACTCCAGGTGGAACTCATCCCTTTTCAGCTTTGCCGGTGCCTGGCCTTTGCGCGGTTCTGTCAAGTTGATCTCCCGTTTGCCGGTTGCGGTCCGGCTTGTTGACTATTTCGGCTTGTCGTATGTGGGCGGCGATGCTGCACGTGACCACGCCACAATGCAGGATTGCAGCGAAGAACATGGCGGTCTGTGCGATATCGCACAAGGCCTATGCAAGAGGCCCGCTTGCAGACCGGAGAGCCGCCTTCGATGACATTTATGGTTCTGTGCAATAATCATTTCCCATGGAAGCAGCTCATCTAATGCAATTCATATTTCAACAAAAAAGGGAGATTTAACATGCGTGTACTCGTTGTGGGCGCTGGTGCGGTAGGTGGATATTTTGGCGGCAGGATGCTCGCTGCAGGAAGGGACGTTACCTTCCTGGTGCGGCCGCAGCGCGCAGCCCTGCTGGCCAAGAACGGCCTGGTCATCAAAAGCCCGGTTGCCGATCTGTCGCTGGCGGCACCGCCCACCGTGCTGAGCGAACAATTGCAGCCGGGCTACGATCTGATAATCCTCAGCTGCAAGGCCTATGACCTGGATGATGCGATCAACTCCTTTGCACCGGGGATGGGCGAACACACGCTGATCCTGCCCCTGCTGAACGGCATGCGCCATCTGGATACGCTGGAGCAGCGCTTCGGCAAGGAACGCGTGCTGGGCGGCCAATGCGCCATTTCTTCCACGGTAAATGCCGACGGCGCCATCCTGCACCTGGCAGCTTCGCATACACTGACTTTCGGCCCGCGCGACGGCGTGGTAACGGAACGCGTCAAGGCAGCACTGGCAGTGATGTCGGATGCGGGATTCGATCCTGTTCTCAGCGAAAACATCCTGCAGTCGATGTGGGAAAAATGGGTGCTGCTGGCTTCGCTGGCAGCAAGCACCAGTCTGATGCGCAGCGCAATCGGCGACATCCTGGAAGCACCGGGCGGCCAACAGTTTGTGCTGGCAATGCTGGATGAATGCCGCAGCATTGCCGCCGCAGCAGCTTATCCACCATCGGCTCCTTTCGAAGAATATCTGCAAAAACTGTTGACGGCCAAGGGTTCGCCGTTAACGGCGTCGATGTTCCGCGATATCGAGAACCATGCGCGGGTAGAAGCAGACCAGATCATCGGCAACCTGATAGCGCGTGGCCAGCAACTGGGGTTACAGGAGCCCGGCCTGCCATTGCTGCGTGTGGCTTACATCCACCTGAAGGCTTATGAGGCAAGAAGCAGGCGCATGGCATCATCAGTAACAAAATAGAAACAGCAAGGCGACGGGGCTGCAATCTTTTGCTTATATCTTTATGCAAAATAGTAATGACAAAAAATTTTACAGCGCCCTCCGCTTTTCCGATATCAGGCCCGCAGGCGATGCCGGATCATCGCCTGCAACCGTTATCGGAATACGAATACCTACAGCGTAAGTGCTTGAATATAATTGATATTATTTACCTACACCTCCACCTTCCCGCTCAAAATATCGCTGAACTGAATTACCAAGCGCCCTCCTGACAAGTGCAGACCTGTTGCTGCCGGCAACGCATTTTCATCAGTTTTTGCATGCAATTTCAAACTTTCATTTCGTTACTGCTTAAATAATAGGCAGACCCAACTTGTTATTTTGCGTAGCAGCATGTAGAGTAAGGGGTTGATTTTCCGCATTTCCCACCCTGCTTCAGGCGGCCTGCATAAATCGCAGCCTCGCGCCTTACACGTCATGCACTGCATGCTGCACCGCGCCTGGTTGCCGGCTTATCCGGTTTCCGGCATTACTTTTTTGATATCTATGGCTTTAATCGTCCACAAATACGGCGGTACTTCGATGGGTTCGACAGAACGTATCAAGAATGTCGCCAAACGCGTTGCCAAATGGCATGACGCCGGTCACCAGATAGTCGTGGTGCCGTCAGCAATGTCCGGCGAAACCAATCGCATCATCGGTCTGGCCAAGGAAATCATGGCCCAGCCCGACCCGCGTGAACTGGACATGATCGCCTCCACCGGCGAACAGGTGTCGGTAGGCTTGCTGTCCATGGCACTGCAAGCCATCGGCAAGCAGGCTGTGTCCTATGCCGGCTGGCAAGTCGCGATCAAGACCGACTCTGCCTTCACCAAGGCCCGCATTGCGTCGATTGACGACGCTAAAGTGCGCGCCGACCTGGATGCAGGCAAGATCGTCATCATCACCGGCTTCCAGGGTGTGGATGAGAACGGCAATATCACCACGCTCGGCCGCGGCGGCTCTGATACGTCTGCAGTAGCGGTTGCCGCTGCGCTGAAGGCGCAAGAATGCCTGATCTACACCGACGTTGACGGCGTCTATACGACCGATCCGCGCGTGGTGTCCGATGCCCGCCGCCTGAAGACAGTGACATTTGAAGAAATGCTGGAAATGGCGTCGCTGGGTTCCAAAGTGCTGCAGATACGCTCGGTGGAGTTCGCCGGCAACTATCGCATGCCTACCCGCGTGCTGTCGTCACTGACCGACCCTATGATACCGCTGGAAGAAGAAGCCAACTCCGGCACCCTGATTTCGTTCGAGGAAGATACAAACATGGAACAAGCTACCATCACCGGCATCGCGTTTAACCGTGATGAAGCAAAGATCACCGTTTTCGGCGTGCCGGACAAGCCAGGCATTGCCTACCAGATCCTCGGCCCCATCGCCGATGCCAACATCGAAGTGGACATGATCATCCAGAACCAGTCGGTGGACGGCAAGACCGACTTTACCTTCACCGTGCCGCGCGGCGAGTACACCAAGGCCATGCAGGTACTGGAAGCCAGCGTCAAGGAACATATCAGCACCGGCAACATCATCGGCGATCCAAAAGTCTCCAAGGTGTCGGTAGTCGGCGTGGGCATGCGCAGCCATGTCGGCATCGCTTCGCAAATGTTCCGCACGCTGGCAGACGAAAGCGTCAATATCCAGATGATCTCCACATCGGAAATCAAGATTTCGGTATTGATTGACGAAAAATACATGGAATTGGCCGTGCGCTCGCTGCACAAGGCCTTCGGCCTGGAATCGGCGTAAGACAGACGCAATAACAGACCTGGCAATGCACCCGGCCGCACCGCATCAGGCCAGGAAGCAAAAAGCATAACTTTGGCGGCAGTTACTGTTGACCAAAGCCGCGCAAGCGGCTATTATCTCGGTTCTCGATTGCGACGAAGGTAACGACGCCGCAAAAGAACAGTGTGGAGATTTGGCCGAGTGGTCGAAGGCACTTCCCTGCTAAGGAAGCATATGGGCTTAAACCTGTATCGAGGGTTCGAATCCCTCAGTCTCCGCCAGTAACATTGAAAAGCCGCTTAACGTCAGTTAAGCGGCTTTTCTCATTTCAGAAGGAGACTAGTAAGCCATCAGTATGGCTTACGGGGGGATTCGAAGGGAATCGCTTGCGAGCGATTCCGCGGCCTGCGGAACGTAGGCGAATCCCTCAGTCTCCGCCAGTAATACTTAAAAAGCCGCCTGATTGAAAAAATCAGGCGGCTTTTTTCATTGGGAGAACAGGCGGAAACTAGTAAGCCACCAGTATGGCTTACGGGGGGATTCGAAGGGAATCGCTTACAAGCGACTCCGCGGCCTGCGGTAGGCAGGAAAATCCTAATCTCAGCCAGAATCCGGATATCGGCGCCCCATTTCGGCTCCATATCGCACAACAGCGACGCAATTGCTGGTGAATTGCACGATCGGCGCTAAAATGGAAGTGGACATCCACCGCAGTGCTACCTCAAGCCCCCATGCTCGCCAAACTGAGCTTATTGACTGTTTCCATGATACTAGGCATGCCAGGCTTGGCCGTCTGCTCGCGGCCTATTGTCGTGCCCGCTTCGCCGCTGGGGAAAATGATTGTCGTCGATAATGCCACCGGCCAAGTGTCTGGCATTTACCCGGAAATGCTGCGGGAAGGCGGAGCCAGGATAGGTTGCGAGTTTGTTTTCCCGATTATGTCGCGCGCCCGCGCGGAGATGATGATGCCCGCCGGAAAAGCCGATCTGCTGGTGGGGTCGGTCAAGTCGGACGAGCGCGGCGCCTGGGGTAATTTTATAGCGATGACGGGGACGGAATGGATGCTGATCAGCAACCGGAGCGATGCGCCTCCCGCCACGGTGCAGGAGTTGCTGGACAAACCCGGAATCAAGCTAAACGTGGTGCGCGGATTCAATTACGGCCCCGACTACCTGGCAATGCTGGAAAAACTGGAGCGCAGGGGTAAGCTGGAATACGTGAAGGATGCGCAGACCATCGTGCGCAAGATGCAGATCGGTCATGCCGATTATGCGTATATGCCGTCCATTACTTTCGCCGGAGAAGTGGCCGCCCTGGGGCTGAAAGACAGCCTGAGCAAGACAGTTCACTATACGAGGCTGGGCGGCATCCCCACATCCAGTTCAGGCGTTTATATGTCCAGGGCCTTACAAAAAAGCGATGCCGACCAGATACAGGCATTGCTGGTGCAGATCAGGGCCAGCGGCGAACTGCTGACGCGCCTGCAGGCAATTTTTACGCCCGAAGAAATGTCCAGCAGCTATCGCTTACCCGAGGATAGGCCTGGCCGTTGAAGTTTCTGCAAGAGACATATTTTCCTTCACCGCCGCGCCGGGCCGCGTGCAAAGGAAAGTAAAACAAACATTTACTCATCGCACATTAAACTGCGCCGCGCGCAAAGGCTGGGGATCGAGCCAGTCGTCGATACTGAAATCCTGGCTCAGGAAATCCCATTCCAGCAGGAATTCCTTGAACATTGTCAGGCCGCGAATGGATTTTTCAGAAAAGCCGACGCCCAGGCTTTCGTGCAGCTTGTCACCGTAAGCAAAGCGTACCCATGTTTCGGCCCAATTGGTCTCGCGGGCAATCTGCGTCAGCGCCTGCTCGGGGTTGCGCCGGGCCCAGGCATCGGCTTCATCCAGCCCCACCAGGAAACGCCTGACCAGATCCGGATGCTGCTGCAGCGTCAGTGCATTGACGGTCAGGGGGCGGGGCGTACAGTTGTTCACGTGTACCCAGGGGTCGGGGTGAAACCCAAGGTCGATCACGACGCGCGCATCAAGCAGGTGGGCAAGCTCGGCGCCGCGCACGTCCTTGACATAGATCGCATCCACCTCGCCTTTTACCAGGGCATGCGCCAGCGCGGTATAACGATGCGGACTGCCGCGCCTCACTTCCGTGTCGGGTTCCGGCACGGCATCCAGGCTGCGCTGCGCGACGTCTATCCATTGTCCATCGGCATGACCCAGTCCTGCCGTTTCCAGCGCCACCAGCAGGCCGCGCAATGCGGTGGCACGGCCTACGTCGATGCCGTAGTTGCCCGGCGCCTGCCGCGGTAACGCCAGCTTGCGGCCCTTCAGGTCGCGAGCGGATCGGATCCCTGATTCCGGCAGCGCCAGGATGGCCTGGTATTCGTCTATCCAGGAAATGCCGATCACCCGCGTATCCCGCCCTTTTGCCCGGGCCCAGATGGGCTGTGCGGCGCCGCCCAGCCGGAAGGAATCAGGCAGGCTGTGCTCAAAATGGGAAGCCAGTTCAGCCGGATCATCCGATGCCTGCAGCGATTTAATCGCGATGCCGTCGGCGGCAAACTCCCTCGCATGCAGGCCCAGCTGGGCGCTGATGCCCAGCGGCGTCGGCACCGAGCCGCGGGTGTACCAGATGGTGGCCGGCTGCTCGCGCGCATGTTCACTCATGACGGATTCTCCGTGTCTTTTTATAAGAATTCATTTCTTTACAGGCGCAGTCTGTGCGGTCCAATAAGCGCCCAGACCGAGATTTTTCAGTGCGGCGGCCACAAAACGCGGCTCCAGCAGTTCTTCGGCGGCAATGTCCTTGCGGATCAGTTTCTGCTGCCTGGCAAATGAAGACACATCGCGGTAATGCCGGACCACCACGTCGTCAAACAAGGGCGACCAGCGGTCTTTCCATGCGAGGGAAGGATCATCGTAAACACGCCTGACGACACTGTCGGCAACCCCGGGGCGGGTACCGTCTTTTATTACCAGCTCCCGGTTCGCATCCTGCGCCGCCCAGTACTGGGCTTTGATCCAGGCGGTGGCGACCAGTTCGGTCAGTGCGCCATTGGCCTGCGTAAAATCGCGCCTGCCCCACAGTTCGGCGCGCATTTTTCGTTCCGGCAGCCCCTTGCTGGTCCAGATGATACGTCCCACGCCCTTGTCTTCCAGCTGGTAGCCGTTCAATACAAACAGCGCATCAACCGCGCCGGTTGCCAGTGCCGCCGCGCCAGGCTTGATGTCCATATTAACCAGCTTGAAATCTTTCGGCGACAGCTTGTTGTCTTCAATCAGGTGCAGCAGGCCCAGCTCCCAGGGGCGTCCATGGTGGATGCTGATGCGCTTGCCTTTCAGGTCGCGGATAGAAGTGGCGGTCGAGCCGGGCGCCACCAGCAGGAACAAGTCGGTGCCGCGCCCGGCCGGCACCACCACCTGGGTGCGCACGCCGCCTGCATTCAATATCACGGAAGGCAAGTCGCCATAGCTGGCAAAGTCGATACGGCCACTGGCAAAAGCTTCATTGATGGTGGCCCCGGTATCGCCGGTGACCGGAAACCATTCCAGCTTGACGCCGCGTTTCTGCAGCTCCTGTTCCAGCCAGCCTTCTTGCTGCACGCGGTAAGGTATGCCGCTCAAGGCCAGCTTGCCATTCTCGGTAAAAGCTGTGGTGGCAATGCGTATAGCCGGCGGCCCGGCAAAGGCCGCCGTACCATGCCATAGAGACAAAGCGAGGCCTAGTAACGACGCTGCCCGCAGGCAGCCGGTGTAACTCACGCAACATCGCCAGACAACGCATACAAGCCGAACACGCCGAACAAGCAGGGCCGGCGCCTTCATCAGGCGGCGCGCTTCAGCAAGGATTGCGCCGTTTCAAATGGACGCGGATCGACCCATGCACGGACATCCACCGGCGCAGGCAGGAACTTCCAGCGAAACAGGAAGTCGCTGAAACCCTGCAAGCCATCCAGGGAAGTGCCGGACAGATCGGTATGCACGCGCAGATGCGCATCTTCGCCATAGGCAGCCGTAACCCAGTATTCGCTGCTATTGGTCTCACGCGCCAGGAAACGGCGGGTTTCGTCGGGATTGTTGTGAGCCCAGGTTTCCGCCCTGAGCACCTGCTCGACGATACCGACCGCGGCATCGAAATGCTGATCGATAAGGTTCACGTCCACAGTCAGCGTGCGAGGCGTACCGTTGTTGGCGCGGATCAGCGGCTCGGGATGGATTCCCGTGTCAATGACGGTATGCAGGCCAAACTGATGCGCCGTATGCGCGGCGCTGGCGCCCTTGAGGAAAATCGCATCGACTTCGCCGCGCAGCAAGCCCACCAGTTCCGCACTCTGGCCGCTGCGGCTGCCGCTAAAAACGTTGGTGCCGGCTATGCGCTCAGCGACAGTGTCGCTCTGGCCGGCATCGATCACATAGTCCACCAGCTCCACGTCGGCGACCTCCAGACCTTCCAGTTTCAGCGCGTTTTCCAGACCACGGATCGCCTGGGCGCGCGCAAAATCGATCTGCGCATGAACCCATTTCGGCAAGCCGAAACGGCGCCCCTTCAGATCCCGCACGGTACGGATGCCGCTACTGGGCAGGGTCAGGATACGCTGCGTTTCATCCGCCCACGATAAGCCGAGCACGCGCGTTTCTCGCCCTGCCGCGCGGGCCCATAAAGCCGGAATATTGCCGCCGTGGCGTACCGAATTTTGTAGCGTGTGATCGAAATGGGATTCGCGCACCGCCTTGTCGTTGGATTCGCGCAAGGATTTGATGTTAGTCGCCTTGGAACGGAAAGCATCTTCCAGCCAGCCTTTTTGCAGGGCCAGGCCGAGACCGGTAGGAACCGGGCAGCGTGTGTACCACAGCGTGTCGAGTGAATTGCTCATGATGTTCTCCTTGGGTGGAAATAAATGGGGGATGATTCCCCGCCGGGGCCGTACCGGTTACCGGCACTCCCTTTGTTGCAAGCCGGATGCCAGCACGGGTGTGGCACATAAGTCTTTGATTACGCGTAAATATTTCTGAAATGGCCTTATTCCTGCTGTCACGGCAGCAGCGCCGCTGCTGGCCACGCAGCAGTGGATTGCCATTTGCTACAGCGCCAGCCGTTGCGCCCATTCATTGCCGCTCCAGCGCGCGTCGGGAGCCGGCGCAAACGCAACAGGCGGTTCGTCAACGAGTTCAACAAAATCGGCATGCAAGCCATCGCGGATAGCCACAAAGCCGGACTGGCCCCGCTGGCGGGGATGCGCCAGCGCCACCTCCTGTATCCGCCGTATGCGCCCCGGACGCGCTTCCAACACCACGACACGATCCGCCAGATAGACGGCCTCTTCGATGTCATGCGTCACCAGCACCATCGTAATGCCCTCCTCCTGCCATAGGCGGCGCAACTCCTGCTGCAGCCGCAGGCGTGTCAATGCATCCAGTGCGCCAAGCGGCTCATCCAGCAGCAGCACATCGGGGCGCCCTACCAGCGCACGCGCGATCGCCGCGCGCTGCGACATGCCGCCCGATAACTGGTGTGGATAGGCGTCCGCAAAACCGTCCAGGCCGACACGCGCAATCTCTTCCGCCACGCGTTGGCGCCGCTCCGCAGCCGGCACATCTGTATTGGTAAAGCTGAGGCCAATATTCTGTTCTACCGTCAACCAGGGAAACAGCCGGTGGTCCTGGAATACGAGGCCGCGCTGCAGGCTGGCGCCGCGGACGGCTTCGCCGTCATGCAGCAACTGCCCGTGGTATTCATTGTCCAGCCCGGCCAGCAAACGCAGCAGCGTGGATTTTCCGCAACCGGAGCCGCCGACGATGGCGACAAACTCACCCGGCGCTATCTCCAGCGAAATATCATCCAGCACCAGCAACGGTCCGCTTTTCAATGCAAAGGACTTGCTCACATGGCGTATGGAAAGTCCGCCTGCACGCTGCTTCCGGTCTGACAATTGGGCGGTGTTCAGCGCCAGCGGGGAAATCGGGGCATTCATATTGTTGCTTCTCCTTGTGCGGGTGCCAGTGGGTTTGCCAATGCAGCAGGCGCAGGCGGCGCGGATACCGGTTCAGTTTTGCGCAAGTGGTAAGCCAGCCAGGCGACGAGCCATGGCAACAGCCATACCAGGAACACATGCTGCAGGCCTATCAGGTCGGCTAGCCGGCCCGCAGCCAGCGCGCCGCCGGCGCCGCCTGCCATGCCGAACAGCGTCAGATGGGACGACACTTTTGCCTTGTCAACAGGCGCCCTGGCAATTCGGTCGGTATTGACCAGATTGTTCACTCCCAGCCCAAGGCCCAGCAGTACCGAGGCGAACAGATAAGATACGGTATAGGGCAGCAAGCCGAGCAGCAGCAAGGCAGCCATGATGGCCAGATGCGCAGCGCCGTAGTAGCGGTCACGGTGGGGGCTTTTCAATACGGCGTTGCCCAGCACCAGCAGCACGGCGACAAAGCTGAGGCCCTGCACCGCCATCAGCCATACCGAATGCTGGCGCGGCCAGTGCAGCACGCGGATGGCCAGCAGGATGGAGAACACGCCGACGCTGGACGCGGTGAAACTGGCCAGCACTTCAAACAGATAGGTGGTACGCACCGCAGGCAGGCGCACCAGTTCGCGAAGGGAACTGGCGCTTTGCGCATTTCCTGCCCGCTTGCCATTGCCGGCCACGGCAGGCAAGACCTGCCATCCAAGTACCGCCAGCAAGGCGAACATTGCCGCAGAGATGAGAAAGCCGGCTTTCAGGCCGAGCTGGGCAATCAGGTAATTGCCGGTCAACGGCCCCAGGAACTGCATGCCCAGCGTCAGCGTCCCCTTGTACCAGCCCGCCTTGCCCTGGCCAATCTCGGGCAGCCGCACCAGGAAGACGGTACTCATCGCGACAATGCGCAACGCAATGCACAGGCCCACCAGGAACATCAGCAGTGCCACCCAGTGCCAGCCCGGCAACCACGGAAGAATACAAAATACAGCCGACAGCGTAAGGCTGACCGCGGCGTATAGGTACTTTGGATTGCCACGCGAGAGGATAAAACCGGCTGGCAAGGTGCCCACTGCCATCGCCAGGGTTTCAGCGCTGCTGATGAAGGCCAGCTGCAGGTTATTCACCTCCAGATGGATGCCTAGCAGTGTGCCAAGTACCTTATTCATGCCTATCGTCAGGCCGGACAGCAGGGTCAGGCTGATAAAGCCGATCAGGAAGTTGCGTACCTCTGCCGGTGTGCGTAGCTGGCTCATGGAATGGACGATTTTTGATTAGTTTACGAAGCCGGATACAAACTGCGCCGGCGGTTTTGTGGCGCTACCGCCTATTCCCTTATTGGCTGGTGCGTCCTCGCATCAGCAACTGCGCCAGGCGATTGAATACCAGGTTCATCAGCTGTGCCAGTAATGCGATGACCAGCACTGCCAACAGCACAACGTCCATGCGGCCGGATACTTCGCCATTGATCAGCAGCGAGCCCATGCCGGGTCCGGCGGAAAACAGCAGCTCTCCGCCAAGACAGGCCAGCCATGCAAACGCCTGTGCGTGTGTAACGCCAGTGACGATGGCCGGCAATGCGGCCGGCAGCAGGATGCGGCGGAAGGTTTGCAGCTGCGTCAGCGTCAGCATGCGGCCTACCTCCCGGTAACGCAGTTCGACCTGTCGTATGCCCTCGCTTGTATTCAATACCGTGGGGTAAAACGCCGCAATCGCGATGACCAGCAGCTTGGCGGTATCCCCGCTGCCTACCCACAGTCCGAGCAAAGGAATCAGTCCCAGTAGCGGCACCTGGCGGACGCTGTGAAACAAGGGATCGATCAGACGTTCGGCAATCCGTGACTGTGCGACCAGCGCGCCCGTCGCGATTCCCACACCGCCGCCTGCCAGTAGCCCGATTAACGTGCGCAGCAGGCTGGCGCGCAGGTGCAGCCACAACTCCCCAGAGCCCAACAAGCCCATGAAGCCACTCCAGAGCTCGCGCAACGGCACAAACACATACGCCGCACCGCCTCCCCGGCGCGATGACCACTCCCATGCAGCCAACAGCAGCACAGGCAACACCAGTCCCTTGGCAAAATCGACAACGCGGTCGGATTTCATTGCGTCACTTTCCTTTCCAGCGCATCAGGTGTGCTTCCAGCCACAGGAACCCGCGGTCGAGCGAAAAACCGATGACCCCGGTCAGCACCACGCCTATCATTACTACATCAAGGCGGAACATCTGGCGCCCCATTTCCATCATCTGACCCAGACCGCTATCTGCCGCCAGCAGCTCTGCGCCGACCAGCACCATCCACGAACGGCTCAGCGCGATGCGGATGCCGGTCAGCGTGGCTGGAACGATCGCAGGCAGCACCACTTTGCGTATTACCTGCCAGCGCGAGAAACGGAATACTGCAGCGACCTCGAAATACCTTGGCGACAGTCCTGCAATGGCGTCATGCACCGCCAGTGCGACAATAAAAAAACTCGCCTTGACCACAATGAAGACCTTGAAGCTTTCGCCTATGCCGAACAGGAGTATGAACAGGGGAATCAGCGCGACAGACGGCAACTGGCGCAGCACGTTGAACGTGGGCGCAACATAGACCCGCAGGCGCGGCGACAAGCCCAGCAGCACGCCGAATCCTACGCCTGCGATACTGCCAAGGGCGAATCCGCCCAGCAAACGGTATAAGCTGATTTCCAGGTGCTGCGGCAACTCGCCGCTGATGCTCATTTCCCATGCCGTGCGTAATACCTGTAGTGGAGAGGCAAGAATCTGCTCCGGCGCCCAGTCAAGCCCGGTGGCCAGCGACCACAGCACAAGCAGCAATACGGGAGATGTCCAGGCCGACCAGCGGGAAGCAAGCCAGCCCTGAAGCAGGCTCTGCTGCGGCAACGCAAGCGAAGGAGGAACGGCCTGCTCAACAGCTGTAGCCGCAGCCGCCGTGGCAGCCGTAACGGCCGGTGATGGCATGGCAACAGGCGCGACGATACCGGCTGCAGGCTGTATCCCCAATGGACTTCCCGGCACGCGGGATATGCTTACTGAATTCATGTCGGCCTAGCCTATGGCGACCAGAAGTGCTGCAGCTTCAATTGCGCCAGCGCCTGATTCACGAACTGAGGGTCATACAGCGTTGCCGTGTCCAGCGGCTTGCCTATGAGACCGGATTTTTTTGCATAGTCGGCCTCGGCAGCGTAGTGCGCTTTTAATTCCGGGGTGAACAGCGGCGACCAGCGCGCTTTCCACTGCGTATTGTCATCGGCCAGTTCGCGCCGCACTACGCTTTCCGGCTGGCCCGCCAGCACTTCGTAACGGATAAATTCTTCCCTCCCCGCTTCCGCACTTGCACCTTGGTGCACCTTGACATAGGCAGTAGCGACCAGTTGCGCCAGTTGCGGATACTTCTTCAGGAAGCTGCTGTCGCCCCACAGCTCGGCGCGCATCTTCCAGTCTTGCGGCGCAGTCTTGCTGGCCCAGATGATCTTGCCGATTTTTTTATCTTCCAGCAGGAAGGCGTCGCTCAGCGTGAAGAAGGCATCGGCGCTGCCGCTGGCCAGCGCTGCCGCTCCGGCCTGCGGATTCAGGTTAAGCAGCTTGACATCATTGTTGGTCAACCCGTTTGCGGCAAGCAGCCGCGAGAAGGGGAACTCCCAAGGACGTCCCCTATGCAGCGCGATCTTTTTCCCTTTCAGGTCATTGATCGAGCGAGCAGGAGAATTGTAAGGCACCACCAGATAGGTGTTGTTCAGGCTGCCGCCCGGCACGACCAGCTGCGTATGTAGGCCGGAGGCGTTGGCAATAATCGACGGCAAGTCGCCATACTGCGCAAAGTCGATGGACTTGCTGGCGAATGCCTCATTCACCTGCACGGCAACCGAATTGGTCGTTACCGGCACCCACTGCAGCTTGACGCCGAGCTTGCCGAGTTCAGTTTCCAGCCAGCGCTGTTCCGCCACCAGCGCGGACGACCCTGCAAACAGCGTCTTGCCGGACTCCGCATTGCGCGCAACCGCGGCTATACGCACCGCGTCCGGCAAACCTGCCGCCGCGGCTGCGCGGGCCGCCTGCGGCAAAGACAGCAACGCTGCCAGTGCCACCGTTGCCAGCACGCTGGCCACATGCCGGTGTTGTCGAAAAAAAACAGTTGATTCTGACATCGATAAATTCCAGTTATTGCTGCAATTATTTTTGCAGTTGTTCCTACGCATTCCCGCTCAAGCCAGCTTGTTGATACAAGCCGGCAGGCATGGATCGATTTACAGGTCGGTGGCGGGCAACAGCGACAGCGCCTTGGCCTGCTCGATCAGATTGCTCATTTTCCATTGCTGCAGCAGCACGCCGGGACCGAAGTCGCGGGAACCTCCTATGGCTTCCGCAGCGATCTGTATCTTCGCGCCTTCTTCCAGTATCAGGATGAATTCGGCCAGCTTCAGCAAGCCTTGCTTACCCCATACGGTGGAACCGCCGTTTGCTTCCAGGATGGCTGTCGCAAAACTGTTTTTCTCTATCTGGTCCAGGATGAAATCGACTTCCGGCTGGCGGCGGTCGATATAGATGGGAATCTCCCGGACCAGCTGGAAACGCTGTACCGGCACATAGCGGATAGGCAGTGTGCGGTGGGTCTGTGCCCAGGCGCCCAACGCAGGCGAATGCACGTGCGAGATGGATGTCACTTCAGGATGCGTACGGAACAGTTTCAGATAGCGGCTACCGCCGCCCGCATTGCCCACATGCACTGTGCCGTCCAGCCCCAGCACGGCAGCGGCAAGGGGTTCGCCGCTACGGAACGGTCCCGGATCATTGACGACGACGACGAGTTCTTCACCGGGAACGCGCTCGACAAAGCCGACGGTGCCATTCGCTGTCAGGCTGCCGGTGCTGCGCAGCGCATTAAAGGCGAGCTGTGCCAGCTCCCGCGTCTTTTCGACAAAGGCCAGCACGCTGTCGCTGAGATGGACTTCGGAACTTGCAGGTTTTACCGGATTTGCTGTTTCAGTCATTTTATTTCTCCAATGAGGGGTGAGAGGCTCAGCTTGTATATTGCAAAGCGTGTGCCACCCTTTCAGGCCTGTTCGCAGCAAGGAAAAAGAGCCCGGATATGCATCAGCCAGCAGCAACTGTTGATTAACCAGCAGGCGGGTAGGCGCAGGCTGTTGCGCGGCCAGCACTGACGGCATCTGCAACAGCCGTCAGGCCCGGCATGTTTTCTGCTGAACGACGCTGTGCGCCTGTAAGGCGCGCCGACCCACCCTGACGAGAGACCCCACAATGAGCAAGCCAAATAACAGTATCGACACAATCTGGTTCACCCGCTGCCCGGTGCCTACCGCCACCGGCCTGGCCTACAAGCTGGGCTGGCTGGATGAAGAATTTTCCCGCGACGGCATTGCCGTAAAGACCCTGCAGGAAACCGGCGGCGATCTGGCCCGCCACCACTACGACCACGAACTCAGTTCGCTTATCCGCGAAGGCGGCAACCTGCTGGCATTACCCGCCAAAGCCCAGGGCGCGCCTACGCGGCTCATCGGTCTGACATGGATAGACGAATGGCAATCCATCCTGGTCCGTCCAGGATCGGGAATTTCCCGCCCTGAAGACTTGAAAGGCAAGCGCCTGGCCCTGCCGCGTTTCCGCGAAGAGGATATCCTGCACAACCGGCGTGGACGCAGCATTGCACGCGGCATGAGTCTGGCAGGCTACAAGGGCGCGCTCGCCTCGGCCGGCCTGTCGCTGGACGACGTAAGGCTGGTTGAGCTGGCAGAAGAAGAAAAACCGGAACTCAGGAACAACCTGGGCAACGGCCTGTGGAAAGGTATAGAAGCACTGACTCGAGGCGAAGTGGATGCCGTCTACGTCAAGGGTGCGTCCGCTGCCGAGGCGGCGCGCAAGGCCGGTGTGATCGTGGGCATAGACCTGGACCGTTTGCCGGAAAAACGCTTTCGCGTCAATAACGGCACACCGCGCCCGATCACCGTCCACCAGGATTTCCTGGAAAATCATTTTGACCTGCTGGCGCGCTTTCTGGCGCAGACGCTACGCGCAGCCGAATGGGCGAAGGGAAATTTGCCCGGCGTGCAACAGATATTGCAGGACGAGACCCGCGGATCGGCAGACAGCGTACAGGAGGCTTACCGCGACGGTTTCCACCTGTCCCTGGCGCCGGACCTGTCGGAAGAACGGCTGTCGCTTTTCCGCCAGCAAAAAGATTTCCAGCTGGTACACGGCCTGTTGGATCGGGACGTTGACATTGACGCCTGGATAGACACCCGCCCGCTGGAAGAAGCGTACAGGCATTTGCATGACAGCTACAAAACTGCTGCTTAAAATAAACTTCGAAAAAATCAGAAAAATACTGAAAAGAAAATGCCGCTTTACGCGGCATTTTTCTTACTCGTAAAACGGCCAGGTCTAGAGCCAGGTTTAGAAATAGCCGATGTAGGAGAGCCCCACTGTGCGCCGTTGTGCCCAGTACACCGTGTCGCCGTTTGTGGTTCCCGGCACAAAACTGGTCAGCGTATGGTTTTTATACACCTTGTCGGTCAGGTTGTTGCTGTACAGGCTGAACGAATGGATGCCGCCCGGCAGTGTATAGGTCAGGCGCGCGTTCAGCAGCGAATATCCACCCTGGTTAAGCAGGTCGCGCGCGGCAGTTTGCGGATCCACGTAATAGAATTGCTTGGACGTGTAATGCAGGTCACCTCCGAGTACGACCTTGCCACCATCGGCGAAACGGATACGGTAATCCGCAGCCAGCAAGGCCGTCACGTGCGGAGAACGGACAAATTCATTGCCGCTGCGGCTGCCGCCGTTATTCTGGATATCGAACTGATCGAACTCGGTACGCAACAGGCCCAGATTGGCATTGATGTGCAGTGCATCAAAGGGCAGCGCTTCCAGTTCCAGCTCCGCGCCGTTAACATGTGCCTTGGCGACGTTCTGCAGGTAACTGACTGTCTGCGTGGGATCGCCGTTATAAACGCCGGTAATATTGACCTGCACATTTTTGTAGTCGTAGTGGAATACGTTGGCATTGAAGTTAAGACGGCGGTCAAACCACTCCGATTTCAAACCGACCTCCACCGAATCCAATTTTTCAGGAGCAACCGTATTCAACGCCCGCACGTCGGTGGCGCCGGTGTTATAGCCGCCGGACTTGATACCGTGCGCATACTTGAAATAGGCGCGCGCGCTATCGGTGATCTTGTATTCGGGCGTGAAGTCATAGGTCACCGCGCGCCAGGTAGTGGAAGGAACCGACGTGAAATTATTATTGGCGACGGAGGCAGCAGCGTAGTTTCCACCGCTGACGGTATTCCACCAGTTGGCGGCGCTGCCGAAATTGACGGTGCCGGATGCTGCCTGCACCCGTTTCAAATTCAGGTCCTTGGTTTCGGTAGTCCAGCGCAGGCCGAACGTGGCAAGCCACTGGTCGGTGAAGTTGACGGTGGAGCTGCCGAACAACGCAAAACTGCGGGTTTTGTGCGTAAACGTCGTGTCGTTGTAGCCGACCGGCTGCGTGCTGCCCGCCAATGCCCCGGCTATATTGTTGGGCAGCCGCGCGCTCGCCGCGTCTGAGCCTATACCTTCGTTAAAGTAGTGCAAGCCGCCTACCCAGCTGATTTTTTCATCCTTGGGCGAGGCGATGCGTACCTCCTGCGAGAACTGGTGGCTGTCGGCTTTGGTATGGCCGCGGCTGATTTCCAGCGGCGTGTTATCGCTATCGGTCAGGCTTTCATTTTTAAAATTTTCATAACCGGTGATCGAGGTCAGCGTATAAGGCCCCACGTTGTATTGCAGGCTGAGGTTTGCACCGGCCTGCGTGATGGAGTTATATCCCGGTGCATTGGTGCTGACGTCCTGGCTATCCTTGCTGGGTGCATAGCCGTTGCGGTATATGCCGTCGGCGCCATAGCTGTCCACCGTGGTCGTGGCGCCGTTGATCTTGTAGTCGCGGTAATGGACGTTCAGGTTCGCTGTCAGGTCGCTGCTGATTTTTGCCTGCAACTGGCCGCGCAGTGCATTGTCCCTCAACGCGCCATCCTTGTTTCCGGTGTAAAGGTTATTGTAGTTGCCCCTGCCCTGGTCTTCCGAATGGAAGGATATGCGGCCTGTCAGCACATCGTCCTTGATCGGGCCGCCGATGGCGCCCTCCACCAGACGGTTATTGTAGCTGCCGTAGTCAGCCTTTATATAACCGTCCAGATAAGGCGTGGGCTTGCGCGAAATCACGTCTATCGCGCCGCCGGTGGTATTTTTCCCCCATAACGTGCCCTGGGGGCCGCGCAGCACTTCCACCCGGTCCAGATCGAACAGCGGAAAGCCGGTGGCGCTGGAATTGCTGATATACACATCGTCCAGATAAAATCCGACCGGATTTGGAAAATCAATCTGCTGCTGACCCGCGCCGACGCCGCGTATCCACCAGCGGGGCCGGCTGTGCTGCTGGGTGCCGGCAGAAGCATTCGGTACATAATTCAGTATCTCGCTGGCGGACCTTCCCACACCGTTGCTCAGCAGTTGCGCGCCGCCTAGCACCGTGATGGAACTCGGCACTTCCTGCGCCTTGCCCTCCCGCTTCTGCGAAGTCACTGTGACGGTTTGCAATGCGGATTCGTCGCCGGCTGGCGGTATCGCCGACGCAGCCTCAGCAGCCTCCGCAGCCTCGGGTGCGGCATCGGCAATATCTTCAGCGTATGCAACCGCGCCCGTCAAAAAGGCGCTGCTTCCCAGCGCAATGGCAAAGGCGGCGCGCAATTCTCGCGTCAGCTGGTTCAGGTTTCCATGGCGGCTGGATTTTTTTTTCGCGGAGAGCGGATTGGCGAGGCTAGACATAGACATCCTTATGTGGAGAGAATGGGAAAAACGAAGCGATGCAGATATGCTTCGCAAGCTCCATGCCTGTCGTTTTGCCTGGTTTAGCGGAGTTTTCTTGCTGATTCCATAGCAGATCGCGTACAACTGTTGGAATCCAAGCAGGCCGGCAGCAGCAGATGTTTTCATCCGTACAGCGACGCCGTACAAATCCGCTTGCGGAAAAAACCAAGGGCCAGTACTCCTTTCGCTATCGCGGCTGGGATACTGGCCCTTCTATAGGTTTGATGCAGGCGGAATGAATACAGGCTTGATAAAGCAGTGCTGTTATGCCGATGCTGATCGGTGATGCTAATGCAGCAGCGAAGTAAAAATATCAGCCTACCGCACGCAGTAGCTGTGGATTCGCATGGCCGCGCACCAGCGGCAATACTTCCTCGCCTACCCGGTAAGCTTCTTCCAGATGCGGTGTGCTGGCGAGGATAAAAGCGTCTGCTCCCAACTGCACCAGGTCGTCCAGACGTTCCGCGACCTGCTGGTAGCTACCGACTATCCCTTGGGTTTGGCCACCGCGAAACAGATTAAAACCTGACCAGATGTTCGGTTCCACGATCAGGTCTTTATAGCTATTGATCGTCGTGGGCCGGTTTCCGCGCTGGCGCGCCGCACCGACTGAATCGCTGCCATCGAGGCCCAGGAATTGCTGTAGCGTGGCTTTATCGACGTTGTCGAAACCCTTGCGTACTTCTTCCCATGCTTCCTCTTCGGTAGGCCGGGCAATGATGTCCACGCGCACCGCGCACTTTATCTTGCGGCCTAGTAAATCGGTTTTTTCCTTGACCCGTTTGAATTTCTCGCGCAGTGCGTCGAAAGGCTCCAGCCAGGTCAAATAATAATCGGCATGCCGGGATGCCGAAGCCAGCGCAGCATCGGAAGAACCGGAGAAATAGATTTCCGGAAAATCTTCTTCCGACAATGGATGGGCCAATCCCGCATCCTGTACCTGATAGAACTTGCCCTGATAAGAGAAAGGGCCGCCGCGCCATACGCCGCGCACAATATCAAGAAACTCTGTCGTGCGGGTGTACCTGTCATCATGGCTGGCAGAATCTCCCCACCATAGCTGCGCCGGGCCGCCACCGCCGGTGATGACGTTATATAAGGCCCTGCCGCCGGTCGCGCGTTGCAGGCTCGCCGTCATGCGCGCCGCCACCACGGGATTCAGGAAACCCGGCTGGAAAGGGATCATGAAGCGGAAGTTGCTGGTTTCCCGCGCCAGCAGTGCCGAGATCACCCAAGGTTCATCCGTCATGGGGAATGAAGGAATCAACCCGCCCTGGAAGCCGGATATCTCCGCAGCATGCGCAATTTCCGCTATGTAGTCCAGGTAATTGAAGCCATCGTTCCCGCCTCCGCCCAGGCCGCTTTTGCGCAGGTTATCGTTGCCTGGAAACCAGTCGCCGCGGAAAGGAATTCTGCTGCGGTGGGAACTCGGCTCACCGTGTGTGGGGATGCGCCAGAATATATCGATTGTCATAATAATGGTTCCTGATAATTGTTGTGGACCGAGGATTTGAGCAGCCTCAGGCAGCCTCAGGCAGCCTCAGGCAGCCTCAGGCAGCCTTCAGACCGGCGGGAGTGAGACGGGCGCGCAGCGCCTGCAGCACATGTTCGCCGATGCGGTAAGCCTCTTCCAGGTGCGGAACGGCACTCAGGAAGAAGCTGGAAATACCCGCGTCCGCATATTCCGCCAGGCTTTGCGTGACCTGGGCATAGCTGCCGACCAGCGCCGTACGGCCTTCGGAAAAATCAGGCCATAAGCTGTCTTTGAATTCAGATACGCCCTCTCCGGCATTTCCGGATTGAGACCGGTAGCGTTCGGCATCGCGGACCGCCTCCTGCTCGGTTTCACGCGCCAGCACGTCGATGCGCAAGCCGATGGCCAGGCTGCGGCCGTTCGCGGCTGCCTGGTCTTGAAGCACAGAGATGGCTGGGCGCAAGACACTTAACGGCGCAGCAGCCAGCACGTGTACATCCGCCAGGCGGGCGGACAGCTGATACGCTTCCTTGGTGTCGCCCGACAGATAGACCGGCGGCAAGGGATTGCCGGCGAGCGGCCCACGAAAGCCGCCGTCCTTGACTTCAAAGAAACGTCCCTGAAAGCTGTAGGGTGCACTCGTCTGAACGCCCCGCGCCACGGTGACAAATTCTTCTATACGCGGCAGCAGGTCGGCATCGGCAGCATCGTCACCGTTGCGGCTGCGTTGCGCAGCATCGCTGCCCCGCCCTATTTGCCAGGCTAAGCGGCCGCCGGTGGCACGCTGGAAGCTCACTGCGTTCTTGGCCGCATATACGGCGGAACCCCAGGAAGCGTCAAATTCCGCGATCAGCTTCAAATGCCGGGTGCCGCGCGCAACGTAGCCCGCAACGATCCAGGAATCATCGCCGTTGAAGTCGTTTTGTATCTGCAGTCCGTCAAACCCCGAAAGGTCCGCGGCGCGCGCGATCTGATGCAGGTAGTCGAAATAGTTAAAACGCGTACCGCGCGGATCGCTGACGCCCGCAGTAAAAGCCGGCCTGTCGCCGGCAATCCGTTCGCCGCGCCGGGCGTGCACGGCATCGCCGTAACGCCCATCGCCGCTGGTCGGCAGTTGCCAAATGAATTCGGTAGTCATGAAAATCCTCCTGTTGATATAGGGGCAATCTGCGATAGCCTCAGCCGGTAGAAGGCAGAAAACGTGCCAACACCCCTTCCCGCGACGTAACGTGCCACATGCTGGGGATTCAACATTTGCAGGAAGCATCTGCTGATCCTGAAGCAGCGGATGTTGGAGTGTGTGCAGCGGCTAGAGGCTGCTGTCATCCCCGCAGTATGGCAATCGAATGCGAGCCAGATTTCCTGTCCATTTCCTATCCGGTCCACGGATATGTCCGAAATTCGCATATACCAAATCCGGATAAGCTACATCGACTTCATTCGTTCACGGACCGCTTGCACGGCGGCTATACTCGGCTCATGGAACTTCTATCACACACGCTTTCCGCTGAATTTGTCCGCAGCGCCAACATCGCCAAAGGCCTGGAGGAGGATGCCAAGCCGCTGATCGCCTTTCGCGATGCGCAGCAGCTAAGCCTGCTGGTGCGTGCCACGGCGGTGGTCTTTGCGGACCCGCATTCACGCGCATTACACGACGTAATCGAGCGGGTCGCGCCCAGCGAAGCGACCGTCTTGATTACCGGAGAAACCGGCACCGGCAAAGAACTGGTAGCGCGCCACGTGCACGCGCTCAGCCGGCGCAGGGACGCTGATTTCGTCGCCATCAACTGCGGCGCTTTTTCGGAGACGCTGATAGAGAGCGAACTGTTCGGTTACGAACGGGGCGCCTATACAGGCGCGCTGCAGGGCAAGCCCGGTTGGTTTGAAACGGCCAAGGGGGGAACCCTGTTCCTGGATGAAATAGGCGACCTTCCGCTGGCAATGCAGGTAAAGCTGCTGCGCGTGTTGCAGGAACGCGAAGTGGTCAGGCTGGGCGCGCGCCAAGCGGTGCCTATCGATGTGCGGCTGATCGCCGCCACCAATATCGACCTGTCGGAGGCAGTGCGGGCAGGACGCTTCCGCGAGGATCTGTATTACCGCTTGCAAGTCATTGCCCTGCCTGTGCAGCCTTTGCGCGAGCGCACCGGCGACGTGATGCCGCTCGCCCACCATTTTTTGCAGACCTACTCCAAACGCTTGCAAGTGCAGGATGTCAGGCTAGGTGCAGACGCAGAGCTCGCGCTGCTCGGATATCCGTGGCCCGGCAATATCAGGGAATTGGAAAATGTGATCCACCGCGCCGTACTGCTATGCCGCGACGGCGTGATCAGGGCAGCGGATCTGAGCCTGCTGGGCTGGCAAAGCACGCCGCCAGATACTATTGAAACCACGGCACCAGCACCCCGGCAAGCGCCTGCTGCCGTCCATGGAAATGCGGTTGCGGCAGATAAATCGGAGGCTACCCAGACCGGGCGCTTTTATACAGCATGGCAATGCTTGCTGGAATCCGGAGAAACGATAGAGCTTGAAATGCTGCAACAAAACCTCGTTGTCGCAGCATGGGAACAATGCCAGCGCAACCAGGTGCATGCGGCCAGGCGCCTCAATATCAGCCGCAACATCCTGCGCACCCATCTGAAAAAAGCAGGCGCGATTTAATACGTCCGGCACGCCTGCCAAGCCATGCCGCGCCTCATGGCCGGCTCTCCATTCTTCCGTTTCGCCCCTTCCACCGCTGTTATCTGATTTCGGCATGTCAATAGCTGAAATCATTCGTTTGTGTAGCTTTCCCGCATACGTATCATCGCTTTTCAGCAGGAAGTATTTTCACCTATTCAGTACCAGCTTTTTACAACACTCATTACAACATTTACAGGGAAACCAATTCATGAGCCGCAGCAAGCCGACGTCCATAAAAAAAACCAGCCTTACCGTGCTCGCCGCAACGATCGCCGCCACCGCAGGATGGCAAGCATGCGCCCAGGCGCAAGAGGCCGACGGCAGCCAGGGAAACACCGTCATTGTTACCGGCACCCGCAGCGTCACGCGCACGGTGTCGGATTCCGAGGCACCTATTGATGTACTGACCAGTAAGGACTTGCAAAGCACCGGCTCCAGCGAACTGGCAACGGTGCTGAGCCGGCTACTGCCATCGCTGAATTTCCCACGCCCTGCGGTAGCAGACAACTCTTCGGCGATCCGCACGGCGCAGCTGCGCGGCTTATCCCCGGACCAGACGCTGGTGCTGGTTAACGGCAAACGCTGGCACACCACCGCCGTGGTCAACGTCAGCGGCGCGGCAGGACGCGGCTCGGCCCCTGCCGACCTGAATACTATTCCATTGTCGGAAATCGACAGGATAGAGGTTTTGCGTGACGGCGCGGCCGCTCAGTATGGGTCGGACGCCATTGCCGGCGTCATCAACATCATTTTGAAAAAAGGCGCTGCCGGCGGCGAGATACAGGCCGGTGCAGGCCAGTATGGCAAGGGAGACGGCGCCCAGGGCAACGTCAGCGCCAACTTCGGCACACAGCTTGGCGACAGGGGCTGGCTGCGCTTCACCGTGGAACAGCGCAACCAGAATGAAACCAACCGTTCAGGTGCGGACTTGCGCAACAAGGCAGAACCACTGTACGGCCAGGTAACCCAGTTGCAAGGCGACCCGAAACTGAAACAGACCAGCCTGGGCCTGAACGGCGCGCTGCAACTGGCGGATGGCGTGGAACTGTATGGCTTCGCCAACGGCAGCCGCAGGGACAGTGACGTTGCCGCCACGTGGCGCACCGCGTACACCACGACCACAGGCACCACACTGCGCTCCAGCCTGTATCCGCAAGGCTTTCTTCCTATCGAGCAAAGCACCAGCGACGACGTGGCACTGGTAGCCGGCGTGCGCGGCAAAACCGCCAGTGGCTGGCGCTGGGATGCCAGCGCGAACTACGGCTCCAACACCTTTGACCTGGACATCGCCAATTCGGCCAACTTCAGTATCGTAGGCAGCACGCAAACCCGTTTCCATGCAGGCAAACTGAAAAATTCGCAAACATTGCTGAACTTCGATGCAGCCAGGGAATTTGATGTAGCGTGGCTCCCCGCACCTTTGACCTTTGCTGTCGGCGCGGAAGCAAAACGCGAGAAGTATGAAATCAGCGCTGGGGAGCCTGCGTCCTATTCCGGCTCGGGCGCACAAGGCTTTTCCGGCTTCCAGCCCAGCAATGCTGGCAGCACCGACAGGCACAGCACGGCGATTTATGCCAACGTGGAAGCCGAACTCAGCAAGCAGCTCAGCGCATCTTTTGCCCTGCGTACCGAAAACTACAGCGATTTCTCCAGCGTGACATCGGGAAAATTATCTGGCCGCTATGAGGTCAGCAAGGAACTGGCTTTCCGGGCGGCGGCATCCACCGGCTTCCGTGCACCTTCGCTGGCGCAGCAAAACTACACGATCACCACGACCAATATCCTGACGCTACCGAATGTCGGCCAGCAACTGGTAGATACCGGGACTTTCGGCGTGAATACGGCGGCAGCCAAGGCACTGGGAGCGAAACCGCTGGAAGCGGAGAAATCCCATAACTACAGCGTAGGCGCGGTGATCCAGCCGGTGCGGAATTTTTCCACCAGCGTGGATCTGTACCAGATCAATATCGACAACCGCATCCTGTACTCCGGCAATCTGATCCTGCCCTCTGCGTTGCAGAACACGCTGGCAAGCCAGGGAGTGCTGGTCGGCGCTGCGCGTTACTTCGCCAATGCGATGGATACGCGCACACGCGGCGTGGACATCGTCAGCACATATCAGATCAATCTTTCCAACGCAGACAAGCTGGCGCTTACCCTGGGGTATAACCACAACGACACCAGTGTCAGCTCCATCGCAGCCAATCCAGCGATCCTGACGCAGAACAAGCTGACGCTGATCGACAGGCAAACCATCAATCGCGCTACTGAAGCGTCGCCCAAAGATAAAGTCAGCCTGGGCGCCGACTATAACGCCAGCGTCTGGGGTCTGCATGGCCAGGCAACGCGCTACGGCAAGTTCACGTCACCGCAAAATGATCCATCAACCGACCAGACTTTCAGCGCCAACTGGGTGCTGGATTTGTCCGGCAGCTACCATCTGAGGAAATGGACATTGACTGCGGGCGTCGACAACCTGACGGATAAATATCCCGACCAGGTGATTGCGGCAAACAACCTGGGCGGTACACTGCCCTACAGTACTTTCTCGCCTTACGGATTCAATGGCCGTTATTACTACGCGAAAGCTGCTTATACATGGTAAGCGCCATGCCAGGCAATTGTATGCATGCGCCGGTCTCTTCTGGCCGTCCCTTGCCGGGCGGTGAACGGAGCCGGCGATGAAAAAGCTCACTATCAAAAAATTCCTGAATGGCCATCTCGCCCACTATGTGGTGGATGGCAATGGCCCCTGGATCGTGCTGATTCATCCGCTGGCAACAGACCTGACCGTGTGGACGCCGCATGTCAGGCAGTTGTCGAAGCACTACAGGGTGTTGCGCTACGATATACGGGGCCATGGAAAGAGCAGCAGCCATGCACCGCTGAACGCAAACAGCTATAGCCTGGAACTGCTGGCCGGCGACCTGCGCGCGCTGATGGACGAACTGGGTATAGACAGCGCGCATATTGTCGGCATTGCCCTGGGCGGCCTGATTGGACGCCAGCTTTCGTTGAGCACACCTGAACGGCTACAGTCGCTGACACTGGTCGGCAGCCTGAATGCGCAGGCGCATTCTCCTGCCGAAAACTGGAACCGCTGGATTACGCTTGCCGAGCACCATGGCCTGGACGGCGTGGCAGATGAAATCCTGGCCAGCTATTTTACCGCCGCATTCCGGTCCGGCCATTCGGGGACCATGGCGCGCATCAGCCGCCTGATCAGGGGCACCAGCCAGGCCGGCTTTATCCGTGCCTGCAGCGCGATCAGGAGCATAGACCTCGCCGCCAGGCTGGAGCGTGTCAGGCTGCCGTCATTGATGGTTGCAGGCGAGATGGACCCGGTCGCCCAGGCAGCGGAAAAAACCTTTGCGCGGCTCAGCGGAGCGGAATTTGTTTGCCTGCCCAATGCGTCCCAATGTGCAGCCCTGGAGCAGGAAAGCGCGTTCCTGGCCTGCCTGGAGCGTTTCCTGCAACGCGTTTCCGCACCGGCAGCATTCGAGCCTGTTAACATTTAAATTCGGCGATGCGTTCAAGCCAAAACGCGGTCTGGACTGTAAACCAAACCGGGCAAAGGCCAGGGCAAGCGCTATCTTGACGCAGGCTGCCGGCAAGCCGCACCGCCAAACAACACAGACAGGCCACATGGCGACGTGAACATTCGGTCGCCGTCATGCCCTACACCCTCCACCTTGACCAGCCGTTGTGTTGCCATGCCGGGGTGCCTGCGCTGCATATAGGCAAAGTAGGAGTTTCCACGCACATAGCGATAGGCACCCTGCACTTCGGCAGGACAGATCTTGTCCAGCGCCGGATGATTGGGATTGGTATCTTCCATGCCCAGCAGGTAGACGACATCGCGCGTGGCATACGCAGCTTCATACGCCGCCGGGTCTTTCGCCTGCGCATAGGCCGGCGCACCCGGCCACCCGTATTTCCACTGGTTGAACTGCGGGCAGCTGGCAGTCTCCAGCGGCCGCTCTTCATTGAAATACAGATACGACGATGGATTGGCGACGACATAGCGGGTATGCACGCCCAGCTTCGCCATCCTTTCCTCGCCTTTGCCGACGACGGCATAACGCTGCACGACCTGCGCCCCGCCGGAATGACCGGCAATGACGACGTCTTTTAAATTGGGAAAACGCTCGCGGTCGGCGAGTTGCAGCAGGATCGCGTCAATCGCATCGAAAGAGCTGAGCGCCGCCGGGCCGTTGGCATTTTCCCCGCCCATCCAGCTTTCCCATTGCCAATGCAAAAAATCTTCGCCCAGATGGTGTGCAGGAATATCGGCATCCGCCAGAAATTGCGGCACGATCATCATCGTATGCTGCGCATCGCCTGACACATTCAGTGCCTTTTGCGCGGAACGCCAGTACACATCTGCGTCACGCAGGCGGCCATGGAACACCAGCACCGCCCGGGTGATGCCGGGCTGGGGTATTTTCCAGTCCGCAGACACATACACCGGCAGCGTCCCGCTGCCTGCGGGGGTAGTGACCTTGATCGTGCTGTCGGCGATGACTTTGACGGGACGTTTGTTAGGTGCTACTTCATCGGCGGCTTGTACGTTGCCAAAGCCGAGGCTGAAGCTAAGGCTCAGTGTAAGCAGGAAACTGGTTTTGCTGAATGACATGGGCGGCCTCTGCCTGGAATTGTTATTGGTGAACAATTCTAATGCATTGCCGCCGAACAAGCCAAACAGGCAGGCCTGAGTCAAGCGTATACGTCGACCGCATTGCCCAGCGGAGAATCGCTGGATTTTGCGCTAGCGGAAGCAGAAACGGTTTGGGTAGCGGGGGCAGATTGCTGGCTAGAGGAAGCGGCAGCAGACGTGGAAGGTGTGGAAGACGATGCACTGTTCTGCGCATTCAGCTGATCGATCTTTGCCTGTGTGGCGGCGATCTGGCGGTTCAACGTGTCTACGGCCGCCTTGCCGGCGTCGGTGGTGGCGTTTTTTTCTGCTTCTGTCAGCTGCTTCTGATAGGCCGCCAACTGTTTTTCCAGCGCTGCCAGTTGCGTATCGCTGCTGCTGGCGCTGATGCCGGTTGCTGCGGTGGATGAGCCGATTGCGCTTACCATTTTTTACCTCCTGTTCGGTTCTTAAGTTTAGGTCTTAAGACAGGTATCGGCAAGCAGTGCAGATAATGCAGCTGGTAAGGTGTAAATTCAGGTAAAGGCGTACCGGCATTGATACCGGTGCGGAAACTTATTTCTTTCCGTGCGAGGAAAACAGCCTGCGCCAGCCTTCGTGCCCAAGCTTGCGCATGGTTTCCATGTTCTTTTCGTAAATGATGTCTGCATCCGGAAAAGAAAGCACCGCCTTGTCTACACTCTCTTCACGCAGCAAATGAAGCATGGGGAAAGGCGAGCGGTTGGTATAGTTTTCGATATCATCCACATCGGAACCCGCGAATTGATATTGCGGATGGAAGCTGGCTACCTGGATCTGGCCGTCCAGGTCCAGTTCCTGCAGGGCGCCGTCGGCAACGTCGAGGAAATCGTTGTAATCCAGAAAATCCAGCAGCACTGCCGGATGGATCAGCAGGGTGGTTTCTATCTGCTCCGGATTGGCTTCAGCTAATACTTCCAGTTCTGCAACCAGGTCTCTGAGCAAGTCTTCCGGCGTGCGGGCCGGGCTGACGACATAGCGTATCTGCTCCTTGATCATGGCCGCCTTCGCGAATGGGCAAAGGTTAAGGCCAACGACTGCTTTCTCCAGCCAGGTTTGGGTTGCGGCAACGATGTCTGAAGAACTGATGAATGGGGCTGTCATGGTGCGGTTATGTGACTCTGATCTGGACGATTGGTGCGGAAATTCGATATTTGCCGAGGCGCTTTTTACGCCTGCCAGGCGAGGCCCCAAGCATAACATGCTTGCAGGAAGATCATCAGTTCCGGCAAAAATTAAGCGCACCCAAAAAAGAAAAAAGTAAGAAAAAAACTGCATGCCCGCAATCCGGGACATACAGTTTTTTTATGAGGCAACCGCTTGTTGAAGCCAGAACTTATTTCTCTTCGCCGCCAATGAATTTGTAGATAAACGCGCCCAGCACGCCACCCACGATAGGCGCCACCCAGAACAGCCACAGCTGCGCTGTCGCCCAGCCACCCACGTACAAGGCAACGCCTGTGCTGCGCGCAGGATTGACGGAAGTATTGGTGACAGGGATGCTGATCAGGTGGATCAGCGTCAGACACAGGCCGATGGCGATCGGCGCGAAACCCTGCGGCGCGCGCTTGTCTGTTGCGCCCATGATGACGATCAGGAAAAACGCCGTCATTACCACTTCGGTGATCAGCGCGGCCTGGAAGCTGTAGCCGCCCGGCGAATGTTCGCCGTAGCCGTTGGAGGCGAACCCCGCGGACACATCAAAACCCGCCTTGCCGCTGGCGATCAGGTAGAGTACCCCGCCTGCCGCAATGCCGCCCAGCACCTGGGCAACGATGTAAGGCAACAGCTTCGCAGCCGGGAAACGGCCGCCGGCCCACAGGCCTATCGACACTGCCGGATTCAGGTGGCAGCCGGAGATATGGCCTATGCCGTAGGCCATCGTCAGTACTGTCAGGCCAAAGGCCAGCGCCACGCCATGGAGGCCGATGCCGACACCGGGGAAGGCAGCTGCCAGCACTGCGCTGCCGCAACCGCCCAGCACCAGCCAGAAGGTGCCAAAGAATTCTGCGCCATATTGTTTCATTTTTTGCTCTCTTTCCTGAGGGAAGACCGATTGTCCTGATTACCGTCTCGGCCGGATGATTGATCATGGAATCCACAGCGCATTCTTCTTGCATCTGCCATGGACACTGACCGAGATACTATCTCAAAAAAATATTGCCTCACTGTTAAAAGTTGTTATATTTTCTTTGTTTTTCAGTAATTTAACAATCCTTCAATAATCGTTCCATTTTGCAATTATTTGTAGGCACATAGGCAATCACACCAAGCGTACAAAAAAAGCCTCGTCGAGAAGGCCTTTTGTATAGCTTATCCTGCGGAGTGCGGGCGAAAGACGTCAAACCCGGCATTGCGCATTGAAATCTCTCCAGGCATCATCTTGCAGTTTTTTCATTGTGTCATCCCGCTTCATTTTCTTCAGCACCGCATCCAGCCTGGGGATCAATGCCTGATGGCGCACGCTGAGCCAATGGTAGCCCAGCAGTTTTTCCAGTGGCGGTTCCAGCATGACTACTTTATCCAGTCCCATCATCTTCGCCTTGCAATAGCTGGAGCGCGAATCGATGACAATATCGGTGCGCCCTGCCTGCAGCTTGTTGAATAGGGATTCGAGGTTAGGCGCGGTATCTGCCGGCATGCCTTTCAGCTGGTCCTCCACGATCCGGGCACCCGACAGATAACCTGTCAGATAGCCTTGCAGGCTACGGTAGCCGTTGATTTTGATATGAGGGTTCAGCGAAAACACCACCAGCTCTTCATACGCAATCGGTATGCCGATTTTCTGCATGTCCCCAAGCGGCGTATCGGCGATGCGGAAATCCACGCCGTCCAGTCCCCCTGCTGCTGCCAGCGCTACTATCCGGGGATTGGGCAAAGCCTCAAAACGGATGCGGATACCCAACTGCCGGTAGGCCTCCAGCAAGATGCGCTGCGCCATTATTGCGCTCGGCCCCTGGTCCACGGAAACGGCAAACACCAGCGGCGCTTTTGCAGCAAGGGGCGCAGGCGATTGCGGGTGCAACTGGGCGAAAGCAAGGGCGGGCAAGCACAAGGCGAACAGCAACGCTGCCGCCGTCTTGCGGGCAAAAAAACCGTCGCGCGCCAGGCGCGACAGAATCGTGTAAGGTGAAAAGAAAGTCATCGCCCATTATACCGAACGGCTAACGGGCGATGCTGTGCAGCAAACTTCTTTTGTAACAAGCCTGCGTGGCAGGGATGTGCCTGGAGCCTCCTGTTACCAGCCGTATTTTTGGCAGGCTTTGGCGTACACCATGCCGGCCATTGCAATGTCTTCCAGGCCAACGCCGATGGATTTATAGATGACGATATCGTCCGGCTTCGCGGCGTAATCCATGCTGCCGTTCAGGGCCTGACCCAACTCCGATACCTTGTCCCAGTCAAAGGTGCCGGGCGCGCACATCACCAGGTCGCCGGCTTCCTGCTGCGCTTGCAGCTTCCATTCGACGACAATGGCCGCGGCCCGCGCCACCGCGACATCATCCAGCTCCCGTACCGTGGCCTTGCTGGCGCCTACGGCGGCAACAAAAACACCCTTGGGCAGCAGGTCACCTGCGAATAGCGGCGTCTGCGCCCTGGTCACCGTCACCAGTACGTCGGCGCCGGCAACGGCATCCTGCATGCTGACCGCCCTGGTTGCCACGCCGGTTTCCGCTGCAATGTCCCTGGCAAACGCGTCCGGCACTGCCCTGCCTGCCACCAGGATTTCCTTGAAGTCCCTGACCTGCAGCAATGCCTCGATATGCGAGCGTGCCTGCACGCCGGTGCCTATGACCGACAGCCTGCCGGCATCGGCGCGAGCCAGAGCATCGGTAGCTACCGCCGTGGCGGCAGCGGTGCGGAAAGCCGTCATCGTGTCTGCTTCTATGGTCGCCAGAGGCTGCCCGGTTTCCGTGGAAAACAGTACGATGACGAACTGGAACTTGCCATTGATCGTCGTATAGATCTTGGTGCCCGCCACCTTGGCGCCCGGTACGATGGCGCCCATCGTGGACAGCATCACCCCGGCAGCCGAAGTCCGCACCCTGGCTTGCTGCGCGCCCTGCTCCATCGTGCGGAAAGCCTCGCGCATGGCCTGGATCGAATCGCCGGCGGTAATCAGCTCGGCAACTTGCTGGTTGGTAATCAGTTTCATATCGGTTCCTGTCGTCAATGTCGGATGCGGCAATCCTCTATGTTTGCACAAAACCGGCAGGCCTAGATTGAATTATTCCCCGGAAGCTATGCAAAAAAGTTATAAGCCGGAACACAGGGATACGCAGCCCAAGAAAAATGCGACCCTGGGGTCGCATTCTGTATTCAGGCACGGCGCTGCAGCTGCAGCCAGCGGCAGCCCTATGTCATCAGATTTCTTCGTACAAAGGCAGCGTCAGGAATTCGGCGAAGGATTCGGACGTGGACATCTCTTCAAAGATCTGCGCCGCGCGATCATACGTCGGGCCCGTGCCTGCGGTTTGCTTGACCTTGACCAGCTCTTCCGGAATCATCGCGCGCACCATGTCGGCAGTCACTTTGCGGCCGTCTTCCAGCTTGCCCTTGGTCGAACGTATCCACTGCCATACCTGCGAACGGCTGATCTCCGCGGTCGCTGCATCTTCCATCAGGTTATGGATAGGTACGCAGCCATTGCCGGCCAGCCAGGCGCCGAGGTAATGGATGCCAACATTGATGTTGTAGCGCAGGCCGGCTTCAGTGATCGGCGTTTCAGGCTTGAAGTCCAGCAGATCTTTGGCCGCCACTTCCACATCGGGACGTTGCTTGTCGATCTGGTTGGGTTTGTCGCCCAGTACTTTCTTGAATTCCGTCATCGCCAGGTCCACCAGGCCTGGATGCGCTACCCAGCCGCCGTCGTAGCCGTCTGTCGCATCGCGCGCCTTGTCAGTGCGTACGCCGCCCATGGCGATGTCGTTCTTTTCAGGATCGTTCTTGATGGGGATCAGCGCTGCCATGCCGCCGATTGCCGGCGCATTGCGCTTATGGCAGGTCTTCAGCAGCAGCAACGCGTAGGCGCGCATGAACGGCGCGGTCATCGTGACCTTCGCACGGTCGGCCAGGCAGAAGTCCTTGTCGTTCTTGAATTTCTTGATGCATGAAAAAATGTAATCCCAGCGGCCTGCGTTCAGGCCGGAGCTGTGTTCGCGCAGCTCATACAGGATTTCGTCCATCTCGAATGCAGCGACGATGGTTTCGATCAGCACGGTCGCCTTGATCGTGCCCTGCGGGATGCCGATCTCGTTTTGCGCCATCACGAAAATGTCGTTCCACAAGCGGGCTTCCAGGTGGGATTCCATCTTCGGCAGGTA
The DNA here is from genome assembly GCF_049339885.1 of Undibacterium sp. TJN25. Classification (NCBI taxonomy): domain Bacteria; kingdom Pseudomonadati; phylum Pseudomonadota; class Betaproteobacteria; order Burkholderiales; family Oxalobacteraceae; genus Undibacterium; species Undibacterium sp. TJN25. Next base: position 220,742 of record NZ_JBMPPM010000005.1, on the reverse strand, counting down.
GAAATAAGGGCCGGCGCCGCGTGCCAGCTGTTCCTTGGCGTTGTGGATCAGGAACAGTGCAAAGTCGAAGATGCCGCCGGAGATGCGTTTGCCGTCAACCAGCACGTGTTTTTCATCCAGGTGCCAGCCGCGCGGACGCACGACCAGCGTAGCGATCTTGTCGTTGAGCTTGTAGCTCTTGCCGTTTTGTTCCAGGCTGATCGTGCGGCGTACTGCGTCGCGCATATTGATCTGGCCTGTGATCTGGTTATCCCAGTTAGGCGTGTTGGAATCTTCAAAATCGGTCATGTAGCTGTCGGCGCCGGAGTTGAAGGCGTTGATGACCATCTTGCGTTCTACCGGGCCGGTAATTTCCACGCGGCGGCATTCCAGCGCCTTGGGGATGGGCGCAATCTTCCAGTCGCCTTCGCGAATGTGTTTGGTTTCCGGCAAAAAGTCCGGTTGTTCGCCTGCATCCAGGCGCTTGGCGCGCTCTACACGGGCGGCCAGCAGTTCCTGGCGGCGCGGCTCAAATGCGCGGCTGAGCTTGGCCACCAGCGCCAGTGCTTCAGGTGTCAGTATCTGTTCAAAACCCGGCTTGATTTCACCCGTGATTTCCATGCCGGTCGGCAGATTCAGTTGTGTCATGCTGTTCTCCAATTTAATCTCTCAGGCAAGCAGCCCGCTAGCGGTTTTTTTCTACGAAATCTAAAACATCAGTCAACGTGCGCCCTAATCCATGCGGCGTCACGCCCAGTTCTTCCAGCGGCGCAGCGGCGCGGTTCACCCAGAAAGTGGTGTAACCGAACCAGGTCGCGCAGCAGGCGTCCCAGCAATTGCTGGAGACAAACAAGATATTCTTGGCGGGTAAGCCAAATACGTCCGGGGCCATCTGGTAGGCCTCCGGCGCAGTCTTGAATTTTTTCACGGCTTCCACCGACAGCAGGTGGCTGAAGACGCCTTGCATGCCAGCCGCTTCCACGGCCGATTGCAGCATGTGCGGATTGCCATTGGACAGTATGCTGAGCGCCAGGCCGCTCGCGCGCAGCTGCTGCAGCACGCCCAGGTTTTCCGGAAAAGGCTTCAGCCGCGCATACTGCCCCATCAGCAGATTCTGCGCATCCAGCGTCAGATTGAGGCCCAGCTTGTTGCACGAAAAAACCAGTGCATCCTGGGTCACTTCCCAAAACGGCTTGTACATGCTGCACATCGTGCGAAGCCGCGTGTATTCAATCTGCTTGTCACGCCACAATTCAGCCAGCGCCATGCCGTGGCCGGGAAAAAGTTTTTCTCCGAGCTCGCGAACGGAATACACATCAAACAGTGTTCCGTAGGCGTCAAAGACGATGGCTTGTATTGACATGGCAATCTTCCAGATTATTGCAGCACAGCACAACAAGTCTGCACGCGGCAACAAATAAATATACGATTGGTAGTATATTCAATATCAGAGTTTATAAATATGACGTTTTATCACTTTATCTTTGCTTTTTAGTTAAAGATGAAGCGTCATACCGATACAATTTATTACGTTAAGTAAAAATACTGGCCTGGAAGTGCGTGTATTCTTACGTTTCGGAACGTATTTCATCTATTTTAGTGAAATATGCTTCCAGCATCGACTGCCAATTCATGGACCAATTCAAACAATTATCAACTTTTGCCGAGGTTGCCACGCGCGGCAGCCTGTCGTCCGCTGCCCGTGCCGAAGGCGTGGCGCCTGCCATGATAGGCCGCCGGCTGGATGCGCTGGAAGAGCGCCTGGGCGTCAAACTGCTACAGCGCACCACACGCAAGATAGCACTGACCAACGAAGGAACCGCCTTCCTGGAGGACTGCCAGCGCATCCTGGCGGAGCTGGAGGAAGCGGAAACCGCGGTGTCGGAGCGCAGCGCCCGCGCCAGTGGCCAGTTAACTGTATCGGCGCCGGCCGGCTTTGGCCGCCAGCATGTGGCGCCGCTGGTGCCTTCCTTCCTGACTGAACACCGCGACGTAAAGCTGACGCTGAGCCTGAACGACCGCGTGGTAGACCTGATAGGCGAAGGCATAGACGTGGCAATACGCATCGCCTCGCTGACGGACTCCAACCTGATAGGCGTCAAGCTGGCCGACAACAAACGCGTCGTGGTTGCCTCCCCTTCCTATCTGAAACGGCACGGCGTGCCGGCTTCGCTGGATGAGCTGAGCCACCATAATTGCCTGGCTTTCAGCAGCGACGGCAGCCAGCGCGGATGGACCTTCCGCCAGAACGGCAAGAACGTGACGCTGAAAGTAGAAGGCAATATGGTCTGCAACGACGGCGAGGTGCTGCACGACTGGGCCATCTCCGGCAAGGGGCTGGCCTGGCGCTCAATGTGGGAAGTGGGCTCAGAAATAGAGTCCGGCAAGCTGGTAACGGTGCTGGATGAGTTTACCGCACCCGGCAACGATATCTATGCAATCTTTGCGCAGCGCCGCCACCTGCCGTTGCGCATACGCGCGTTCGTGGATTTTTTAAGGCATGCTTACAGCAAGCCTAATTATTGGGGTAATTCGCTGAGTTAACATCCTGGATGGAGTTTGTATGACAGCCGCTGCCAATGCCGCCATCACGATTCACTCCGGCTACCTGCCCGGCGCCATCGGCAGCATCACAGAAATGCACGCGAAATACTACGCGCGCACCGCCGGGTTTGGTCAGTATTTTGAGAGCAAGGTCGCAGCGGGCCTGGCTGAATTCGCAGCAAGGCTGGACCGCCCCTGCAACGGCCTGTGGCTGGCCCTGCACGAAGGCGAGATCGCCGGCTCGATTGCCATCGACGGCGAAGATCTGGGCAAGGGGCAAGCGCACCTGCGCTGGTTTATCACCAGCGACCGCATACGCGGCAGCGGCATGGGCCGCAAACTCTTGTCTGCGGCGCTCCACTTTTGCGATACGCAAGAGTTTGCAGAAACCCGGCTATGGACCTTCAGCGGCCTGGACGCCGCGCGCACACTCTATGAGCAGGAAGGTTTCCAGCTTGTGCGGCAATATACCGACAGCCAGTGGGGCAAGGAAATGACGGAGCAGGAATTCATCAGGCTGCGCCTGCACAGCGACACGTAAGCGCCCGCTAAGCTGCCCTGCGACCCAGTGCGATGACGCCGGCGCCGGCCAGCGCCAGGCACACGCCGAGGCAATCATTCCAGCCCGGCCTTACCCCATCCACCAGCCATAGCCAGACCAGTGCGGTGGCAATATAGACCGCGCCGTACATTGCATATACCCTGCCGCTGGCATCCGGATGCAGCGTCAGCAGCCAGACAAAAATACACAGACTACCTGCAGCCGGCAATAGCAGCCACGCGGAGCCCCTGCCGGTCCACCACAGCATGGGCAGATAGCATCCCAGCAGTTCAGCGACGGCGGTCAGCACAAACAGGCCGAAGCCGCGCAGCAGGTCCACGCTTGCCATAATTTCTTGCCTTTATCGTTGCAGAAACAAAATGCCACCGAGCATACCTGTCGTACGCTTTTGAGACAAGCACGCTAGCTGCGGGACATAAAAAACGGCATCCGAAGATGCCGTCTGAATACTACCGGGGTACTACGCTAATGCCATTGCATGTCCCTGCAATTTAAAATTCTTCCCAGTCATCCTGCCCTGCCGGCGCCATTGTTTCCCTCGCAGGCGAGGACTTGGCTTCCTTGATGGACCTGACATTGGAGGCCTTGGACTTGGCAGCAGGCCTTAATGCAGGTTTGGTGGCAGGTCTGGTTACGGGTCTGGTTAAGGGCCTGTGGGATGGAGCCGCAGGAACCGCTGTCACGCTGGCGACGAACTGCTGGCTACGCTCGTCGATCTTGAAGACGCTGACGGCGTCCAGCAGCCGTTTGGCCTGATCCTGCGTGCTGCCTGCGGCGGCGGCGGCCTGTTCCACCAGCGCGGCATTTTGCTGCGTGGCTTCATCCATGCGCACCACCGCGGTGTTGATCTGGTCCAGGCCGGCGCTTTGCTCGGCACTGGCGGCGGTAATTTCACCCATGATGTCGGCCACGCTCTGGATGGAATTGACAATCTCATGCATGGTGCGCCCGGTGTCGTTGACCAGGCGACTGCCTGCTTCGACTTTTTCCACAGAATCCCCGATCAGCTCCTTGATTTCTTTTGCCGCCGTGGCAGAGCGCTGCGCCAGGTTGCGCACTTCGCTGGCGACCACGGCAAAACCCCTGCCCTGCTCGCCGGCACGCGCCGCTTCTACTGCCGCATTCAGCGCCAGGATATTGGTCTGGAAAGCGATGCCGTCGATGACGCTGATGATGTCGACGATTTTCTTGGAGCTGTCCTTGATCGAATTCATCGTATCCACGACGTTGCCCACCATGGCGCCACCGCGCGTTGCCACTTCGGAGGCGGTAATCGACAGCGTATTGGCCTGTTTCGCATTGTCGGCATTTTGCTTGACGGTGGAAGTCAGTTCCTCCATCGACGACGCCGTTTCTTCAAGGCTGGCGGCCTGCTGCTCCGTCCTGCCGGAAAGATCCATATTGCCTCGGGCGATTTCATCGGTGGCCGTGGCAATCGACGAACTGCCGTGCCGGACCTTGCTCACGGTTTCTACGAGGCTTGCGCGCATTGTTTCCAGGCTGAGCATCAGTTTCCCCATCTCGTCCCGCGATTCAGGCACCACTTGCCTGGTCAGGTCGCCGGCGGAAATCTCCTCGAAGTGCTGCATCATCTTGCGCAGCGGATGCGCAATCGCGCGCAGCAGGAAAAACCCGGACACCGATACCGCCAGCAAGCCGCCGACAATGGCAAGAATGGCCACCCAGCGGAAGGTCGCAAACTTGTCCTGGCTGGCGACATGCAGGGCCTCGGTGGATTTGGACTGGTAGGCCACCAGCTCATCCGTCTTGTCGTAATAGGCAGAAAACAGCTTGGGCAGCTTGCCCATGTTGATGCTGTCGGCAGCATCCTTGTCGCCGCCTTTCACCGCCGCCAGAAGCGGCAGGAAGCCTTCATTCAGGTAAGCAGCCCTGCGGGCCGAGACTTCATCCGATATCTTTTTTTCTTCCGCATCTGCCGGCAGTTCCAGATAACGCTTCCAGGCTTTGTCCGATTCGCCGACAAATTTTTCAGCGCGCTTGACGATGTCCGGTGCATCCGGCAGTTCGGGGTGCATCACGGCCCTGTCGATTACCACCCTGGCGCGCAGCGTGTGCGCGCGGCTGTCGCCTATGGCGATTGTGGATGGCAGCTGGTTGGTGAAAATATCCTTGACCACATTATTGCTGGCTTGCCCGCCCATGACTCCCATGGTGCCGATGACGACCAGGAGAATTCCCATGAAGGCCATGGTGGCGATAAGGCGCAGTCTGATCGTCAGGTTCAACATCTGATACCCCCTTTTTGATTTGTTTTAAGTCCGGTACCCCGCACGCGGAAGTCTGTCGCCAAGAAATCGAACAGGCATTTCAGTATAGTCAACAGCAGAGTCGCTACCAGGAAATATTGTGTTTGTATAAATGAAAACAGCGGCCTGTTGTTATTTTTGTTGCGCGCCACTAAATGGAACTCGCGCTTCGGCACCTTATTTCCATTGATCACTAAATGCATAGTCACGCGAATGCGTGGAAAAAACAAAATGAATCGCTAAAAATTGGTTAAATATGGTGTCTTGTCGTCAAAATACAAAACGCCTGCAAATGCAGGCGTATAAAGCGGACAGGCAAAAAAAATCCCCGACTTCTCGGGGATTTTCTAGCGCAACTTTAACAAGTCACAACCAGCTCATCTATATTAGATAGCTTGGATGTTGGATGCTTGTTTGCCTTTAGGGCCAGTTGTCACTTCGAAAGAAACGCGTTGGTTTTCTTTCAGGGATTTGAAGCCATTGGATTGGATTGCGGAGAAATGAGCAAACAGATCTTCACCGCCTTCATCTGGAGTGATGAAGCCGAAACCTTTTGAATCATTGAACCATTTAACAATACCTGTTGCCATTACTATTTCCTATTTCAGTTAAGGTGGGCAAATGCCCGGTAAATCGTTTCAACCAAGTAAGGAATGACAGACTGATACTGCACTACCACCTAGAATCTCAACGACTAAATAATTATAAGGCATAAATCCGGCACTAAGTAAAATTAAAAGAAAAAATCAGGCCCGCTTCCGCCATTAAAGGAGTTTAAGGGCCGGTTTTTAGGTATTTCCCTGTACTTTCAAGCGTTTACCGCGTTTTTCCAGCACGCAAAAATGTTGTAAAAAATAAGAAACTGCCGAAAAAAACGTCAAAAATCAAAGGGATCGGTGTATTTTATTTTGAAAATTTCACGATCCCAGGAAAAATTCCACCGTTTGTTCGGATAACTCATCCAGGCTCAGTCCCTTGCCTGGTTTATACCACTGAACACTGTAATTGATTGCCCCCAGTAATAGCAGCCGCACCACCTTGCTGTCCGAGCGGATCAGGCCTGCTTCCTTTAGCTCAGTAATGGTCTTTTGCCACAGCTGGTCGTAACGGTCTTTGAGGTCGATGATCTGCGCCTGCAAATCCGGCGTCAGTGCATGCCAGTCATATAAAAGCACAGGAATAAAATCGTGGCCTTCTCCCAGCACGGTTTCGAGATGGGCGCGCACCAGTGCGCGGAATTTTTCCAACGGTGGCAAGCTGCCGGCGACAATGCGCTCCACTTCACCCAGGCCGGCAACCAGGCCCTCTTCCATCACCGCAGCGAGGATTTCCTGCTTGCTTTTAAAATGATAAAAAGGGCTGCCGGAACGCATGCCCACTGCATTGGCAATGTCCCTGACGGTCGTGCCGTCAAACCCTTTTTCGCGGAACAGGCGGGCAGATACGCGCACCAGGTCGGCCCGTCGGTTGCCGTCGCCATCGCTGACGGTCGCCAGGGGGCGCGTGCGGGCAACACGCTTTCTGGGCGGCGCTGCGGGTTCGATAGTATGCTGGGAGTGGAGTGTGGTCTTCATGATTGGTCGCCATTATACCGGCTAGGCAGGCTGAAAACGGGTTTCGCCGCCAGTCCCGCCACCGGGCACCACTTCTGTGAAGGGGGAGCGATATCGTCCGTTATCACCCTTCTTGTCCAATAAGCTGCCGGCGCATTTTTCTGCGCCCTGCCCCCCCCTCTTTCGCGGCGACAGGCTCCAGCATATTGCAAGCAAACGGCCTCGTTTCAGAAGCCGCTACGGCTGCCCTGTTACTGGCAACCGAAATGCGGCGCCCGCTTACCCATGAAAGCGGAAATTCCTTCCTCGAAATCCTTGGTGGTTGAAATCGCTGCAAAGTGCTCTATCTCGTCGTCCAGTTGCTGCGCCAGCGACGTAGAGCAGGACTGGTACACCAGGCGTTTCATGCGGATATAGGTTTCATGAGGACCATGCAACAACCGCGAGACCAGCTTGTCGGTGACATCACGCAATTGCTCAGGCGGCACTACCTGGTTAACCAGGCCGTAGCGCAGCGCAGTGTCGGCATCGAAATTATCCGCCAGCAGCATCAGTTCCAGCGTTTTACGCATGCCCACAATGCGCGGCAGAAACCAGGTGCTGCCGGCATCCGGGCTGCCGCCAACGCGCGCATACGCAGTATTGAAACGCGTTCCCTTGGCGGCAATGACCATATCAGCCGCATTCATCGGCCCCATGCTGCCGCCGGCTACCGCGCCATGCACCGCCGCTACGACAATCGCAGGCATGCCGCGCAAGCGCAGGATGGTAGGGTTCAGTTCCTTTCCGATCTCCCTCAGAATTTCGGGCGGGTCGCAGCAATCCGGTCCAAAACTCTCCAGGTCGCCGCCGGCGCCGAAGATAGGCCCGTTCGCCCTGATGAGCACGACCTTGATGCTGGGATCGTCCGCAATATCCTGGGTCACACGGTTGAATTCGCGTATCTCGTTCAAGCCCATCACGTTCAGCTTTGCCGGGTAATCGAACACGATAGTTGCCAGACCCTTTTCTTTCAGCAATTCGGTTGCCATGATGTGTCTCCTCGATGTCAGGTTGCGAACGAAGTTTCCGAAATTTCTACTGTTCATGCTAGTCCTCGGTTCGCTAAAAAGCAAATGCTTGGTGCGCGAAACCAATGCCCATGAACCTTCTGCAGCGCAGCAATTTCCGCTTGAAACCGGAGGCTGCGTATCGCAGCAATGCCAGGCTGCATCGCACAACTTATTTTTTGCGGAATTTCCGGCATATTATTTATTATTTTTTTAGAGAAACTGCAAAGCATGTAACACTAGAGGAGTAAGCCACGAGAACAAATAATATCTTCGCTACCGGGGGAACCGGACAAGTGTGAGGCAACACCATCCCTGAACTTGTATCTCATCAGGCTCCAGAAAGGCCGCACATTGAAAACGAGCTCAGCTTTTCCTGCCACTGCCGTGCTGTCTTACGGCCTGTTTGGCTTGCCACTCGCCATGGTTGCCTTGCCGATCTATATTTTCATACCGCAGTTCTATGCGGAACACAGCGGTCTGGCACTGGCAACCATTGGAACAGCACTGCTTTTCACCAGGCTGCTGGCGGCGTTAACCGACCCTTTGCTGGGCTGGTGGGTGCAAGGCAGCAACGGCTCCTATAGCCGCTTCCTGTTGCTGTCGATTCCGTTGCTGTTAATTGGCTTCGCCATGCTGTTTCACCTACCCCCTTTGGGTAATAACGCTGCATTGGCATGGTTTGTAGTCTCCTTGCTGACGGTGTATCTAGGGTTTGGCTTGGCGATGATTGCACATCAGAGCTGGGGGGCTGCCTTAAGCCAGAAACCCGGCGAACGCACGCGCATTGCCGCATATCGAGAAGCCTGCGGATTAGTTGGCGTCATCACGGCAGCAGGTTTGAGCGGATGGCTGGGATACGACCTGCTGTTGATCGTTTTTGCAATCTGCCTGCTGCTCAGCGGGGCGCTATTGATTTTAAAAGCGCCGCGCCCGCTTCTCGCCGCGGCGGCCCGGCCCAACTCTTCGCGGACCCGCACTGCCCTGCTGGCGCCATTTGAGGACAAGCTATTCCGGGCGCTCTTCAAGATACTGATAGTAAATGGTCTTGCGGCGGCCATACCAGCAACTTTGTTCTTGTTCTTTGCCAAGGACAAATTAAAACTGGCGCCCTATTCTGGCGGGTTTCTCATTCTTTATTTTATGGCAGCCGCAGCTTCCATGCCGCTTTGGGTTAAGCTTGCCCGGCGCTGGGGAGAAGCCCGCACATGGGTGATCGGCATGCTGTCGTCTGCGCTGGTGTTCGTATGGGCTTACGCCCTGGAGCCGGGCGCGGTACTTGGCTTCGGTTCGGTTTGCCTGCTATCCGGAATGATGCTGGGCGCCGACCTGGCTCTGCCGCCGGCCTTGCTGGCAGGCGTCATCGCCCGCGCGGGCCACAGCGGAGGACGCGAGGCGGCTTACTTTGGATGGTGGAACTGGGGAGTCCAAATGACGCTGGCACTGGCGGCGGGGATCACCCTGCCTTTGCTGGAGTGGCAGGGCTATCTGCCGGGACAAACTGCAGGATTGAACGCACTGTCGGCAACCTATGCTTTGCTGCCGTGCTGCCTGAAATTAATTGCCGCTTCGATGCTGTGGCGAGCCCCTTTACGTGATTGCTGATTTTTTCGGAAGCAGAAATGAAGATACTTACTGCATTTATCCGGTTTCCCATCCTTGCTGCGATGGCTTTGCTGGCCGCCTGCTCAACTCCCGTCCCGGTACTGGCGAAGAACCTGCTCTGGACGTGCAACGCTACTTCAACGGTTCGCTGGAAGCGCATGGCATGTTCCAGGACCGCTCAGGCACGGTCATTAAACGCTTTGTCGTCAAGGTGGCATGCAGATGGGATCACGATATCGGAACGCTCGATGAAGACTTTACCTATGCCGACGGAAGCAGGAAAAAACGTGTCTGGACCTTACGCAAAGTGGCAGCCGGTAAATTTATCGGCACAGCGCCGGATGTAGTGGGCGAAGCCATCGGCCAGGTATCCGGAAATGCCCTGCATTGGACCTACGTGCTGGCTCTGCCTGTCGACGGCAGGATCATCCATGTGGACTTTGAAGACTGGATGTTCCTGATCGATAGCAAAGTCATGCTGAATCGGGCGCAGATGAGTAAATTCGGGTTCAGCCTTGGCGCGGTCACACTTTCCTTTAACAAACGCGAGGAGCCGCTCAAGGATGAATAAAAAATTGACGAGCTGGGAAGGAAGGCATATCTGGATCATCGGCGCCTCGAAAGGCATCGGCGCAGCAACCGCACGGCTCCTGCTGGATAGGGGCGCCTATGTCGCCGTATCGGCGCGCAGCCAGGAAGAACTGGAGTTGATGTACGGGGAACAGCCCCATGCCCTGGCGGCAAGCCTGGACATCACCAGCCATGACAGCGTGATACGTGCCAGGGATCAGATCATGTCCGTATGGCCGCGCATGGATTTGATACTGGTTGTCGCGGGCACCTATAACGAGATGCGCGCGGAAAGCTTTTCTCTGTCCACGGCCAATCACATCATTGATGTCAACTTGCGCGGAGTATTCAACTGTATCGACGCTACGCTGCCGGTGCTGTTAAAGCAGCGCGATGGCGGAATAGGCATTGTGGCATCCGTTGCCGGTTTTGGCGGACTGCCCAAAGCACTCGTCTATGGCCCAACCAAGGCGGCGCTGATCAACCTGAGCGAATCCTTGTATCTGGATTTACGGCCTATGGGGATCAATGTTTACCAGATCAATCCCGGTTTTGTCGATACCCCGCTGACAGCCGGCAACGATTTCAAGATGCCTGCACTGATCACTGCCGGGGAAGCAGCGCACGAGATTGTGCGAGGCATCGAAAAAGGCCGGTTTCACATCCACTTCCCGAAACGCTTTACGCGCACTTTGCTGGTACTGAGCTTGCTGCCTTACAGGCTTTATTTTTGGCTGGTGCACAGAATCACGGGATTATGACTTAGCTGGCGGAGGAAACCGTCAAACTGAAACCGGCGCTGTAGGTTTCACCGGGAGCCACGACCGCGCCGCCTATTTCCGCATGCGGATGGGAAGGCAGATTAAGCCAGTCGGTGCAGTTGCTGACAGGTTCCACGCAAAAAAAATCGCGTCCTTCCGGTGTGTACAGCACGATAAAGTCGAAGGGTGACATTGCCTGCAAAGCCAGGCTGCGTGCAGGAGCCTCCTGCGTCGCCATCCAGTCCACGCGCGCGCTGTGCTCCCAGCCGATGAAATTATTATCCAGCACCACGTCATCCACCGCTACCCCGCTGCGCAGCCTCTCCATCAAAGGCGGCCGGGAAAGTTGCGTGGGCATGACCTCGTGGTCGCCCTGCCACATAGCGGCGGCAGAAAGGCTTAGCCGCGTGCCGGCTTCGCGCGGAAAATACGGGTGATGCCCCATGCCCAGCGGCATGGCGACCGTATCCCGGTTTTCTACTTCCATCATGACGGAAAGCTTGTCTTCATACAGCCGGAAATATTGCCTGGCGCTGAATTTGTAGGGCCAGCCGTTCGCATCCTTGTCCGGACCTGCAAAATCCAGCTGCAGACTGGCGGAGTGGCCGTCCTGCTGCATGACTGTCCACGGCCTGGTCCATGCCAGGCCATGCAGCGGATGCCCTTTTACAGCAGGGGGAACGGCGATCTGCCTGCCTTGAAAGCTGGCCCTGCCGTCACGCAGGCGATTACTGAAGGGGATCAGGGGAAAGCTGGCCATGCCTTCCGGATTGCGCTCCCTCAGCGCCTGTTCGGTGGCGGGCCTCAACCAGTGCTGCTGGATACCGTCTTGCTCACTGTAAAAACCGGCGATGGAACCTCCGGCTTCGGGCGCGATTTGCAATCTCAGATGATGGAAGCTCAATTCAAGCAGCGCGGGCCGCGCAGATTCATGGAATGGATCGGGCTTCATGGGCTCCTCAAGCGGGCTGGTTGCTCCGGATATCGGCCAGTCTTTTCACAAACGCAGAAGCAGCGGCCGTGACCGCATTGTAATCTCCTTTTGCCGCAGGTCCAGTCAAACTTCCGCCTATGCCGACCGCGACCGCGCCGCTCTCAAACCACAAGTGCAGATTTTCCAGCGTGACGCCACCGGTAGGCATCAGAGGCGCCTGCGGCAACGGCGCACGCAGCGCTTTTATATAGGCTGGGCTGAAGGCCTCGGCCGGGAACACCTTGACGATATCCGCGCCCGATTCCAGCGCCACCAGGATTTCAGTGGGCGTCATCGCGCCCGGCATGGACAGCACCTGGTAACGCTGGCAGATGCGTATCGTGTCGGGATTGACGTTAGGAGAAATGATGAACTTCGCACCCGCCATGATCGCCAGGCGCGCAGTTTCCGTATCCAGCACGGTGCCGGCACCGAGCAGGACCTTGTCTCCGTGGCGCTGGCGCAGTCTTTTGATGACGTCCAGCGTATCCGGCGTGGTGAATGCGATTTCCAGCGCATCCATGCCACCGGCGATGCAGGCTTCCGCCAGTTGCAAGGCGGCATTGGCGGAGTCGGCCCTGACGATCGCGACCATGCCGCGTTCGAGTATGCCCTGGAAGATAGTGTGTTTCAGCATGAATTCCCCAATTTTTAGTCCTGCACGTGTTCAGGCGCTGCCGGCAAAACGGCTTTCCGGCAGACCTCGTATATCCTGCAGCTGCGCATGAAAAAGTCCGCCTGCCTGCGGCTGCGCGGCCAGTTTTTCTTCGGACAGCCAGTCGCGTGCACTGGTCACGAACAACTGGTCAAACTGCGGGCCGCCCAGGCAGACGCAGCTGGGCTGCGATGTCGGTACTGCCAGCACCCGGTCTTCCCTGCCGTCCGGCGTATAGCGCACCACGCGCTCGCCGCCCCATTGCGCATTCCACAAAAATCCTTCGGCGTCGATGACAGAGCCGTCCGGCGCACCGGCGCCGCCGCTGAGGTCCACGATCGCGTGGAGTAAGCCGGGGTCGGTATGGCCGCTGCCGTAACCGTCCCAGCGGTAGATGATGCCCTTCATCGAATCGCAGAAAAACATTGAATTACCGTCCGGGCTGAAGCAGATGCTGTTGGCGATGGAAACCGCCGGCAAAGGCAGGCGCTGCAGCGACAGATCGGCGTTCAGGCGGTAAAAGCCGCCTATCGCCGGCTTTCCGTGCGCTTCATTCATCGTGCCAAAGACAAAACGTCCCTGGCGGTCGCAGCGGCCGTCATTGACGCGGGTCGTCGGTAGCTCAGCCTCCACCGCACAGACAGGCGTGATATCGCCGTTCGCCAGGTTGAAAAAAGCCAAACGCGAAGCCAGGCCGATCAGCAGCCTGTCCTCATCTTCTGTCAAGGCAAAATTGGACAGCCGTTCCGGCATCTCCCAGGTTTTGCTTTCTGCCGTAGCCGGAGAATAGGCATGCAGGCGCGCCGACAAAATGTCTGTCCAGAAAACGCGCTGCGTGCGGTCGCACCACAGTACACACTCGCCGAGTTGATTCTTTGCGTCTATCAGCAGCTTGATTTGGTTCATGATTTTAAGGTCGGGTTGGAATGCGGCTATTGTACTGCCGCATTGTCCACCACTAGTGTGATTCCCTCGGTACTGCTGCACCGCGGCAGCCGACCAGGAAATCCAGGTCCACGCCCTGATCCGCCTGCAGCACATGCTTGATGTACATTTCCTGGTAGCCGCCGCGCATCGCCGGCTCCGGCGCCTTCCATTCTGCCTGGCGGCGGGCCAGCTCTTCTTCGCTGACGTCCAGGTGCAGACGGCGGCCGGCAACGTCCAGCTCTATCATGTCGCCGTCGCGCACCAGCGCCAGCGGGCCGCCCATGGCCGCTTCCGGCGCCACATGCAGCACCACGGTGCCGAACGCAGTGCCGCTCATGCGTGCATCCGAAATACGCACCATGTCGCGTACGCCCTGTTCCAGCAATTTCTTGGGCAAACCCATATTGCCGACTTCGGCCATGCCGGGATACCCTTTGGGGCCGCAATTCTGCAGCACCATGATGCAGTCGGCATCGATGTCCAGATCGGGATCGTCCACCCGTTCCTTGTAATGCTCTATGCTGTTAAAGACGACTGCGCGGCCGCGGTGCTGCATCAGCTCCGGCGTCGCGGCAGAAGGCTTGATGATGGCGCCACGCGGCGACAGGTTGCCCCGCAATACCGCAATGCCGCCCTCTTCCTTGAACGGCGTAGCAACAGGATGGATCACGTCGGTATTGAAGTTCTCCGCTTCCTGGACGTTTTGCGCCAGGCTCTGGCCGGTGACAGTCAGCGCATCGCCATGCAGGCTGTGCAGCAAATCCTTGATGATCACCGGCAAGCCGCCGGCGTAATAGAAATCTTCCATCAGGTATTGGCCGGACGGCATCAGATTCAGCAGGCAGGGAACATCGCGGCCCAATCTATCCCAGTCTGCCAGCGTCAGGTCCACGCCGATGCGGCCGGCGATGGCCAGCAAGTGCACGACTGCATTGGTAGAGCCGCCGATCGCGCCATTGACCATGATGGCGTTTTCAAAGGCTTCCTTTGTCAATATCTGTGACAGCTTCAGGTCTTCATGCACCATGTCCACGATACGGCGACCTGTCAGCTGCGCCTGCAGCTTGCGGCGCGAGTCCACTGCCGGGATGGCCGCATTACCGGGCAAAGTCACACCCAGGGCTTCGACCATGCTGGCCATTGTCGAGGCAGTGCCCATCGTCATGCAATGGCCGGTGGAACGCGACATGCAGGATTCCGCCTGTTTAAAGCTGTTCAGCGTCATGCGGCCTGCGCGCAAGTCCTCGGAAAATTTCCATACGTCGGTGCCGGAGCCTATGGGTTTGCCGCGATAATTACCGTTCAGCATGGGCCCACCGGATAGCACTATGGTCGGCAGGTCGCAGCTGGCGGCGCCCATCAATAGGGCCGGCGTCGTTTTGTCGCAGCCGGTCAGCAGCACGACGCCATCGATAGGGTTGCCGCGTATAGACTCTTCCACATCCATGCTGGCCAGGTTGCGGAACAGCATTGCCGTGGGACGCAGGTTGGATTCGCCCAGCGACATCGCTGGAAATTCTACCGGGAAGCCGCCGGCTTCCAGCACGCCGCGCTTGACGGCCTCCGCCAGATCGCGGAAGTGTCCGTTGCACGGCGTCAGTTCGGACCACGTATTGCAGATGCCGATCACCGGCCGGCCGTCGAAAGCATCGCTCGGGTAACCCTGGTTTTTCATCCAGCTGCGGTGGATGAAGCTGTCTTTGTCGTCGCCGCCAAACCAGGCGTGCGAACGTAATGTGCGTTTGGATTGTGTCATGTCTCTGCCGTCAATATTGTCTTTTTAATGTATTGCTGCTTGCGGTATCAAACCCCGGGATGCCGCTATCGAGATTGCGCCGAACCCTGCAAGGTTATCCTGCTCCGCATCGCTGACAATAATTTGCTTGCCATAGAAAAAACCGTTCTCGCCTATCAGCAGCGCCAGCGCCTGCCTCAGAATGGGTTTGCCGGAAATGACAATTGCGGTATCGGGGCGCATGCGTATGGCGCTGCTGTTTTTCAATGCCAGCAGATCGCCGCTAAGTACAGCGCCAAGCAGATAGCTGGCTTTTTCGTTATGCTGCGATTCGGTGAACATATCCAGTATGCGGACGCTGAAACAGGCTCGCGCCAGTCCTGTCCTTTGCGCAGCGGCAGCACCGGCCAGCAGCATCTCCGGATGCAGTTCGCTGGCAAACTCGCCGTCCAGCGATTTTTTCAGCAGCGTATTCTGCGTGATCGCCTGCAATAATTCTCCGGCAATCGATGTGGCGCAGCCGACAATCCGCTGAGCACTGTCGAGCGATACCAGCTTGGTATGCGAGCCGGGCAATATGATCATCGCCGGACCCGTCAGCTCCAGCCGGGCTACCAGCGCCATCGCCTCGGTTTCCTCGCCGCGCATCATGTCCATTGCTTCTACATTATGCAGGCCGATCTTGTCCACGCTGTTGCGCACGCCGGGGATAAACCATACCGGCTGCGGGAAAACTTCACTCATCACGATACTTTTCATTCCCTGCGCCAGCTCCTGCAAACCTGCGGGCGCCGGCAGGTGAGGCAGCTCGGACAAACCGACATTGGATGTGATCATGCCGGAAGCGAGCATCAGGTCCAGCTTGTCCTTGCCCAGGCCGGCCTGTGACAAGGCGCTTTCCACCGTACTGTGCACCGCGCTTTTGAGCGCGGCATTATTGCCGTCGATGGCCGTATTTCTCACCCCTACTTCGGCTTGCGCCTGCGCGCGCAGCTGGCCATCCACCCACAGGCTACTGCGGGTATTGGTGGTGCCTGCGTCTATAGTGACAATGTTCATAACGCCATGTTCCGGTACAAAATAGATGGGCTATGTTAAAACCTGACTTAATATCTTTCCAATCAATAATTTGGTAGTTTCAATACCAATTCTGATATCATCTTCGGCCTGACCATTCCTATTGGCATTGGTGAACACGTGGAAAATACAAATTCAAACTGGTTCCTGCGCGCCAGGCTCAAGACCCGCCAGCTGCTGCTGTTGATTGCGCTGGACGAACAAAGAAATATCCATCGCGCGGCGGACGCATTGCACATGACGCAGCCGGCCGCATCCAAGCAGTTGAAAGACCTGGAAGACATGCTGGAAATCCAGCTGTTCGACCGTACCCCGCGCGGCATGCAGCCTACCATCTACGGCGAAAGCATGATACGCCACGCGCGCATGGCGCTTACCAGCCTGTCGCTGGCGCATGAGGATATCGTGGCGCTGAAATCCGGCCTGTCGGGCCAGGTGGAGGTCGGTGTGATCATGACGCCGGGCATGTCGCTGCTGCCGCGCGCCATCTCCCGCATCAAGCAGCAGGCGCCGCTGCTGCGCATAGGCGTACAACTGGAAACCAGCAACATCCTGCTGAAGCGCCTGCAGCGCGGTACGCTGGACTTCATGGTGGGCCGCATCCTGGAACAGGAAGACAAGTCGGACCTGCTGTACGAGGAACTGGCGGAGGAACCGGTATGCGCGGTTGCCCGCGTCGGCCACCCCTTGGAAGGCGCGCTGGGACTGGAACTGAAAGACATCGTCAACGAAGGCTGGATACTATCGCCGCAAGGCAGCGTGCTGCGGCACCGCTGCGACATGATGTTCCGCAAGCAGGGCCTGGAACCGCCGGCCAACGTGGTGGACACCACGGCGATACTGATGATCACTTCGCTGTTGCAGCAGACCGATTTCCTGCATGTACTGCCAATAGAGGTCGCACGCTATTATGCACAGCTGAATGTGCTGAGCATCTTGCCGATAGAGCTGCCGTGCAAGATGGATTCCTTCGGCATCATTACCCGCCGCAGCCACCTGCTGTCTCCTGGAGCGCTGTTACTGCTGGATGCGATCCGGGATGCGGCGAAAGAAATGTATTGATGTGTCAATGAAAAAAAAACCACCCCCGGCCAGGAAACCGGAGGTGGATTAAAACTGGCCGTGCTTTCACTTTGCCACCCATCAAGGGGGAGTGTTCCCAAATCTGCGGCAAAGGCAGTACGACTGTGGAGCCAGTCGTACCCGGCATGTAAAGGATATCTACTTCGGCCAGCTGGTTACCAAGAATGTTCCACCACGCACGCGCTTCATGGCTACTTAGCGCGTACTAGTGCGTATCGTATGCCTGTTTGATGCGTACTTAACTCCATCCTGCATCCACAATGAATTCCTGTGACGTGCACATCACGCTATCGTCGGACGCCAGGAACAGCACCATGCGCGCAATGTGCGACGGCAGCAGTTTGCCGGGCAGGCACTGGTTCTGTTTGATCTCTTTTTCCGCCTGTTCATCGACCCAGAGCGCCAGCTGGCGCTCCGTCATGACCCAGCCAGGTGTCACCGTATTGACACGTATATTGTCCGGCCCCAGGTCCCGCGCCAGGCCGCGCGTCAGGCCGACTACGGCGGCTTTGGTCGTGGTATAAGCTGGATAGCCAGCCCCCTTGATGTGCCAGGAGATGGAGCTGACGTTGATGATGGAGCCGGCGCCCTTTTTTTTCATGCCGGGAGCCACCGCCTGGCTGGTGAAAAACATCGGGCGCTGATTGATCGCGATGCGTTCGTTCCAGTAATCTACCGTCACCTCTTCCAGCTTGTGGCGCTGGTCGTTCGCGGCATTATTGACGAGCACGTCAAAATCGCCGATCTCGGCGGCCAGCGACTGCATGACCTGCTGCAAGGCCGGGATGTCGGTAATGTCGCAGTGGCGGAACAGCGGCGTCTCCAACCCGGCCTGCTGCAGCCTGGCGCACAGCGCTTCGCTGGGCTCCTTCTGGATATCGACAAACGCCACCTTCGCGCCCTGCTCCGCAAATGCCGCGACCAGCGATTCGCCTATGCCGGTACCGCCGCCGGTGATGAAAACCCTTTTCCCCCTGAGGCTGCCGTACTGCGCCAATTGCACTGTGTCGCTCATGCTGATTTCCTTGTGCTGCATATTGAATAATCTGAAATAACTTGTTTACTATACATGCGCTAGCCGTTTATTCCTTGCCCAGCTGGCCGTCCTTGCGCCGCCATATCTGCAAGGGATTGCCATCGCGCAAAGCTTCCGGCAACAGTGCCTGCGGCATATTCTGATATGACACGGGCCGAAGGAAACGCTGGATGGCCGCCGTGCCAACCGACGTACTACGGCTGTCCGACGTCGCAGGGAAAGGCCCGCCATGCACCATCGCGGTGGAGACTTCCACCCCTGTGGGAAATCCATTGACCAGGATACGGCCTACCTTGCGTTCCAGCACCGGCAACAGCCCACGGGCGGTTTCCGTATCCGCATCGTCCATCTGCAGCGTCGCGGTCAACTGGCCTTCGAGCTTTTCCGTTACCAGCAGCATTTCGGCAACATGGTCGCAGGAAACCAGCAGCGAGGCCGGGCCGAACACTTCATTGGACAATGCATGATCCGCCAGGAAATCCTTCGCTTGCGTGATAAACAACGCGGGCACCCCCTGGCAAGTTCCTGCGGCTGCAGATCCCTGGCTCAGCGTTTTTACCTTTTCGTTGCCGGCCAGCTCTTGCACACCGCGCTGGTAGGCGGCCTGTATGCCAGGCGTCAGCATCGTGCCCGGCTGCGCTGCCGCCAGGGCCTGCGCGGCCTGCTCCGCAAACCTGTCGAAATCCTTGCCCTTCAGGCCCAGCACCAGGCCGGGATTGGTGCAAAATTGTCCCACGCCCAAGGTCAGCGATGCAGCAAAACCTGCTGCAATCGCATCGCCCCGGCTTGCCAGCGCCTGCGGCAGCAGGAACACCGGATTGATGCTGCTCATTTCAGCATACACGGGAATCGGCTGCGGCCTCGCCGCGGCAATCGCCATCAGGGCCAGTCCACCCTGGCGGGAGCCGGTAAAACCGACTGCCTGCACAGCAGGATGCCGCACCAGGTCTGCACCCAATGCATTGCCCGTGCCTGTCAGCAGTGAAAATACGCCCCCAGGTAGCTGGCATAGCGATACGGCTTTTTGTATCGCCCGCCCGACCAGTTCGGAAGTGCCGGGATGCGCCGGATGCGCCTTGGCAATGACCGGGCAACCGGCTGCCAGCGCGGAAGCGGTATCGCCGCCGGCCACTGAAAACGCTAACGGAAAGTTGCTGGCGCCGAACACCGCCACCGGGCCCAGCGCAATCATCCGCATGCGTATGCTGGGCCGGGGAATGGCCCGTTCCGGCAATGCCGTATCCAGCCGCGCATCCAGCCACGAGCCTTCGCGCAGCAAGCCGGCAAACAACTGCAGCTGGCCAACGGTGCGGCCGCGTTCGCCTTCCAGCCTGGCGCGCGGCAAGCCGCTCTCAGCCATTGCACGGACGATCAGTTCATCTCCCAGCTCCACGATCTGCTGTGCGATAGTTTCCAGGAAGCGCGCGCGGTCATCCAGCCCGGTCTCGCGGTAGCTGTCAAACGCCGCCTGCGCCAGCGCCGCAGCCCTGGATATCTCTGCCCCGCCTGTTGTATGAAATTCCGGCTGCAAGTCCTCGCCAGTGGCAGGAGCAAATGCACGGAAGGAGTCGCCGGAACCACGGACGCTTGACGCGCCTATCAGCGCTTCACCTGTAATCTTCACAATGTTTCCTTTTTTATTTCTATAAGCTAGTAACGGGGCTCTGCGCAAAAGGCTCAGCTTCGGCCACTGCCAGCCGGTTGCGCAGCGGAGGCCCGAATGCCTGTACCTCTATCTCGAAACTTTCACCAGCCTCTACCTTGATGCCCTCTGCAAAGCTCAGTGTCGCCGTGCCGAAGAAATGCACATGCACGTCGCCCGGGCGACAGAACAAGGGATATTTGAAATGATGGTGTTCAAGGTTGGCAATGGTATGCGACATATTGTCTTCACCGCTGACGAAGGGTTTTTGCCAGCGCAGCGCGCCCTTGCTGTCGCGGATCGCCGATGTGCCCGCAACGTGCGCCGGCAATTCCCCCAGTAGCAAGGCAGGGCCTACCGCGCAGGCGCGCAGCTTGGAGTGCGCCAGGTACAGATAGTTCTGGCGTTCGGTAATGTGGTCTGAGAATTCATTGCCCAGCGCATAGCCGAGGCGGTATGGCCTGCCATCCGAACCGATGATATACAGGCCCGCGATTTCAGGCTCTTCACCGCCGTCCAGTGCAAACGCCGGCATGCTCAGGTCCTGGCCGCTGGTGCTGACAATGGAACCATCGCCCTTGTAAAACCACTCCGGCTGCACGCCGTGCTTGCCCGCTGCCGGTTTGCCGTTTTCCAGCCCCATGCGGAACATTTTCATGCTGTCCGTCAGGCTTTCTATCGCACCGTCCACTTTCTTGTGCATGGCGTCCCGCGTGTCGGCACTTCCCAAGTGGGTCAGGCCGGTGCCGGTGACGAAGCAATGGGCGTCGTCCGCATGGTCCAGCGGGGGCAGCAGGCGCCCTTGCTCGACGACTTCCTGATAACTGACGACGATATCACCCAGCGCCGCTGCAGCCAGGCTTTCAAGCTTGCCCTGTTTCGCTATTGCAGCCTGCGCCAGCTGGTAAGTCGTCGCATAGCCTTCCAGTAAGCGGATATCTTTGTTTTCATTTTCCAGGCTGCCTACGTGGCGCGCGCCTTTGGCATCTTTAAATTGCACCAATAACATATTGTCTCCAGTTTTTATCAAGCGCCCAATCAGGCGCCCGCCTGTCAGTGGCGAGGACTATCTTTCGTTCAATGCGAATGCTTGGGTACTGCGGAACCGCGGCAGCCGACCAGAAAATCGAAATCGCAGCCTTCGTCCGCCTGCAACACCCTGTCTATATATAGCTGCTGGTAACCACTCTGTATCGCCAGCGGCGGGCGGTCCGCCAATTTTTTCAGCCTGGCGGCGATCTCTTCATCGCTGACATCCAGGTGCAGGCGGCCTGCGTGGCAATCCAGTTCCACATAATCTCCATCCTGCACAATCGCCAGCGGTCCACCGGCGGCGGCTTCCGGCGCCACGTGCAATACCACGGTGCCGTAGGCAGTGCCACTCATGCGGGCATCGGAGATGCGTACCATGTCCTTGACGCCTTGTGCCAGCAGCTTGGGCGGCAGCCCCATGTTGCCCACTTCAGCCATGCCGGGGTAGCCCTTCGGCCCGCAAT
The DNA here is from genome assembly GCF_049339885.1 of Undibacterium sp. TJN25. Classification (NCBI taxonomy): domain Bacteria; kingdom Pseudomonadati; phylum Pseudomonadota; class Betaproteobacteria; order Burkholderiales; family Oxalobacteraceae; genus Undibacterium; species Undibacterium sp. TJN25. The sequence continues at coordinate 199,228 of NZ_JBMPPM010000005.1, read as the reverse complement.
TTTTCATGACCAGCACCGAACTTGCGTCCACATCCAGGTCCGGATCGACGATGCGCTGCTTGTAGTGATCGAAGTTTTCGAACACAACTGCCTTGCCGCGGTGCTGCATCAGCTCTGGCGACGCCGCAGACGGTTTCAGCACCGCGCCGCGCGGCGCGAGGTTGCCGCGCAGGATGCTGATGCCACCGTCGGCGATCAGCGGCTTATCCAGCGGACGTATCACTTCATCGTTATAGATAGGCGCATCACTGGTGTTTTCCCACAGGCTCTTGCCGTTGACGGTCAGCGCGTCCTTATGCGGAATCAGGTTGGCTTCGCCGAGGCGGCGCAGCACGGCAGGCAAGCCGCCGGCATAGTAGAACTCTTCCATCAGGAAGCGCCCGGACGGCATCAGGTCGACGATGGTCGGTGTTTCGCGGCCTATGCGTGTCCAGTCTTCCAGCTCCAGCGGCACGCCGATGCGGCCTGCAATCGCTTTCAGGTGGATGACGGCATTGGTCGAACCGCCTATCGCCGCATTGACGCGTATTGCATTCTCGAATGCTTCCCTGGTCAGTACCTTGGACAAACGCAGGTCTTCCCACACCATCTCCACAATGCGGATGCCGGACATATGCGCCAGCACGTAGCGACGGGAATCCACTGCTGGAATCGCAGCATTGTGCGGCAGCGACGTCCCCAGCGCTTCGGCCATGCAGGCCATCGTGGACGCGGTGCCCATGGTGTTGCAGGTGCCGGCAGAACGGGACATGCCGGACTCTGCGGACATGAACTGGTGCATCGTGATCTGCCCTGCCTTCACGGCTTCATGCAACTGCCAGACGGCAGTGCCGGAGCCGATGTCCTTGCCTTCGTGCTTGCCGTTCAGCATCGGGCCGCCGCTGACGACGATCGCCGGGACATCGCAACTGGCGGCGCCCATCAGCAATGCCGGCGTGGTCTTGTCGCAGCCGACCAGCAGCACCACTGCATCCATGGGATTGCCGCGTATCGATTCCTCGACATCGATGCTGGCCAGATTGCGCGTCAGCATCGCCGTCGGGCGAAGGTTGGATTCGCCGTTGGAAAATACCGGGAACTCCACCGGAAAGCCGCCGGCTTCCAGGATTCCGCGCTTCACATGCTCGGCGATCTTGCGGAAATGGGCATTGCAGGGTGTCAGTTCAGACCAAGTATTGCAGATGCCGATGATGGGCTTGCCCTGGAATTCATGGTCGGGAATCCCCTGGTTTTTCATCCAGCTGCGGTACATGAAGCCGTTCTTGTCGGCGGTGCCAAACCACTCGGCGGAGCGCAGGCGCACTTTCTTTGTCTCGGACATACTCGTTTCCAAACTATTGTTTTGTGTCTTGAAGATGCTGCTGCAGTGGGAGATAGGTTTAGCCACCTCTCAGGATGTACGGATACTAAACAGTCTATAGATATCTTTCTAATGACTTTTTTACCCAATCAGATACCGGATTTGATATCAAATAAGCGCTTCTGATGCGTCATTTGACTCTCCCATCGCTGATTTCCATGCAAATTACCTTGAGAACAAGTTTTTGCGTTCACAAACGCTTCATAATTGGCGCCGTTTTCTTTATTTAAAATGAGTTCTAATATCGAATTCGGTATCGAATTTAGTTAAAAAGTCATTAGAAAGATATCTTTAGACAATTTAGTATCCACGCATCGAATGACTGCCCTCAAACCGCCACGTGGAATCAAGTCCGCAGCGGCGCAAAAAGGGCAAGCCACATGCGATCGCAAAAGCGAAACCGGGGTTTGGCTCCGGACAGACGTGAATGCGGGGAAAGTGCGCAAGCCATATCAGCCTTACTGCGCAGGCGCACTGCACTATCTTTAATATGCAGGCATCAAAATAACAGGAGACAATTTGTGAAAATGATCAAATTAATGATCGCAGGACTTGCGATCGGTATTGCGGGCATCGTCCCCCAGGCCAACGCCCAAGATAAAGGCCTGATCGGCATTTCCATGCCGACCAAGGCATCTGCGCGCTGGATCGCCGACGGCGACAACATGGTCAAGGTATTCAAGGAGCGGGGCTACAAGACCGACCTGCAATACGCAGACGACGACATTCCCAACCAGCTGGCGCAGATCGAGAACATGGTCACCAAGAACGTCAAGGTTCTGGTGATCGCCGCAATTGACGGCACTACGCTGTCCAACGTGCTGCAAAAAGCAGCCGACCAGGGCATCAAGATCATTTCCTACGACAGGCTGATCCGCGGCTCCAAGAACGTGGACTACTATGCCACTTTCGATAACTTCCAGGTCGGCGTCATGCAGGCGGCCTACATTGAAAATGCGCTCGGCCTGAAAGCCGGCAAGGGTCCGTTCAATATTGAACTGTTCGGCGGCTCCGCGGACGACAACAACGCCTTCTTCTTCTACAACGGCGCAATGTCCGTACTGAAGCCTTACATCGACAGCGGCAAGCTGGTCGTGCGCAGCAAACAGCTGGGCATGGACAAGGTTTCCACGCTGCGCTGGGATGGCGCCGTCGCACAGGCCCGTATGGACAACCTGCTGAGCGCCTATTACACCAACAGCCACGTAGACGCTGTATTGTCCCCATATGACGGCCTCAGTATCGGTATCCTGTCTTCGCTTAAAGGCGTAGGCTACGGCACGCCTAAACTGCCTATGCCTGTTGTAACCGGCCAGGACGCTGAAGTTGCTTCCGTCAAATCCATCCTGCGCGGCGAACAAAGGTCCACGGTTTTCAAAGATACCCGCGAGCTGGCCAAGGTCACTGTAGGTATGGTCGATGCAGTCCTCAGCGGCAAGGCGCCACAGATCAACGATACCAAGACGTACAACAACGGCGTCAAGGTCGTGCCTTCCTATCTGTTGAAACCTGTCAGCGTGGATGCTTCCAACTGGAAGCAGGTACTGGTCACCGGCAGCGGCTACTATACCGAAGCACAGTTTAAATAAGCCGCAGGCTTACGCAATTTTGCTTATAGTGTCATTGGCGCGGCGCCCGGTCTGACGGCGCCGCGCCTTTTCCAGGCAAAGATAAAATTAAAAGTAGTTGAGACAAACTGTTCGCCCGCCGCAGCGGATACCGCCGATGCAGCAGCCGGACTCAAGAGGTAACACCATGAATACTATCCTGGAGATGCGCGGGATAAGGAAGACCTTCCCGGGCGTCAAGGCCCTGGACAATGTCAATCTTCACGTACGCAGCGGCGAAATTCACGCCATAGTCGGTGAAAACGGCGCCGGAAAATCCACGTTGATGAAAGTCCTGAGCGGTGTCTATCCGCACGGCAGCTATTCCGGCGACATCTACTACCAGGGCGAGGCCCGGCAGTTCAGGGACATTTCCGACAGTGAAGAAATCGGCATCATCATCATCCACCAGGAACTGGCCCTGGTACCCCTGCTGTCCATCGCCGAGAACCTGTTCCTCGGCAACGAACAGGCAAAGAACGGCATCATCGACTGGGCGCTGGCCTATACCAAAACCCGCGAACTGCTGAAAAAAGTCGGTCTGAATGAATCCCCCAATACGCTGGTCAACAATCTGGGCGTCGGCAAGCAGCAATTGATAGAAATCGCGAAAGCACTGTCCAAAGAGGTCAAACTGCTGATCCTGGATGAGCCGACTGCGAGCCTGAACGAAAGCGACAGCGACGCGCTGCTGGAACTATTGCTGGAACTGAAGCAGCAGGGCATCTCGTCCATCCTGATTTCCCATAAATTGAATGAAATTTCCAAGGTGGCAGATTCCATTACCGTGCTGCGCGATGGCGCCACGGTAGACAGCTTCGACTGCCGCAAGGAACAGATCAGCGAAGACCGCATCATCCAGAACATGGTCGGCCGCGAAATGGCCGACCGCTACCCTAAGCGTACGCCGCAGATAGGCGACACGATTTTTGAAGTACGGGACTGGCGTGTCCACCACCCTGAACAGGCCGGCCGGCAGGTCATCAAAGGCGTCGGCTTCAACGTCAAAAAAGGCGAGATCGTCGGTATCGCCGGGCTGATGGGATCAGGCCGCACCGAACTGGCAATGAGCATCTTCGGCCGCTCCTATGGCAGGAACATCAGCGGCACGGCACTGAAAAATGGCCAGGCGATAGACATTAGCAGCATACAGAAAGCAATCGCACACGGCATCGCCTATGCGACGGAAGACAGGAAGGGCCTGGGCCTGATCCTGGAAGACGATATCAAGCGCAACGTCAGCCTGGCCAACCTGCGCGGCGTATCCAGCAATCTGGTCATCGACGAGGGGCGGGAATTTACAGTTGCAGCGGATTACCGCAACAAGCTGAAGATACGCAGTTCCAACGTATTCCAGAAAGTCTTGAACCTGTCCGGCGGCAACCAGCAAAAAGTAGTGCTCAGCAAGTGGCTGTTCTCCAATCCGGACATCCTGATCCTGGACGAACCCAGCCGCGGCATCGACGTCGGCGCCAAATATGAAATCTACAGCATCATCAGTCAGCTGGCCGCGGAAGGCAAAGGCATCATCATGATCTCTTCCGAAATGCCGGAGCTGCTGGGCATGTGCGACCGCATTTACGTAATGAATGAAGGCAGCTTCGTTGCCGAATTTCCTATCGCGGACGCCAGCCAGGAAAAAATCATGCGCGCGATTGTAAAGAATGGAGATCACAATCATGACAAGTAAACTAGCGACGGTGGAACCCGCCGGCATCGCATCGGAAATCACCTCGGGAAATACAAGTATGAAAGACGTCAAAAGCGTTCAGCCGCAACAGGAAGCGCAAGAGTCCCAGAAAAAAAGCTATGCGGGCTTCCTGAAAAACAATATGCGCGAATACGGCATGCTGATGTCGCTGATAGCGATCATGGCTTTCTTTCAGTACATGACGGACGGTACGCTGATGCAGCCGCTGAACCTGACTAATCTGGTTCTGCAAAACAGTTATATCGTCATCATGGCGCTGGGCATGCTGATGGTCATCGTCGCCGGCCATATCGACCTTTCGGTCGGTTCGGTGGTGGGTTTCATCGGCGCGCTGGCGGCGGTGCTGATCGTCAATTACCAGATCAACTTTATGCTGGCGGCAGTAATTTGCCTGGCAGCGGGCGCCATCATCGGCGCAGCACAGGGCTATTTTGTCGCCTTCTTCAGGATACCCTCGTTCATCGTCACGCTGGCCGGCATGCTGGTATTCAAAGGCCTGACGCTGGCTCTGCTGCAAGGCCAGTCGGTCGGTCCTTTCCCGGAAGGCTTCCAGCGCCTGAGCTCCGGCTTTATCCCGGAACTGATAGAAACCGGTGAATTCCGTGTGACTTCACTGGTAGTCGGTTTCATCGTTGCCGCCGTGCTGATTTTCGTCAAGCTGCGGGCAAGGCTGAAGCAGTCGCGCTACGGCATGGAAGATGAACCTTACCAATTCTTCCTGCTGAAAAATGCCGTGTTTGCCGCCGTAATCTGCTATTTCAGCTACCTGCTGGCCAGCTACAGGGGCATGCCTAACGTGCTGATCGTCATGTTCGTGCTGATGGTGGCCTACACCTTCATCACCAACCGCACAGTGCTGGGCCGCCGCGTATATGCGGTGGGTGGTAATGAAAAAGCGGCGCGCCTGTCCGGCATCAAGACGGAGCGCGTATCCTTCTATACCTTCGTCAACATGGGCATGCTGGCAGCGCTGGCCGGCCTGATCTTTGCCGCCCGCCTGAATACGGCAACGCCAAAGGCCGGCACCGGCTTCGAGCTGGACGTGATTGCCGCCTGCTTCATCGGCGGCGCATCGGCCTCCGGCGGCGTCGGCAAGGTGATGGGCGCAGTCATCGGCGCCTTCGTCATGGGGGTGATGAACAACGGCATGTCCATCATGGGCATAGGCATCGATTACCAGCAGGTGATCAAGGGGCTGGTTTTGCTGGCCGCCGTGTTTGTAGACGTCTACAACAAAAACAAATAAGGCATTGCCAAGGCCGGAGAGGGTCCAGCCCTTTCCGGCGACATCAGCTTATCTGTTAGCTTATCTATTAGTTTATCTGTCAGCTTATCTTACTGTGCAGCATGAACGCCGCCGCCCCGGTCGCAATCCTGTGACCCTCTTCATTGCGTAAATCCATCAAGACATTCGCGACCCGTTTTCCTAACCGCGTCACTTCCGCAGTAGCAAAAAATTTCTTGCCCCTGCCCGGCTGCAGATAGTCGATGCGCAAATCTATCGTGCTCATGCGCGAAAATTCTTTCATCTGCGACAGCACATCGTCTTTGGGATTTTCCTGCGCCATCTTGAGCAGGATGGCAAACCCCGCCACGCTGTCCAGCACCGATGCAATCACACCGCCGTGCAGCATGCCTTGTGAAAAATTGCCCAGCAATTGCTCGCGCATGGCAATGCTGATCTGGGCATTGTCAGGATCAAATGATTCCAGCTTGATGCCCAACAAATGGCAAAACGGGATTTTCTCTTCCACCACATGCCTGAGCATGGACTGGAATTCGGGCTTTTCTGTCATTACCACTGTCATTGCTCACCTATTGAGTATCCTGGCTAGTATCCTAGTTGTCTGGCGATAAGATCTTTCATGATCTCCTCCGCCCCGCCGCCTATCATGTTGACCTTCACTTCGCGGTAGATACGCTCCACCCGCGTACCGCGCATGAAACCCATGCCGCCCAGCGTCTGCACGGCAGTGTCGGCGCAGAACTGCATGGTGCGGGTGGCGATATTTTTCAGCATGCAGATTTGTGCAACCAGTTCACTGCCCTGCTGCTCCGGCTGCCCCATGCGGTAGGCGGTATCTTCCAGCAGGGCCCGCACGGCGCTGATCTGCGTGGCCATCTCCACCAGCTTGTGCCGGACCACCTGATGATCCAGCAGCCGCTGGCCGAAAGTATGGCGATCCCGCGACCACGCCAGCGCGTCTTCATAGCACACGCTGGCGAATCCATAGGCGCCTGCCGCCATGCTGAAGCGCTCGGTATTGAAGTTACGCATGATGATGCGAAAACCCTGTCCTTCGGCGCCGATCAGGTTGGCGGCCGGAACGCGGCAATTGTCAAAATGCAGTTGCGCCGTGTCGGATGCCCACCAGCCCATTTTCTTCAGTTCGGCCCGGCTAAAGCCCGGCCTGTCACGCTCGATCAACAGCAGCGAGATACCGCCTGCCCCCTTGATATCGGGGTTGGTGCGCACGGCAACCGTAAAATAATCGGCGCGCATGCCGGAGGTGATGAAAGTCTTTTCGCCGTTGACGACATAGGTGTCGCCATCCAGCACCGCCGTGGTCTTCAGCGCGGCCACGTCAGAGCCACCCGAAGGTTCCGTAATCGCCAGTGCCGAGATATTTCTTCCAGCAATGACATCCGGCAAAATTCGCTGTTTCAGTTCTTCGCTGCCGCCATACATCAGCGGCGGCGCGCCTATGCTGTGCGACAGCAGCGAGGCAATCACGCCGCCGCTGCCCGCCCTGGACAACTCCTCCGAAGCGATCAGGTGGTGAAACGCGTCCACGTCCGGCGAGCCGCCATACGGTTCCGGAAAGCCCAGGCCCAGCAACCCGATCGCGGCGGCTTTTTGGTAAAGTTCACGCGGAAAAGAGGCCGCCTCATCCCATTCATTGACGAAGGGCGTGATTTCGCTGGCGACAAAGCGGCGCAACATCTGCCGAAAATCTTCGTGCGCGGGCGTGTAGTAAGCAGGATTGGAAATCATAAAATATCAGGGATCGTAGCCCAGATGGAGCGCAGCGCAATCCGGGAATATATTTCAGGCCCGCGTGACATTCCCCGGCTTGCGCTACGCCCCACCCAGGCTACAGGGTGGAACATCGGAATCTGCTATCTGGATTTGCCGGGATGTATGCCCATCGTCTTTGCAATGATGCCCATCATCACCTCGTCCGCGCCGCCGCCTATCGATGCCAGGCGACCATCGCGATACATGCGCGACACCAGGTTTTCCCATGTATAACCCATGCCGCCCCAGAATTGCAGGCAGGTATCCGGCACGGTGCGCATCAGCCGCCCTGCTTTCAGCTTGGCCATTGACGCCAGTTCGGTCACATCCTGCCCCTGTATGTACAGATCGCAGGCGCGGTAAGTCAGCGCGCGCAGACTTTCCACTTCGGTCTTCAGTTCAGTCAGCTTGAAATAGACATACTGGTTGTCCAGCAGCCGGCCGCCGAACATCTGGCGCTCCCTCGCCCACTCGATGGTCCACTCTATGCAGTTGGTCAGCGACTGGATGGAATTGGCGGCAGCCCACATGCGCTCTTCCTGGAACTGCATCATCTGGTAGGTGAAACCCATGCCTTCCTGGCCGACGGCATAATGCTGCGGCACGCGCACTTCATCGAAATAGATCAGCCCGGTATCGGACGAATTCATGCCGATTTTCTTGATTTTCTTTGCCACGCTGATGCCCTTGGTATCCATCGGCACCATGATCAGCGTCTTGTTTTTATGCGGAGAACCGTCGGAGGTGTTGGCCAGCAAGCACATCCAGTCTGCCTGCAAGCTATTCGTGATCCACATCTTGCTGCCATTGATCACATAGTCGCCGCCATCCTTGCGCGCCGTGGTCTTGATCGACGCCACGTCGGAGCCGCCGGATGCTTCCGAAACGCCTATGCAGCCGACCATGTCGCCGCTGATGGCCGGCGCCAGGAACTGCGATTTCAGCGCGTCCGAGCCGAAGCGGGCCAGCGCCGGCGTACACATGTCGGTCTGCACGCCGATGGCCATCGGTACGCCGCCGCAATGGATATGACCCAGGGTTTCCGCCATCATCAGCGAATACGAATAATCCAGTCCCAGGCCGCCGTATTCCACAGGCTTGCACAGGCCGAGAAAGCCCAGGTCTCCCATCTTCTTGAACAATTCCCTGGCAGGGAATATTTCCGCCTCTTCCCATGTGTCTACATGCGGATTAATCTCGGCATCGATAAAGCGCTTCAGGCTGCGCTGCAGTTCCTGGTGTTCGTGGGTAAATTGCATGATGTCTCCTGCTTTATATGTATGTTTATATTTTTTGGCCACCTCAGTCGCGCGGTGCCGGCGGCCGGGCGAACTATTTTTCCTGCAAAACCTTGGGCATGACAGCCAGTGGAAATCCATCATACGGCTGCACCGCTGCGGTCGCCGCAATCTTGTCCTGCCCTGCCGCCCAGCCCGCGCGCATCTGCGGTCTGCCGCCGTCTATGCGCAAGGTGGTGCCGGTGATGAAGCTGGCAGCCTCCGACAGCAGGTAGACAATGCCGGCGGAAATCTCGGCCTCGGTGGACATCCGTTTCAACGGCACGCCCTGCGCCGCGCCGCGCAGCACCGGCGCCATTTCGGGAGGGTAGCTGTCCATGCCGCTGGAAGCCACGTAACCCGGCGCCACCGCATTGACCCTCACCCCGTAGTGGGCCCATTCCAGCGCCGCCGTTTCGGTAAAGCTGACCATGCCGGCCCGTGCGGCGCCGGAGTGTCCCATGCCCGGCATGCTGCCCCACATGTCGGCAACGATATTGACAACGCTGCCGCCATGATCCTGCATCCACTGGTTCAGGCATTCGCGCGCCATCAGGAAACCGCCGGTCAGATTGGTCTTGACGACCGCTTCCCAGCCTTTCAGCGAAATATGCTGCAACGGTGATGGAAACTGCCCACCCGCATTATTGACTAGGCCATCAATGCGGCCATGCAGCGCCAGTACATCCCTGACGGTCTCAGCCACGGCGTCTTCCAGCCGGATATCGCAGGCATGGCAGCTGGCGACACCGCCTGCCTGAGCAATCTCATCCCTGACGGCCTCCAGCTTCTCCAGCTTGCGGCCAACCAACGCCACCGTCGCGCCCAGAGCGGCCAGTTCATGCGCGGTGCAGCGGCCTATGCCGGAGCCGCCGCCGGTCACTACGACAACCTGCCCTGCCATCAAATCCGGTCTGAAAATTGTTCTGTATGCCATGAATATTTCTCAAAAAGATGCTTAAAAGTAAAGCGGGGAGCGCTCCAGGCTGGAACCATTCTACTAACCAAGCAGTTGCTTTGTAAAGTATAAAACTTTAAGATAAATGCATACAATGCTTGAAAAGCAGGGCTCGACGGCAAGCCGAAGCTGAGGCCGATCGAATAAACCTGCCTGTCAAATAAGAACTTGAGCGATGAACTCGCTCTATACCAGGAGACCGGAATGAACGAAGCATATTTATACGACGCCCCCCGCACCCCGCGCGGCAAGGGAAAAAAGGATGGTTCCCTGCATACCGTCAAACCGGTGACACTGCTGGCAGGCCTGATGCGGGACATGCAAACCCGGCTGCAGCTGGATACCGCGCTGATCGATGACGTCGTGCTCGGCTGCGTCACGCCTATCGGCGACCAGGGGGCCGATATCGCCAAGACCGCCGCGCTGGCGGCAGGCTGGGACTGGAAAGTGGCCGGCGTGCAACTGAACCGCTTTTGCGCATCAGGACTGGAGTCGGTGAACCTGGCAGCGCAGAAGGTGCGTTCCGGCTGGGAAGACCTGGTTGTAGCCGGTGGCGTGGAATCCATGTCGCGCATCCCCATGGGTTCCGATGGCGGCGCCTGGGCCGCCGACCCTGAAACCAGCCTGCAGACCGACTTCCTGCCGCAAGGCATAGGCGCCGACCTGATCGCCACGCTGGAAGGTTTTTCGCGTGAAGACGTGGATGCGTTTGCGTTGCGCTCGCAATTGAAAGCGGCTGCCGCCCGTTCCGGGGGCCGCTTCAAATCGATACGCGCAGTCAGGGACATCAACGGACTGGCGATACTGGAAGAGGACGAATTCATCAAGCCCAACTCCACGATGGAAGCGCTGGCCGGCCTGAAAGCATCATTTGAAATGCCGGGCAAGATGGGATTCGACAGCGTGGCAATACGCAAATACCCACAGGTGGAGCGCATCAACCATGTACATACCGCAGGTAATTCGTCTGGAATCGTTGACGGCGCCGCACTGGCATTGATAGGCAGCGATGCCATGGGCAAGCGCCTGGGCCTGACGCCGCGCGCGCGGATTGTCGCTTCGGCGGTGACCGGCACCGATCCCACCATCATGCTGACCGGCCCCGGCCCGGCCACGGTAAAAGCGCTGGCCAAGGCGGGCCTGACGATCAAGGATATCGACCTGTTTGAAGTGAATGAAGCGTTCGCCGCAGTCGTGATGAAGTTCATGAAAGACCTGGGCGTACCGGAAGACAAGGTGAATGTTAACGGTGGCTCGATCGCGCTCGGCCACCCGCTGGGCGCCACCGGCTGCATGCTGCTGGGGAATCTGGTGGATGAACTGGAAGCGCGGCAACTGAAGCGTGGTCTGATCACGTTGTGCGTAGGCGGCGGCATGGGTATAGCGACCATTATTGAGCGGGTATAGCCCCCGCCCTTCGCTGTTGCCAGAGCCATCCAACCAATTCAAACAGAGACAAACATGATCAACTACAGCAAAGATCCCCGCGGCATCGTCACGCTGACGATAGATATGCCCAACCAATCCGTCAACACGATGAACGCCGCCTTCCAGGCCGCATTGCACGATAGCGTGACGCAGCTGGAACAGGAAAAAGAAGGCATCTCCGGCGTCATCATCGCATCCGGCAAGGAAACTTTTTTCGCAGGTGGTGACCTGCGTGAACTGATCAAGGCGAAGCCTGAACACGCGCAGGAATTTTCCGGCATGGTCGAGCAAAACAAGGCAGTCCTGCGCCGGCTGGAAACCTTGGGCAAGCCCGTTGCCGCGGCCATTAACGGTAGTGCACTGGGCGGCGGCTTGGAGCTGGCGCTGGCCTGCCACTACCGGGTCGCGCTGGATAGCCCAAAAACAAAAATAGGCTTTCCTGAAGTAACGCTGGGTTTGCTGCCGGGCGCAGGTGGCGTCATCCGGACGGTACGGCTACTGGGTTTGCAGGAAGCCATGCCCTACCTGATAGAAGGCAAGCAGGTTACACCGGCTGCCGCATTGAAAGCAGGCCTGATCCATGCCGTGGCTGCAGACCGAGAACAGATGTTGCAGCAGGCCGCAAGCTGGATACTGGCCAACCCGCAAGCAAGGCAACCGTGGGACACTGAAGGCTACAAGCTGCCCGGCGGCGCACCGAACTCGCCCAAGCTGCTGCCGATGATCATGGTCGCACCGGCTATGCTGCGTGAAAAGACCAGGGGCAATTTCCCGGCGCCGGAAGCTATCCTGTCCGCCATGGTGGAAGGAGCGCAGGTCGATTTCGACAATGCGCTGAAGATAGAGGGCCGTTACTTCACCCATCTGGCAATCGGGCAGGTGGCAAAAAACATGATAGGCACTTTTTTCTTCCAGATGCAGGAAATCGGCGCCGGCAAGAGCCGGCCTAAAGACGTGCCGAAGTGGAAAGCGGGCAAAGTCGGCATCCTGGGCGCGGGTATGATGGGCGCTGGCATTGCGGCAGTTACCGCTGCGCGCGGCATACCCTGCGTACTGAAAGACGTCAGCCAGGAACAGGCGGAAAAAGGTAAACAGGCCACAGCAGCCGTCCTGGAAAAGAAAGTAAAGCAGGGCCGTCTGTCTGCCGACAAGGCCGCCGCCCAGCTGGCATTGATCCATGCAACCGGCGATGGCGGGGAGCTCGCCGGCTGCGACCTGATCATCGAAGCGGTCTATGAGCAGCGTGAACTGAAAGCCCGAGTCACGCAGGAAGCCGAACCCCATCTGGCAGCCAACGGCATCATGGCGTCCAATACGTCCACGCTGCCCATTTCCGGACTGGCGAAGGCGTTTTCAGACCAACAGCGCTTTATCGGCCTGCATTTCTTTTCGCCCGTCGAAAAGATGCAGCTGGTGGAAATCATCAAGGGTGCCCACACCAGTCCGGAAACGCTGGCGCGCGCCTACGACTACGTGCAGCAGATAGGCAAGACGCCTATCGTCGTCAACGATGCACGTGGCTTTTTCACGAGCCGCGTGTTTGGCACCTTCGTCAATGAAGGCATTGCCATGCTGGCAGAAGGCCTGCCGGCAGCGCTGATCGAGAATGCGGCGTTATCGGTAGGCATGCCCGTGGGCCCGCTGGCGGTGCAGGACGAGGTGTCGCTGAGCCTGTCGCTGCATGTCGCCAGCCAGACCAGGGCCGACCTGGAGGCCGAAGGCAAGGCCCTACCCGCCTACCCGGCCGGCGCCGTCATCGAACAGATGGTCAAGGAATACAAGCGCGCCGGCAAGGCTGCGGGCGCCGGTTTCTACGAATACCCGACTGCCCCCAGGATCAACGGCGGCAAAAAATACCTGTGGCCCGAACTGGCCCGGCTATATGCAAAACCCGGCTTCAGCCTGCCGTATGAAGACGTCAGGGACCGCATCCTGTATATCCAGGCGATAGAGACCATCCGCTGCTTGCAGGAAAACGTGCTGGAGTCCGTGCGGGATGCCAACATAGGCTCCATCTTCGGCATAGGCTTCCCCGCCTGGACCGGTGGCGCCATCCAGTTCGTCAACCATGTGGGAGTGAAAAAATTCACGAAGCGCGCCGCGCAACTGGCGAAAAGCTACGGCGAACGCTTTACACCACCCGAACTGTTGCTTAAACATGCAGCAGATGGCACAAACTTTTAGGCAAACGATGGATTTGCCGGCTGGACATGCTATAACGATATAAACAATTATTGATTATCCTGCTCAGTCGTGTAAACCAGTGCAGCCACTGCGGCGTTATCAGCGATATGCCTGTATGTTTAAAGGAAAGGAGTCCTCTCATGAATCATAAATCAAGAGCCGACGCAGCAAGGCGCGTGCCGTGGGCTATGGTCTTCCCGATAGCGATAGGACTTATCGCCTTGACGCTGGTGTTGTGGCACTTTGTCCAGCATCACTGACCGCTAGACTCAGCAAACCGATTTCTTGCACCCGGTTCAGTTCTGAGCCGGGAATTTTCTAGCCTCTCTTGAATTTCTTGCGATCAATCCCACTTCCTCCTCATTGTTATCACATTTCTATCGAAAGAAATAATGAGCGAACGGGAATCCATGACGGCGCTTTCCTTATCGGCAGCAGTTCCCCCTCGACAGGCCAGTTCCCGATGGAGAAATTTCTTTCACCTGTTTGGCAGTTTTTTTCAAATCGCCCAGCCTACCAGCCTTGACCTGCCTTTCACAATTGAAGAAATCGCGCGCTTTCATCATCTAGTGCGGCAAAACTCCGGCAATTGCCTTGACGACCAAACCTGGAAAGACCTTGAACTGGGCGACTATCTGGATAGCCTGTCTTCGGAGCTCAGTATTTTTGGGCAGCAGTCGCTCTACCATCGTCTGCGCGCCGGGGCAGATTCAGAAACCCTCACCTCAAGCCGAGCGCGGATGACATTGTTAGCGAATGACAGCACCCTTCTCGTACGGCTGTGCGCCGCTTGCCGTCCGTTAAGAGAAACGGCTACCGAAATAAGCAGCGTTTTGTTCGGTGAAACGGTAGAGCAAACGCCGGGCTGGAGCAAGCTGGCCCAGGCCCTCCCCTTTTTCACAGTAGCTGCACTGGCGTTTTGCTTCGTCACTCCATATGCATGGTTTGCCGCTGCGCTGGGTTTTATTCTCCCTGTCGTCGCACAGTTGGAGATGCATGAGAAAATAGAGCACTGGAAGTACACCTCAGCGGCTCTGCAAAAACTTCTTGTCACCAGCGAAGCCCTAGCTTCGATTCCTAAAAACGATGGCGCCCTGCGATTGCAATCTTTCACCGAAGGGCGGGAGCGGATGACGCGACTCTACCGAAGCATTGCACCGCCTCCCTACCTGAATATGCCGCTAGTGTCGGCATACGCAAACTGGATATTCCTGTCCAATGTCAGGCATTATTTCAACGCTCAAAAACAGCTTAAGCTGCATAGCACTTTTTTACAGCAATGCTTTATTGAGGCAGGTAGGCTGGAAGCGGATATTGCTCTGGTTCGCCACCTGAATAATCTGACCATCCAGCAGCAATTCTGTTGGGCAAAAAAAGGCGAAGCAGGCTCGCTGGAGTTGACGGATGTCGTCAATCCCTTGCTGCCTGGCGCCGCGCGGATATCGGTAAAGCTGCAGGCTAAGGGCATCTTCCTTTCAGGCCAAAATGGGGCTGGCAAAAGTACTCTACTGCGAACGGTAGGTTTGAATCTGGCCAGCGCCCGAGCTTTCGGTTTCTGTTATACCAGCCACGCAGAATTACCGGTATCGGACATCCAGACCAGTATTCAGATTGAAGACTCCCTGGCGGCCGGCGAGAGCCTATATATGGCTGAACTAAGACGCGCAAGAGAATTACTGGCCTATGCACAAGGGCCCGCGCCCTGCATCCTGATCATAGACGAGATATTTCGCGGCACCAATCACATGGAAGGCGTGTCGGCAGCGGCAGCCGTACTGCATACGCTGGCAAAGCACTCCCTGCTCATTGTGTCGTCACACAATCTAGTGCTGGCGCCCCTGCTTTCAGACAGCTTGCTTCCGTATCACATAAAACGCGCCCACGGACATGAAAATGACGCACTTCAACTGTCCTTAACGCCGGGCGTGCTCAGCAGTACCAACGGTATTGCCATGCTGTCGTCAAGCGATTTTGGTCCGGACATACCGGATATAGCAAATAGAATATATTCATGGCTCAATACCTGCATCGGCGATCCCGCGCAAGCCACGGTGCCACCCAAGCTCTAACGTCTACCGTTTACATGCCGGGTAGATAAATCTTTGCAAGCAGGCCTGCGACGGCGCAGGCGGCTATCACACGGATCACGTTTTGCCGAAACCTGATCAGCGACAATAAAGCGACAACGGTGATGGCGGCGGCGATCCAGTCCGTTTGTCCGTGAAAGCCGTTTGGCCACCATACGTGGTATCCGAAAAACACCGCCAGGTTCACGATCACCCCAACCACTGCAGCAGTGATGGCCGTCAGCGGCGCCGTGAACCTGAGTTCATTGTGCGTGCTTTCTATCACCGGACCACCAGCCAGGATAAAGAGGAAGGACGGCAAAAAAGTGAACCAGGTAACCAGTACCGCCGCCAGCGCGCCGGAAAGAAACAGGTTGTCGCTCCCCAGCAGCGCTTTCAGGTAGCCGCCGACAAAAGCGACAAAGGCCACCACCATGATCAGCGGACCCGGCGTGCTCTCCCCCAGTGCAAGCCCGTCCATCATCTGCGTGGCGGACAGCCATCCGTAATGCATGACCGCTCCCTGGTACACATACGGAAGCACCGCATAGGCGCCGCCAAAGGTCAGGAAGGCCGCCTTGGTAAAGAACCATGCCATCTGCGTATAAGCGTGCTCCCAGCCGAAGAATGCAACCAGCACCGCCATGGGTACCGCCCATAGCAGCATACCGGCCAGCACTATACGGAGCAAAGCCCTCCAGGAGAACATGGCGTGGGCCGGCGTCGGCGTATCGTCATCGATGATCGCAGGGCCAAATTGCTTTCCTGGCCCGCCGTGATGGCCGCCAGGTTTGAACTTATCTGGGGCTATCCTGCCGCCAGCAAAGCCTGCCAGCGCAGCGCCGCCCACAATCAGCGGAAAAGGCAGGTTAACGATAAAAATGGCGAAAAAAGATGCCACGGCAATAGACCACAGCCAGGCATTTTTCAGCGTGCGCGAACCTATCCGGTGCGCGGCCTGGAAAACGATGGCCGTCACGGCCGGCTTGATACCATAAAATAAACCGGCCACCACCAGGACATCCCCAAAGGCAATGTACAGCCAAGAAAGTGCAATCAGCAAAAACAGCGACGGCAGCACAAACAAGGCGCCTGCAGCGACGCCGCCGCGCTTTCCGTGCATCAGCCACCCTATGTAAGTCGCCAGTTGCTGCGCTTCCGGCCCGGGCAGCACCATGCAAAAATTCAATGCGTGCAGAAAGCGGCGTTCCGATATCCACCGGCGATTCTCAACCAGTTCCTGGTGCATGATGGATATCTGGCCGGCGGGGCCGCCAAAGCTGACCATACCCAGCTTCAGCCAGAATTTAAAAGCATCCCAGAAGCTCACATCCAAAGATGCGGAAGCTATTCTGTTTTTTATTTCTACCGGTGATGGAACATTTTTATCAATCAAAGCAGGCCCGCTATTGAATTTAGGAATTTTGCAATTAAATATGATAGCTGAGGAAACTCACTATAATTCAGACAGGAATATCTTTTACAGAAAAAGATATGCACGGAGCAATATCCGAGCGTGCCTCGCAGCGAACAACCAAAACAGGAGAATCAAATGGAAGAAACAGGCAACAAACCGGAAGACAGCAAAGATATCGGCAAGGATGACCGTATCGAAGGAAAACTCCTGTTCAAATCGCGCTTTGTCACGATCTTCGGCGAAATCAACGACCGCTCGGCGCGCGCCGCCTGCGAAAGGCTGATCGCGCTATCCGAAGAATCAGATGCGCCCATTCATGTGCTGATCTCGTCCCCCGGCGGCCACGTCGAATCCGGCGATGCCATCCATGACATCATCCGTTTCGTGCGCGCGCCAGTCACAACAATAGGCACCGGCTGGGTAGCCAGCGCCGGTACGCACATTTTCCTGGCGGCGCCCAAGGACAGGCGCGTCTGCCTGCCGAATACCCGTTTCATGATCCACCAGCCGGGCGGCGGTGCGGGCGGCCAGGCTTCCGACATCGCGATCCACGCCAAGGAAATTTTGAAGACCCGCGAACGCATCGCGCGCGAAGTGTCCACCGAAACCGGCCAGCCGCTGGAAAAAGTGATGGCGGACATGGAGAGGGATTTCTGGATGAGTGCGGAGGAAGCAGTCAAATACGGCATCGTTTCCCGCGTCATCAACCACCAGAAGGATCTGGCCTGATAACAGGTCCGGCATAGCAGTCTGGTAAGACAAAAGCCCCTGACAGCATGCTGTTCAGGGGCTTTTTGCTGGTTGACGGCCAGGCAGATGTCGTCAGCCGGGGCTTGTGCTTGCCTCAAGGGCCGCCTGCTTGGGCTGCCCCAGCAGCCAGCAGCTAAAGCTCAGCACCAGGCCGACAGCGACACCGCAGGCGAGCTTGAACGCGCTTTCAAACAGTATCGGCGCCACAAAACCGGATACCAGAGCAAACATGAACATCTGTATGAATGCCTGCAGCGAAGATGCGAGGCCACGGTTATCCGGGAAGTAGCTCATGGCGATGATGGTGATGGCCGGGGTAATCAGCGCCAGGCCAAACGCATAGAAAAACAGGGGCATGACGGCCCAAGGCACTTCTGCCGCAAAAAAATGGTTATAGGCGACATTGGCGACGGAAGCCGCCGCCATGATGCCATAACCTGCCAGTATCATCGTCTTCGGCGTAAAGCGGGCAGCATGTTTGGCCGACATTGCGGACCCCGCCACCATGCCGCTGATCAGCGGGATGAACAGCCAGGCAAACGCGGTTTCGGGCTTGTGCAGGATATTCATCACGAAATTGGCAGCAGAGCCTATGTATAAGGCAAAACCGCTGAAACTGAGTCCGACGGCAAGCGCCAGCAGCAGGAAGCGGTGATGCTTCATCACTTTCCAGTAGTTCGCCGCGATGACCACCGGATGGAAGGCATGGCGCGACGCAACGGGCAGGCTTTCCGGCAGCGCGCGATAGCATACGACGAACATCAGCACGCCAAACGAGGTCAGGAACCAGAATACGGAGCGCCACCCCATGCTCACCTGCAGCCAGCCGCCCAATATGGGGGCGATTGCCGGCGCCAGGCCGAACAGCATCATCACGTGCGACAGCATGCGCTGTGCATCCGCGCCGGCGAATTTATCCTGAATAATGGCGCGGCTGACCACCGAGCCGGCGCCGGCAGCCAGCCCCTGCAACACGCGGCATACCAGCAGCCCGCCAAAAGACGGCGTCATCGCGGCGCCCAGCGAGGCCAGTATATAAACCACCAGCGACACCAGGATGACAGGCCGGCGTCCGAAGGAATCGGACAGCGTCCCGTAAAACAGCATCATGAAGGCAAAGGTGAACAGGAACAGGCTCAGGCTTTGCTGCATCAGCAGCGGGCCGACATCAAATGCCTTCGCAATCGCCGGGAATGAGGGCAGATAGGTATCGATCGCCAGCGGGCCGACCATCGATAATCCGGCCAGGATCAGGGTTAACAAGCGGTTCATGCCGAATTCCAGAAGCAAAACCTCCGATTTTACGCGAGGCCCGGTTACGGCGCCAAAAAAACCTG
The DNA here is from genome assembly GCF_049339885.1 of Undibacterium sp. TJN25. Lineage (NCBI taxonomy): Bacteria > Pseudomonadati > Pseudomonadota > Betaproteobacteria > Burkholderiales > Oxalobacteraceae > Undibacterium > Undibacterium sp. TJN25. Next base: position 180,114 of record NZ_JBMPPM010000005.1, on the reverse strand, counting down.
CAGGCCGCTGCGGCCAGGTCCGAAGTTTCGCCGGTCACCACGCTGAAATCATTGCTGACATGTTTGAAACATATCGAAACAATTCCCCGTCAACAGGAAAACGGCAACCACCGTTATATGCTCACGTAGGCACTGCTACGACAACCCCAAAGGAATCCACCATGAACAAACTGATCCTCGCTCTCGTTGCTACCACTTTCACAATGGGCGCCGCTTTCGCGCAAACGCCTGCAGCAGCTCCGGCCGCACCTGCCGCCGCTCCAGCAGCAAGCACGCCAGCTGCCGCTCCTGAAAAAACCGCAAAGAAAAAACACAGCAAACATAAGGCAGCGAAAGACGCGGCAGCAACAGACGCAGCGCCTGCAAAATAAGCTGAAGCTCTACTGATTTCAGACTTAAGCATGCAAAGGGTTCGGCCATTCGCGGCCGGACCCTTTTTTGTATCTGTCAACGTACAGTAATCAGCGCTGACATGGCAACAGCGGTGACAATGCAGCCAAATACGGTCAAAATGAGCACTGCTTATGATGAACCGGAAGATTTCCATGCTATTACGTACCGCAACCCAGGCCGATGCCGCCGCGATCGCCCATCTGCATGCAGAGAACTGGCGCCTGGCCTACCGGGGAATTCTGCAGGATGCCTATCTCGACCATGAAGTGCATGGCGAACGGCTGGCTTCCTGGGAAGAGCGCCTGAGCACCCCTATTCCCGGCCAATATACCGTAGTCGCCGAAGAAGACGGCATAGTCCACGGTTTTGCCTGCGCATTTGCCAACGAAGACCCGCAGTGGGGCCACTACCTGGACAACCTGCATGTGGCCGCCGGCAGCAAAGGGAAGAACATAGGCGCAACGCTGATGGCGGATGTCGCCGCATGGTGCAGCGCCATTGACGCCGGCTGCGGCATGTATTTATGGGTGCTGGAAGCCAACCATGCCGCCATTCGCTTTTACCAGCGCATGGACGGCATAGTCGATGGCGACGAAATGTGGGAGCCTCCCGGCGGCGGCAAGGTGCTGACGCTGCGCTATACCTGGCCGGACCTTGCAGTCTTGCACGCCAAAGCATAAGCGGAGCATATCGCTCCGCTTGATTAACTACTTTTTCAATCTGCCGCGCCGGCCAACACCAACTTTCCGGCTTAGTGGCCCTTGTGCCGATGGTGCCTGAAGACGCGCGTAACCGGTTGCGGCTCCGGTTCGCCTGTCAGCAGGCGGCGAATGCTGGACGCATCGAACAACCGGGCTGAGCTGGCCTTGGCATTCAGCAGCACCAGCGTGGCATTCCTGCCGGCGGCCTTGATGCGCATGATCAGGCAATTGCCCGCCTCATTGGTGAAGCCGGTCTTGGACAGACCGATATCCCAGCCTTTTTTTCCGACCAGACGGTTGGAGTTATGGTATTCCACCTGGCGTCCGTTGATATTCAGGGTCTCGCCGCTATCGGTAGTAATACGCACGATATCAGGATATTTGGACGCAGCTTCAGCCATCTTTGCCAGATCGACGGCATTCGAGCGATTGCTGGGCGACAGGCCCGTGGGCTCTTCAATGACGGTATTGCTCAAACCCAGGCCCTTGATCTTGGCCTGTACCGCGACCATGAATGCCGGCCTGCCACCGGGATAAGTGCGGGCCAGCGATGCGGCAGCGCGGTTATCGGAAGACATCAGCGCCAGTTGCAGTACATCCTTGCGCGGCATGGTTGCGCCTACCGGCACGCGCGACATGCTGTGTTTCAGCATATCCACATCTTCCTGTTCAATCTGGATAGGCGCTTCCATATCCGGCCTGGCATCAAGCACGACCATCGCCGTCATCAACTTGGTCAGCGATGCGATAGGCACCACGTCGTTGGAGTTTTTTTCCAGCAGGATTTTTCCGGTGCCGTCTTCTATGACCAGTGCGTGGGAGGAGCCGATGCGGGGTTGTGCTGCATGGGTTACGCCGGCGAGGCAGGACAGAACAAGGCCGGTAGCGATCAGGTTTTTCATCAACATAAGAAGCAAATGTTTACCATATTGAAAGACTTGAGGAATTTGAACGAAAAATGCGCCCCACAGGGACGCATTTTCTTAGGTGTGCCGAAGCTTAACAGTTTCTGCTGACGCTTGCTCAACTTGATTAAAATTTATATGCCTTTGGAAGGCGTAAATCCGCATCTCTGTTCACTGCCAGATCCGGCTCATCTCAGTTCGCTGTATAAACGATATCGTCGCGGCGATTTTCAGCCCAGGAAGCTTCGTCGGAACCGCTGGCTTTAGGCTTTTCCTTGCCCAGGGAAACCGCTTCCATCTGCGCTTCCGGCACGCCGAGGATAGCCAGTTTTTTACGCAATGCTTCGGCGCGCTTCTGGCCTAGCGCCAGGTTGTATTCGCTGCCGCCGCGTTCGTCGGTATTACCCTGGATCAGAATTTTCTTCTGGTTTTTTGTCAGGTATTTTGCATGCACGTCGGCCACCGCATCGTATTCGCTCTTGACCACATAGCTGTCAAAATCGAAATACACGCTGCGCTTGGCCAAAGGGCTGTTAGGATCGTTCAGCGGATCAGTGCTGGGTGCAGTCACGGTCGATACAGTGCGCGTATCGGGCGCGGCAGCAACGGTTTTGGCCGGTTCTTGCGCTACGACCGGTTTTTCCGCTTCTTTTTGCGCGGTGCTGCACGCACTCAACAGGGCGGCTGCAGACAGCAAGCCGGCAAGCGTGGTGAAATTTTTCATTTTATTTTCCTTGGGGACATAATATTAACGATAATCAAACAAATTCAATAACAACAGATCCTGAATTTATTTAATGTCCGAGCGGCAGATTATGTTTCTGCTTATACGGTCGGGGATTTCGACTGCCGGGCAGCCGAAAAGTTCATGCAGAACTTCATGTGCATGGTATCCGCAATCTCATTTCGGGTGAAGCCGCGCTTCGGACCTTCGTGGCAATTACATCACGGTATGATATAGTTTTTTAAAATATTTTCAAGCAGCAGTCCTTGACCCATGACAAATACCTCCACCCTGAACAAGGAAGATTTTGAAGCCTTGTCTGAATTCCGCTATCAGCTAAGGCGTTTCCTGCGCTTTAGCGAAGACATTGCGCAAAGCGAGGGCTTGACGCCGTTGCAATATCAGTTGCTGCTGCATATCAAGGGTTACCCTAACCGGGAATGGGCGACAGTCGGCGAGTTGGCGGAACGTCTGCAAGCCCAGCACCATGGCGTGGTGGCATTGGTGTCGCGCTGCGAAAAAGCCGGGCTGGTCACACGTGCGCCGGGGGTGGAAGATCGCCGCCAGGTGCAGGTCAGCCTGACGACACTTGGCCAGCAGTGCATCGCCCGTCTTGCTGAATTGCACCATAAGGAACTGACATCGCTGTCCAAGATATTCAAGGTGGCAAATATTTCCGCCTTCAACGACCGCGGCTGAACGCGCGATGCAAGCTGCGCTAACTGCGCAGCAAATGGGTAAGGCTGTAGATCAGCAGACCGACCAGCCCGCCAACCAGCGTGCCGTTGATGCGGATGAATTGCAGGTCCGGGCCGATTGCCAGTTCTATCCTGCCGGTCATCTCCTCCTTCGACCATTTATCTATTTCATGGGTGATGAAAGCACCCACCTTGTCCCTGTATTTTTCTACCAGCGGCGGGATATTGGTCAATATCTTCTCGTTCATCCAGGCTTGCAGCGTAGCATCTGCGGCCAGCTTACGACCCAGCGACAAGGCCATATCGCCAAGGTAGCCTGCGGCGGCAGAGTCCTGGCGCAGCATGTCGTCCAGCATTTTCGCCTTGGCCTCATCCCATAATTGTTTCAGATAGCGGTTTAGTTGCGGATCGGACAGCACGCTGAGCTTGGCATGGTCTATCTTGCTGCGCCATGCAGCATCTGCCTTCAGATGCAGGATAAAATCCCCTACATAGTGGTCAAACTGCGCGCGCCAGGGGTGCTGCGGATCGGCCTGCACTTCGGCGGATTTGGCCTGCAGGCTGCTCACCATGCGTCCGACCCCGCGCGCTGCCAGGTTGCGCATGGTGCCGCCGACTTGTATGCCCAGTATTTTCACGCTGTCCAGATCCAGCACCTCGTTGATCAGCGCCAGCAGCTTGTCATGGTTGGCAGGATCTTCCAGCTTTTCCGACATCGCCTGCAGCATCGTGTCCAGCAAATGCTGGTGGCGCTTTTCCTCCACCATCGCATTCAGTACATCCCCCGCCATGCCGGCAACATCAATATGTTGCAGCCGGTTCTTGATGCTGTCGCGGACGAAACCGCGCATGCCTTCATCGTCCAGCGCCCCCACCACCATCGCGGCGGCCTCGGCCAGCACCTTGCCCAGCCTGGCGCTGCTATCCGGCTGTAATAGCCAGCCAGACAATTTCCCTGCGGGATCAGTATCCTTCACGCGCTGGACGATGCCATCCGCCGTTACGAAATGGGTGGTGATGAAGCTGCCAATATTGGCGGCAATTTCCTGCTTGCTATTGGGAATAATCGCCGTATGCCAGATCGGCAGGCCCAGCGGATGGCGGAACAGCGCCACCACGGCAAACCAGTCGGCAATCGCCCCTATCATCGCCGCCTCGGCAAATGCCGAAACATAAGCCCAGCCGGGATGGTTTGGCAGTAGGTACTGGGCAATTCCGTAAAGAATGACCGCGGCAAAAAGGAAGCCGGCCGCCAGCCATTTCATCGACCCCAGGCGGCGTGCGCGCATCGCCGTCTGGATCGCCTCAACCTCCCGCCGAAGGCTTTCCTGTTCGTTCATTTAATTTTCCAAAATAGTTCCACATAGAAATATTATTTCTATGTGGAAATTTATTACAAAATAATATTCGATTTTATTGTCATTAAACCATATTCCCCACATCCGCTCCCCGCGTTTGCGCAATCGTTTGCGGTAAACCTTCAAAAATGGACGATTTGTCACGCTATGGTCATTTTGCAAACCTAGAATCGCCGGGTCGCACCCACTAAACCAGGAGAAAAATATGATGAAGGAACGGAGTAGCCGCGCCAATCTTGCGGGGCTGTTAATAGCATCAAGTCTGGCCGCTTTGCTGGCCGGCTGTGGCGGCAGCACCGCCGATAGCGGAACTGCGCGCGATGCCAACTCGCTGCTGCAATTACCCCCAGGCGCATTGCCGGCTTGCCCTACTGCCCCCAATGCGTTGATGAATATCGACGTTATCCAGGGAACAGGCGCGACCAGTGCTTACGCTAATCAAAAGGTAAGCGTGCGTGGCGTTGTTGTAGGAGACTTCCAGGCAGCGAATCAACTCAAAGGCTTTTTTATCGAACAGCCCGTGCCTGACAACAATCCCAAAACTTCAGAAGGTATTTTTGTTTATGCCCCTGACAATGCAACAACGGTAAAACTCGGCGATTACGTTCAAGTCAGCGGCACCGTGCAAGAATTCAAGGCCGCCACGACAGATACAGAAAGCACGACTCAGATTAGCCAGTTAAGTGCGGTTTCGGTCTGCGGCAAAGGCCCTACCATTCTGCCCGTTACTGTGAGCTTGCCAGTAGCAAATCCGGAAGATCTGCGCGCATACGAAGGCATGCTCGTTAAATTCACGCAAACTCTGACCGTCAACGACGTACACGACCTCGGCCAGTTTGGTGAAATCGTACTGGCGCCTAACCGCCTGTTCACACCGTACAGCGACCCCAACAGCAGCGATGCCGTGGCAAATGCAGCATTGATTGCCCGCTCCACTATTGTACTGGACGATGGCTCCTCGCCTGCCAATCCCAACCCTATCCCGAATCTGACAGCCAGCGACAAGACCGGCACCCGCCGCGTCGGCGATACCGTGCAAAACGTGCAAGGTATCATGAGCTACGGCTTCGGCAGCTTCGTGATTCAGCCTACACAACAGGCTACTTTCACGGCCAGCAATCCACGCCCTGCTGCCCCAAATGCAGTCGGCGGCACCTTGCGCGCAGGCAGCCTGAACGTGCTGAATTATTTCACCACGCTCAACGTGCGCGGCGCCAACTCTACACTGGAACTGCAACGCCAGCGCGACAAGCTGGTCACCACCATCATCGGCCTGAACTCCGACGTTCTGGGATTGATGGAAATTGAAAACAATGCAACCACGACGATCGGTGATCTGGTTTCCGCGGTAAATGCCAAGCTGGGCGCCAATACCTATGCGTTCATCAACAGCGGCCAACCCGGCACAGACCAGATCAAGGTAGCGATCATCTACAAGCCAAGTGCAGTTACACCAATTGGCAACGCCAAGATCCCTACCGATCCCGGCTTCATCGTCGATGGCGGCCTGCGTCCACCGGTGGCACAGCGTTTTGCGGCCAAGGATAACAATGGCAGCTTCTGGCTGGTGGTCAACCACCTGAAGAGCAAAGGCTCCTGCCCAAGCAGTGCGTCCAGCCCGGACCAGGATTTCGGCCAAGGCTGCTGGAATGCATCGCGCAAGGTACAGGCTACTGCGCTGAAAAACTGGGTCGCGGGCCTGGTATCCAGCTCCGGCGAATCCGACGTGCTGATGGTCGGCGATTACAACTCCTACCTGAACGAAGATCCTATCGCTTCTATCGAAGCCGGCGGTTTTGAAGCACTGGCACGCCGCATTCCTGCTGCTGACCGTTATTCCTATGTATTCGACGGCACATCCGGCGTGCTGGACCATGCTTTTGCCAGCGGCAGCATGCAAGGACAAGTCACCGGTGTCACAGTATGGCACGTCAATGCAGATGAACCACAGGTGCTGGATTACAACACCGAGTTCAAGACCGATGACCGTTATGACGTAACGCCTTACCGTTCTTCCGACCATGACCCAGTTCTGGTAGGCCTGAATTTGCATGCCGACTCTGCCGTGATCGCACCGACCTTGAGTGCCTTGCTGCCGACCAGCGCTCAGGCAGGAGCTGCGGTTTCTATCACCGGCATCAGTGCTGACGTTGCCGGCAATACCGGCACACCGACGCTGACTGTTGACTGGGGTGATGGCACTAGCCAGACACTTGCTGTCAATGCCACGACAGCAAGCAAGACCTACACAAGTGCAGGTACTTATACGATCAAGCTGGTGCTGACTGATGGCACAGGTGTTACTGCCGAATTGTCGGGCCCCATCTCGGTCAGTCCTGCTACTGGCCCAGGCCCTGGAAACGACCCGGAGCTGTTTTTCAGTGAATACGTGGAAGGAAGCGCCACCAACAAAGCGATGGAAATTTACAATCCAACGCAAAATGCGGTCGATCTGAGCGCCTACAAAGTGAGCCTGTACTCCAATGGCAAAGCAACCGTTCAATCGTCCCTCACCCTGAGCGGAACCATTGCGCCTGGCGCGACCTTGGTGCTGTACAACTCCGGCACTACCGCAGCCTTGGTTAACACGATCAAAGGCAACAAGCTGGTGGCAAACGGCGTTATCAACTTCAACGGCGATGATGCCGTGACACTGGAAAAAAACGGCAATGTCGTTGATTCTTTCGGCCAGGTCGGTGTCGAGCCGGCAAACGGCAAATCTTGGGTATCGCCGACCAATGCGGACGTAGTCACCATGGACAAAACCCTGCGCCGCAAATCGGGCATTGTCCACGGAAGTATTCCACCCGCGGCTTGGGATCCTGCTCAGGAATGGGATGTATTCCCTGTCGATACGTTCTCAGGTTTAGGCCAACGTTAATTTAAACGCTTTAAAACATGGCAGCGAACCCGCATCGCCGGGTTTCGCTTCAATTTGAAATCAATCATCAGGAGTAAAAATGAAATTCAGTAAAGTCTTGAACAAAATGGCAGCGGTTGCCGTGTGCGCAATGTCATTTGCCAGCGCAAGCGCTTATGCGGTTCCCGCTTTTGACGTGGATCCGTTTTCCGTATTTGGCGCAGCGGATTCCAGCAACTACAGCTTTGCCGTCGACTTTACCGCCAACCAGGCAATCACCGTCGACGCCCTGGCTTTTTTCTTCAACACCGCAGACGTTGCCGGTTCGCACGCCGTAGCGCTTTTTGACATGAACGGTAACAAACTGGCCGAAACCATCGTTGATACCGCGGATGCGCTGGTCGGCCACTTCCGTTACAGCAGCATTGCTGCAGTCAACCTGATTGCCGGCACTTCCTACCGCATCGTCGGTCTGGGAAATGACGGCGAGTTTGCAGCATCCCAGGATGTTAACGTCAACTCGGGTATCAGTTTCCTGCAAGCAGGAGTAGGTGACGACAGCAACAATACCTCACCTGATTTTAATCCCGCGGGCCTGTCCTGGGGAAATGCAGGTGATCCGACCGATGCTTTTTGGGGTGCCAGCTTCAGCTTTGTTCCGACACGTGCGGAAGTACCTGAGCCGGCAACCTACGCTTTGTTCTTTGCCGGTCTCGGCCTCCTGCTGATTACGCGCCGCCGTAAATCCAACTAGGCGCCTAGAGCTAGCCCGGCGCATCGTTTCTTGAAGAAGCCTGATGCGCCGGGAATCCTGCCTGAGCCCGCATTTTCCTCTCGCCTGTTCCATATTTGCATAGTAAGCTTTGCAACCTAGCTGACAGTGCCTGCCTCATTACGAATAATTTCCGCAAGGCAACCTTAAACCGGCTAGAATAAGCGCTTCACGCCACGTGCCGAGCCCTTTTTCATTGCCGGCAGCGACTGTCATTCATTGCCGCCCCTGAGGAGAAAAGCATGTCCACATTCGGTCCCGAAGAAGCACGCAGCTATATGCACCAGTTGCTGGCGGCAATGCACAAACTCGGCGGCTCGGATCTTTTCATCTCGGCGGACTTCCCTCCCAGCATCAAATCCCACGGCGGCATGAAGCCGCTGAGCCAGCAGAAGCTGAGCGGCGACGTTACCAAGAAGCTGGCGCTGAGCCTGATGAACGACAAGCAGCGCGCGGAATTCGAGGCGGAGATGGAATGCAATTTTGCGATTTCTCTGCCCAACGTGTGCCGCTTCCGCGTCAACGTCTTTGTCCAGCAGCAGTACACCGGCATGGTGATACGCACCATCGCGTCTGAAATCCCGACGTTTGAAAAATTGGCGTTGCCGGAAACGCTCAAAGAAGTCATCATGACCAAGCGCGGCCTGGTGCTGGTCGTCGGCGGCACAGGCTCCGGCAAATCGACCACGCTGGCAGCGATGATCGATTACCGCAACACCAATTCCGCCGGCCACATCATCACCGTTGAAGACCCGGTCGAATACGTACACAAGAACAAGAACTGCCTGGTCACGCACCGGGAGGTCGGCGTCGATACGCACTCATGGCACCATGCGCTGAAGAACACGCTGCGCCAGGCGCCGGACGTCATCCTGATCGGCGAGATCCGCGATACCGAGACGATGGAGCACGCAATCGCTTTTGCTGAAACGGGCCACCTGTGCCTGGGCACGCTACATGCAAACAGCTCCAACCAGGCAATCGACAGGATTATCAACTTCTTCCCGGAAGAGCGCCGTAACCAGCTGCTGATGGATTTGTCTTCCAACCTGCGCTCCATCATCTCGCAGCGCCTGGTCAAGACCGAAGACGGCAACGGCCGCAAGGCAGCAATTGAAATATTGCTGAATACGCCGACCATTGCGGAGATGATCTTCAAGGGCCAGTTCCAGTCCATCAAGGAAATCATGGGCAAATCCCGTGAGCTGGGCATGTGCACCTTCGACCAGGCGCTGTTCGACCTGTATAACAAAAAATTCATCAGCTACGAAGAAGCGATACGCAACGCCGACTCTGCCAATGAACTGCGCCTGCAGATCAAGCTGAAAGGCACGCGCAACATGGGTGGCGCGGCTGCCGGCAGCGCCTTCAGCATGGTTGTGGAAGAAAAGCCGGAAGACGAAGAAGCCTAGCCTAGAACTTCCCAGCCGGGATCGCCGTGCCGACGGTTCTGGATGGCAGTCGTGCTATATTCTCGGCACGTTCCTTCCACCATCCAGGCAAAATGTATAAAAAGAATACCGGCAAACCTGGCATCGGCCTTGCCATTATTTCCACCCTGTTCCCCCTGCTCACCAGCGCTGGCGCCAGTGCCGCGCCGCTACTGCGTTGCGAAGTCATTTATGCCGGCGCTGCCACTACCGTGGAGGCGACTCCGGTTGAGGATCCCTACGGCGTTCCCGCCGTCGACATAGGCGAACGCTTCCGCTTCAAGGCCGTCATGGTCGGCACGGACAAATCCATCCGCTATATCAAGCTGTATGCCTACTTGCAGACCAGGCGCAGGGATATCCCTATCCACGAAGCAGTCTATCTGCCGCCGTACAAAGTATCGGATGCTCCGTATCAGCTGACTCCGCAAAACTCCCTGTATGCAGGCGAAGTGGAACGCGAACTGCAATACCGTTGCAGCCTGCAGGGAGTGCAGCCATGATGCGCGCAACGTATAAATGCATGGCCGGCGCCATGCTTGCAGCCGCGCTGATATCTGGCGGCGTTACCCGTGCAGCAGACACTGCGCCGGAGACGGTAAGCCTGCTGTTCGCCGGCGACATCGTGCTGGACGGTAAACCCGGCAAGGCCATCGAGCAGGGCCAGGATCCTTTTGCTGCTTTTGCCGGTATCCTGGCAAAGGCCGACATCCGTATCGGCAATCTGGAATGCGTCGTCGGCACCGGCGGCGAGCAGGCCGACAAGACCTTCACCTTCCGCGCGCATCCGCGTACGCTGGACGTGCTGAAACGCCATTTCGACGCCGTCGGTGTGGCAAACAACCATTCCGGCGACTACGGCCATCAGGCTTTTGCCGATATGCTGGGTTTGTTGCAGCAGAAGGACATCCCGTATTTCGGCGGCGGCCGTAATCTGCATGAAGCACATACGCCGCTGATTATCACCCGCAAAGGCATACGCATAACGCTGCTGGCCTATGACGAATTCCTGCCCCGCAGTTTTGAAGCCGGCACGGATAGCGCAGGCGTGGCCTGGAGCGAAGACGAACAGGTAGTGGACGACATCCGGAAGGCGCGCAGTGTCCAGCATGCCGATATCGTCATTCCTTTTATGCACTGGGGCTGGGAAAATGAAATGACGGCCAACAGCCGGCAACGCCGCCTTGCCAGATTGATGATAGATGCCGGTGCGGATGCCGTCATCGGCGCCCATCCGCACGTAATCCAGGACACGGATACCTACAAGGGCAAGCCCATCGTGTACAGCATAGGCAATTTCATGATAGACGAACTGGACAACGAAGCGCAGACGCAGGTGTCGGTACTGAAGCTGAGCATCAGCCGCAACGGAGTAACCGCCTGGCAAACCAGGCTGGGCAAGATAGATGCAAATGGGATTCCGCATCCATCGCCGCTTGCAGCCAGCCCCTGCTGGAAGCAAGGCCAGCAGACCGCCGGAGTATGCAGCGCATCGGAATGAAAGCTATAAGCAGACGCCAAGAAATGGATTGTTTTTTATTTTCAAATAGATAAGAATGGCAAATCGCGTTTTAAGCTGAATATTACTGTAAATATTACTTATGCTGATGCCCGCCGCCGACCACTGGTCCCACGACAACCGCAGGCAACGCCTGCTGGCAGCTGTGTGTGCGATAGCATTGACGATATTGATGGGCAAGCAGCTCAACGGCGGACGCTTCCATTGGCAGCAACACAGCGTGACCGATGCTGCCGGCAGCGTCAGCTACCTGGCTTTATTTAACGTCATGCCCAGTGTCGTTAAACCTCCTGAAGCGGCAATACGAACCAGTCCGCAAGTTTCTGCCCACGCGAGCGCCAGAATTGAAACCGGCGCGGTTCGTCCTGCCGTGTCCGGCGCCATCACATCACCGTCTCAAGACTCTGCTCTCTCGGCCGCAGCGCCGGACAATGTGCAGGAAACGGCTACACTCTCCGCCGGCAGCGCATTGAAACTGGATGTCAAATCCATAGGCAAGGCCTACAAGGACAGCCGCAGCGATTTGCAAAGAATGGCGGAGGCAGCAGGAAAAACGCTGGAAGCGCCGCCTCAGACGAGGGAGCAAAAATTCGACGCGGTGATAGCGGAAGCGGCAGTCCCCGGATGCCTGGCAATGGGAGAAGACCCGATGAAGCACAATCCGCCGATGGTGGCAGGCGTCAACCTGGGTGGCTTGCTGGCGCTGCCCTTTTATGCCGGCGCAATCATCAAGGGAAAGTGCAAATAGCAAGCATGCTGAATCAAGGAATATGGTGCTGGTATATTTTGCAACCGCCAGCTCCGGTGATCTGGGCCGCATTCTAAAGTTGATGCCGGCATCCTGAAATCGGACGTCTGCCATGTAGCGTGTAGGATGAATCCGATCTAAATCTGCTCGCGTGAAAAACCTTATTTTTTAAAACCACGGTAGCCTCAATACTCAGGATGAACGATATGCCCGCATCGCTTTCCCCTTCCGTTTCACACAGCAAGCCTGCCCGTACTTTCAGTCTGGGCAGCCTGCTGTTGGCGGCATCGCTGCTGGTATCCAACAGCTTTGCGGCCGACGCCGCCTCTTTTGATACGACCACTGACCCGACCATTATGACCGCTGCCCCGATCGCTGCCAAGAAACCTAAAGTCGACATCACGCTGGGAGACCGCCGCGTGGATGATTATTTCTGGCTGCGCGAAAAATCCAATCCCGACGTCATCAGTTACCTGGAAGCGGAAAACGCCTATGCCGAAAAAGCGCTGGCGCCGACCAGGCCTTTGCAGGACAAGCTGTACCAGGAAATGCTGGGCCGCATCCAGCAGACCGATTCGTCCGCGCCCTACCGCAACGGCAAATACTATTACTATTCCCGCACCGAGACCGGCAAGCAGTACAATGTTTTTTGCCGTAAGCAGATCCAGGCTGACGGTAGCTACGAGACATCGCCGGAACAGGTACTGCTGGATGTCAACAAGCTGGCGGAGGGAAAAAAATTCACCTCGGTGGCCGCCAACAACATCAGCCCGGATGGCAATTACCTTGCCTATTCACTGGACAGTACAGGCTTTCGCCAGTATGTGCTGCAGGTGAAAGACCTGCGCAGCGGAAAGCTGGTGGCGGAAAACCGTGAACGCGTAACCTCCGTAGCGTGGACCAAGGATAGTGAACACCTGTTCTATGTCACCGAGGACGCTACCACCAAACGCTCCAACCAGCTGCACCTGCTGACGCTGGGCCAAGACAAGGCGCAGGACAAGCTGGTGTATGAGGAAAAAGACGAATTGTTCAGGGTGGATGTGGGGTTGGACCGCAGCAGGGAATATATCTTCCTCAGCATCAACAGCTCTACTACTTCCGAATTTCGCTACCTGCATGCAGATCGTCCGGGCAGTACATGGCAAATTGTCTTGCCGCGCAAAAAAGACCAGGAATACAGCGTGGATTTCCAGGGCGGTTATTTCTACATCCGCATCAATGACAAGGGCCGCAACTTCAGGCTGGTACGTACGCCGATAGAAAAAATTGCCAGGAACGACAAGAGAAGCTGGCAGGAGATCGTTGCCCACCGTCCGGATGTGATGCTGGAAAACATAGACCTGTTCAAGAACTATCTGGTCGTGTATGAGCGTGACAAGGGCCTACAGCAAATGGCGATCACGGAACTGTCAGGCAAGCACCTTCAAAAGACGCACCGGATAGCCTTCCCCGAGGCAGTCTATTCGCTGTCGCCGGGCGCCAATTTGGAATGGGATACTAGCGCATTCAACTATAGCTACCAGTCCTTTACTACGCCGCTTTCGGTATATGAATATGATATGGCCAGCCAGGCCGGCAAGCTGATCAAACGGCGCGCGGTACTCGGCGGCTTCAATCCGGACGACTACACGTCGGAACGCCGCTTTGCCAAGGCAGCTGACGGCAAGATGATTCCAGTTTCCATCGTGTACAAAAAAGGCGTCAAGCTGGACGGCAGCGCCCCGCTCAGCCTGAACGCTTACGGCTCTTACGGTTTTCCCTACCCGATCAGCTTTTCCAGCAACCGCCTGTCGCTGCTGGACCGCGGCGTCATCTTTGCCGTCGCGCACATACGCGGCGGCGGCGACCTTGGCAAGGCCTGGTATGACGACGGCAAGATGCTGAAAAAGAAAAACACCTTTACCGACTTCATCGCCTCAGCCGAATTCCTGATCAATGAAAAATTCACTTCCAGCGACAGGCTGGCGATAGAGGGCGGCAGTGCCGGCGGCCTGCTGATGGGCGCAGTGACCAATATGCGCCCGGATCTGTTCAAGCTGGTCATTTCCCACGTACCTTTTGTGGATGTCGTCAACACGATGCTGGATTCCAGCCTGCCGCTGACGGTGGGAGAGTACGAAGAATGGGGTAATCCGAACGAGCAGCCGTACTACGACTATATGAAATCGTATTCGCCGTATGACAACCTGGCGGCCAAAGCCTACCCCACCATCCTCGTCAAAACCTCGCTGAACGACAGCCAGGTGATGTACTGGGAACCCGCCAAGTATGTGGCTAAACTACGCAGCCTGAAGACGGATAAAAATCCTTTGCTGCTGGTGACCAATATGGGGGCCGGCCACGGCGGCGCTTCAGGCCGTTACGATGCGTTGAAAGAGAATGCGCTGGACTATGCATTCCTGCTGACGACGCTAGGCATCAAGAATTAAGCGGAATGCCCTCTGCATTGCGGAGGGTGCTTTCCTTCATCTGCGCTTCAGATTTTTGCCGCTGCCGGTGCATGCAGCACCAGGTCTGACTCTGCAATTGCCACGCAGGGCAAGACATATCCCTCGCCTTTTTCCTCCCTGCTCAAGCCCGGCCATTCTATGCCGTACCTGACACTGCCGACCTGCATGACACAGATGCAGGTGCGGCACGTGCCGTTGCGGCAGGAGCTGGGCAGCACGATGCCGGCGGCCAGCGCAGCCTGCAGCAGGCTTTGTCCGGCATGTGCGGCAAAGCGCCATCCCTGGGGCTCGATCAGGATACGGAAAATCTCTGTAGTTTCATTCATTGGATGCAAACTGGGGTTTCGGATTTTCTCGGAGAGGCTTACGCACTTCATGATATTCGTTTAAGCGCAAGCCTGCCTTGCGCAGCACTTAACATCTGCGGCTCCACTTGGAGTTTGTTCGCCATTCTCGGCAATTTGTGGTTTTTTTATATCAGTTCTCCCTGGTTCCCGCCACGGAAAGTCACTATTTCCCACCCGAAAGCGATTTGAAAGCTTGGATCAATATGCTGGCAATGCATCAGTAATATCCGCTTTATCTCAATAATTTATAACGGGGACCATCCATGAACAAAAAACTCCTGGCGCTTGCCATCCTGGCGCCTGCGTATTCGCTCGCCCAGGCACAATCCAGCGTACAAGCCTACGGCCTGATCGACGCCAACGTCGAATACCTGACCAATGCCGATCCGGCCAAGCATTCGCTGTCGCGCCTCAATTCCGGCGGTGCCAACACTTCCCGCTTCGGCTTTCGCGGTTCGGAAGACCTTGGCGACGGGCTGAAGGCGGTATTCCAGCTGGAAGGCGGCGTCAAGCTCGACACCGGCGCATCCGACGGCGACATCTTCGGCCGCCAGGCCAACGTCGGGCTGGAAGGCAACTTCGGCCGCGTGGTAGCGGGCCGCTCATTCAGCACCGTGTACGATTTCCTGCTGCCGCTGGATCCGATGGGCTACGCGCCGCAATATTCATGGGCCACCTCTGCCGGCGCATCGGGCAACCGCAAAGACGGCCTGCTGACCGGCGTTTCCAATATGGTCAAATACACGGGCGAATTCAACGGTTTCCGCCTGGGCCTCAACTATGCGTTCGGTGAAGCCGCCGGCAATACCTCGGACAGCGCCAAATATGCGCTGGCGCTCGGCTACAACACCGGCGATCTGCGCCTGGTTGGCGTCTACAGCCAGGTCAACGGCACCGGTAATGCGTTGGGCGCGTATGACAAGACCACTGCCACACATCTGGCGATCGGCTATCAGGCCGGCGAAGCCAGGCTGAATGCCGGCTACCGCAGGTTCAAGAAAACCCTCGCCAGCGGCGCAGCGGACCAGCGCAGCGACACCTACTGGGGCGGCGTGAACTACAAAACCACCGAAACGTTTACGATTACCGGCGTTGTGTACTACCAGGACATCAAGAACACCACGGCAGCGCTTGATGCCGACCCTATCATGTACGTACTGGGCGGCAAGTATGCATTGTCGAAGCGCACTGACCTGTATCTGGTGGGCGCCTATGCCAAAGCCAAGGGCAACAACACCGTCAGCCTGTCGCGCGACGACGTCGGCTATGGCAACAGCCAGACCGGCATCACTGCCGGCATCCAGCACCGCTATTAATCTCCAGGCCGGCACTATCGGCCGTTGGCGGCATGCGTTTTACGGCGCATGCCGTTTTTTTTATGCCTGCGTTTCGCATCCATCGCTGGTTTTAATCAGAATTCATTCCCACGAAGAAACAAGTTCAGGTACCGACCGGTTCCTATAAAAACGCCTTGTCTTATGGCTTTATTTTTACTAGATTGAAAGCCCGGCTCCGTGACGCCGGACTGGTTCGTTATCAGGAGCACCAAGATGATCGCTGCCGAATTATTGAAACGTCAATCAAAGGATCAATACTATACGGAAAGGAGAGAGAAACGAGCCCCCTACTTCACACTGATCGAAGTAGATCCGCGGGATGTGGTGGACGGCATCGTGCGCGAAGAAGGCTATCTGTCGGAAGAAGTGACCCCAGCGGGCCAGATGCGTGAAACCTGCCCCCATTGCCCCGGCAATGCGCTACAGCTGATTTTGCGGTACCGGCATGTCAAGCGCTCACACCTGTTTTGCGAGCAGTGCACCCGTTGTTATGACGCCCTATATCCCGACGGCACTTCCGCGCTCGCGATAGGCGGCGTTTCATTGAGCTGATCGCTCAGCCGAATTTCATAAAAAAGCGCCTGAACAGTTATTCAGGCGCTTTTTTGCATCTAGACGCTTGCCGACAAGCCACTTTACACCACTTTTTGCAGACGCATCGCCACGCCCATATCACCGGATACCTTGAATTTTCCCATCATGAAGCCGTTGACGGGATTCAATTCGCCGGCCAGTAACGCACTCAGGCTTTCAACCGACAGCGCGATCGTACATACCGCATCCAGGTTTTCATTGCTGACAGTATTCGGCACAGACAAGGCATCCACGAACACGACGCCGTCGCTGCCGCAATCGAATTTAAGGGTCGCGTTCAATCCGCTGTTGTCGCCTACTTTGGCGCGTATCGCTTCGGTGCAAGCTGCTAAGTCCATCTGGAGTCTCCCTATATGGTCAAACATGGTAAAACGCAGAATGTAACATGCCAGCCAGTAGAGTGGAAAGACTAGAACTTGTCCGTCAATGGCACGCTTGACAGCGGCAATTGCGCTGCTACGATGAAGTCAAGCCTGCCCGAGGCAAGAGCCTATGAAAAAGCAGACTGATCAAGGAGCACACCATGTCGGACATCCCCAAACTGACCAAAGCCAGCATCATCCCCTGCCTGCGCTACCGGGATGCGTCAGCCGCCATCGAATGGCTGTGCACCCATTTCGGATTGACCAGGCACCTGGTGATACCGGGGGACGACGGCAGCATCCTGCATGCGCAGTTATCTTTTGGAAACGGCATGGTCATGCTGGGCTCGGTGTCCAGGGTGGACAATGAATACAGCACGCTGGTGAAACAGCCTGACGAAATCGGCGGAGCACAGACCCAGACCATCTATGCTGTGGTCAATGACGCCGACCTCATTTATGACCATGCGAAGAAAGCCGGCGCCAGGATCGCAATCGACATCAAGGATGAAGATTACGGCGGACGCGGCTTCAGCTGCTACGACGTGGAAGGCCATCTGTGGAGCTTCGGCACTTACGATCCCTGGGCCTGATGGCTGCCGCCGGATGGGGGCAAGCTGCCGTTCAGCATGAAATCCATCAGGTCCCTGACCGAGCGTAATTCGGCGCCGAAAGGCAGGGCTTCCGATCCCCTGAAAAACAGGCCGCGCCGGATATCGCCTTTCAATGCAAATGCCAGTTGTGTATCAATGCAGAACTGGCCGGACTTGCCGACGCCATCCCGCAAACCGCACTGCTGCAAGCAATCGAAGCCAACCGTACATTGCTTGGCAGCCGCCTTGCCTTGCAGTTTGCCTTCTTTCTGCAAATAATTGTCCAGCCAGGGCGTACGCACCGCACGCGCCGGCAGGCCTGCGACGCTCATGAAGGTCACAATATCTTCCGGCCTGGCTTCCGCCAGCGTCTTCTTGAACAGCGGATGGGCGTCTCCCTCCAGCGTTACCGCAAACGGCGTACCCAGCTGCACCGCATCGGCACCCAGACCCATCACTTCGCGCATCTTTTGGTGCGTGCCTATGCCGCCGGCAGCGATCAGAGGTATATGCTCGCTCTCCAGCTGCAAGTCCTTCATCAGGCTGCGCGCCTGTTCCAGCACCACGGCGAAACCGAACTGCGGATTGTTGACATCCTCCAGCCTTGGCGCGCCCAGGTGCCCTGCCGCGTACTGCGGGTTTTCTATGATAATCGCATCCGGCAGGCGATTCTTGCGCATCCACTTCTTCAGCACCAGCGCAATGCCGCGTGCATCCGAAAGAATCGGAATCAGCGCCACATGGCCGAATTCGGCGGCAAGCTCGGGCAAGTCCAGCGGCAAGCCGGCGCCGACGACAATGGCATCCGCACCGCTGATGCAGGCTTGACGTACATAGGCGGCATATTGGGACACCGCGCGCATGATATTCACCGCGATCATGCCTTTGCCGTCCGCGCTGCTTTTTGCCAGCACTATCTCCCTGTCCAGCGCCACCAAGTTGGCGCCATCAATGGCGGCCTTGTCGCGCGTCTTGCCGGTCTGCTGCATCAGGTCGGGATGGTGCCTGCGTAAATCTACGCTGGAAATGGTGCCCATCGCGCCCAATCCAGCCACACTGCCGGCGAGGCGATGCGCCGACACGCCGACACCCATGCCACCCTGCACTATAGGCAGCAGGCTGTTCGCTTTGATGAGCATACGGGGAAATGGGTTTTGCAGCATGCAGGTATCCGCCAGTCTGGAATCGAGGTCGCTGCACTTTAGCAAAAAGGGCAAGGCGTTAACTTGATCTTGATCAAGCAATCCTGCGTTAGCCAGCCTGGCAAAGCCGGCTGGCTAACGGCTTTGATATGCATCAAATTCCGGCCAACTAAATGCCGCAAGGCGCAAGTTCAACTGGACGGAGTGCCTTGCAGCGCATACGCTGGAGAGGTGGTTATCGCCAGCACACCAGTCAAAGCAGAATCAATGTGCAGTCAGTCAATATGCAGTCAACGCAGCACTCAATCAACGAGGACGAAATGAGCTACCAATCAATACTGGTCCATGTGGACCAATCCAGAAATGTGGAAGCCCGCATCCGCATCGCCGCCAACATCGCCAATGCAGAAGGCGCGCACCTGATAGGCGTGGCAATGACAGGAATCTCACGCTGGATGTATGCCAATAGCGCACCCATGTTCGCGGATCCCGGCATGGTGATCAACCTGGATTTTTTGAAAGAGAAAGCACAGGCCGCGCTCGACGCGTTTGAACGCATCGTCGTCAGCATGGGAGTCGAGTCCTACGAACTCCGGCTGGTGGACGACGAAGCCGCCGGCGGCATCAGCATGCAGGCACGTTATTCCGATCTGGTCGTTATCGGCCAGACCGACCTGGAAGATCCCTCCCCTAGCGTCACGCCGGATTTTCCCGAATATGTCGTGCTCAACTGCGGCAGACCGGTGCTGATCGTGCCTTATGCAGGCCGTTTCAGCAGCGTCGGTGAAAGAGCCCTGATCGCCTGGGATGCCGGAGTGCCGGCAGCCCGCGCTGTCAGCCTAGCATTGCCCTTACTGCGACGCGCAAAAATTGCACAGCTCGTGGTGTTCAATTCCGACCGTGATCCCGGTGCGCACGGGGAGCAGCCGGGCGCGGACATCGCACTGTACCTGGCAAGGCATAAAGTAAAAGTGAATGTATCGGAACAGAGTGTGAAAGCCGATGTCGGCAATGCACTGCTGTCGCTGGCAACGGATTTCGCGTCCGACCTGATTGTGATGGGCGGCTATGGGCACTCCCGCTTCAGGGAAATCCTGCTGGGCGGGGTCACGCGTACCATCCTCAGCACGATGACGGTGCCGGTATTGATGTCGCACTGACATCTATCGACTGTCTCTCAGCTCCATTGAGCAGGCTGCTTTGAATTTTCGAAGTGGTCTTTTTGCCATTTCCGCACCCCCTGCCGGGATAGTGGCTCCCTCTCTCCGTTCTAGGAAGCTGTTGCAAAATCAGGCTGGCCAGGCGACGACGCCAGCGTAATTTTTTAACAGCTTTTAAATTCCGCCCTTTTGATTTACATCAAGATGGGCTGACGCATTCGTCCCTACACTAAAGCCATCTTCAGAACGCATCCCATGCTCGTACTTCATCCGCAGGAAAAAAATTATGGCGTCCCTTCTCCCCGCAAGTGCAGTCCCGGCAATTGAATTCGATGCCGCGCTGATAAGCAAACTGAAGCAATCCGGGCCGCGCTACACGTCCTACCCCACGGCGGACCGGTTTACCAGCGAATTCAAGTCCTGGGATTATCTGCATGCTGTCTCCAGCGTGCGGGTACAGGGCATGCGTCCGCTGTCGCTGTACATCCATATTCCTTTTTGCGACACCATTTGCTACTACTGCGCCTGCAACAAGATCGTCACCCGAGACAGGAGCAAGGCAGCCACCTACCTGGCCTATCTGAAACGCGAAATTGAAATGCAGGGCAAGCTGTTCAGCGGCATCAACCAGGTGGAGCAGCTGCATTTCGGCGGCGGCACACCGACCTACCTGAGTGACGGGCAGATGGACGAACTGCTGGCGCACATACGCCGCTGGTTCACGCTGGCGCCGGACGCCATCGGTGAATATTCGATAGAAGTCGATCCCCGCACCGTGTCGCCGGAACTGGTGCATAGGCTGCGCGAACAGGGATTCAACCGCATCAGCCTGGGGGTACAGGATTTCGACCCGGCAGTGCAAAAGGCGGTTAACCGCATACAGCCTGAACAAGAAACACTGGCCATCGTGGCGGCCGCCCGCGCAGCAGGATTTCGCTCCATCAGCATAGACCTGATTTACGGGCTCCCCAAACAGACTCAGGCAAGCATGGAATCCACGCTTGGCAAAGTCATTGCGCTGTCGCCGGACCGCATCGCAATCTACAACTATGCCCACCTGCCGCATCTGTTCAAACCACAGAGGCGCATCCACGAAGACGAACTACCCAGCGCAGACGGCAAGCTAGATATGCTGCATCTGTGCATCACCCGCCTGACGGAGGCCGGCTATATATATATTGGGATGGACCATTTTGCCAAGCCTGGAGACGATCTTGCCATTGCACAGCAACAAGGCCGGCTGCACAGAAACTTCCAGGGCTATTCTACCCATGCCGATGCCGATATGGTTGCTTGCGGCGTTTCGGCAATCAGCGCCGTAGGCGCCACGTACAGCCAGAATGAAAAAACACTGGATGCTTACTACGAGCGCATCAAGCAGGGTGAGTTGCCGATGGTAAAAGGCATACGGCTGACGATGGACGACCTGATCCGGCGTACCGTCATCCAAAGCCTGATGTGTCATTTTGAGCTTTCCAGCAGCGCGATAGAGCTGTCCTATCCTATCAGCTTCCATGAATATTTTGCCGAAGAGCTGGCAGCCATGCGGCAGTTTGAACAGGACGGGCTGGTACGGTTCGACGGCGAATGGCTGTGCGTGACAGACAAGGGCCGCCTGCTGATCCGAAATCTCTGCATGGTATTCGACCACTATCTGAATCGCCAGCCAGAACCGGTACGGTTTTCCGCAACCATCTGATATCTCCTCCGCTAATCCAGCCACGACCACCGCACCCGATATGGCAAGCATCAATCTCATCCCCATCTTCCTGACCGGGCTGGTCGGCAGCCTGCATTGCCTGGGCATGTGCGGCGGCATCGTCAGCGCTTTTTCGATGGCGCCCGCAACAACGGGCAGGCGTGCATTTCCGCTGCCCGTTATAGCGGCTGCTCACGGCGTTGCGCCGCAGAGCGCCGTGCAGCCGGTTTTACTCTCTGCCGCCATCCGCGCCTTGAGCTACAACAGCGGCAGAATAAGCAGTTATATGCTGGCCGGCGCATTGGCAGGCGGCGTCGGCGGCGCGCTGGCGCTCACCAGGCTGATGCCGCTGCAGGCTGCCTTCTACTGGCTGGCCAATCTGATGCTGGTCATGCTGGGCTTATATATGATGGACGTGTGGCGTGGACTAAGCAGGCTGGAAAATGCCGGCCAGTTTTTATGGCGCCGCATCCATCCCTTTACACGCAAGCTGCTACCGCTGGACAGCTACCCAAAATTTTTTGCAATGGGCGCACTATGGGGCTGGCTGCCCTGCGGCATGGTGTATGCCACGCTGCTGACCGCCATGCTCTCCGGCTCCGCACGATCGGGTGCGATGGTCATGCTGGCTTTTGGCGGCGGAACGCTTCCGGCTTTGATGGCGCTGGGCGCCATCAGCGCGCAACTGAAATCCCGCCTGCAGCATCGCAGAACGCGCCTGATCGCCGGCGCAGTGGTGCTGGGTTTCGGAGTGCTGGGACTCGTGCGCGCAGGAACAGGTCACCAGGCCAGCTGGCTGGACGCCTTTTGTATCAGTGCTTCTGCATCCGGGTCCCATTCATTCGGGCAGGCGCCATGAAACCCGCACCGGATTTCGACGTCTGCTTTCATTGCGGCCTGCCCTTGCCCGCAGATGCACACTGGAGCGTCAGTATAGGTGCGCAATTGCGCCGTATGTGCTGTCCCGGCTGCCAGGCAGTGGCCGCAGCGATTATCGACAGCGGCTGTGCAGACTACTACGGCAGCCGCAGCCGCTATCCGGAGACCCAGAATGGCAGGGATATCCCCGCAGCAGCGCAATTAAAAACTGACCAGGCTGTGCCCGAAAACACGTCCGCCGCTGGAGACGCAGACATTGAAACCGCATTTTCCATTGAGGGCATCCGTTGTTCAGCCTGCGTGTGGCTGATCGAGCGCCGGCTGGGCAGTCTGCCCGGAGTACTGTCGGCCAGCCTGAATGTCGCCAACGAAAAACTTGACGTGCGCTGGGCGTCCGGCCAGAGCCAGCCAGGCGCGATCACAGCGGCACTGCACGACATCGGCTACACAGCCCACGCTTATCAGGTTCTGGAGCATGGCGACATGGTCCGCCGGCATAGTAAACAGTTATTCCGCCAGTTGTTTATCGCGGGGCTGGCGATGATGCAGGTGATGATGTACGCCTTCCCAGCTTATATATCTGCTGCAGATGCGATCGACATGGATCAGGCAGCGCTGATGCGCTGGGCCAGCCTGTTGCTGACGCTGCCTGCAGTATGTTATTGCGCACTGCCCTTCTTCAAAGGCGCCTGGTTCAGCTTACGGAACCGTCATCTCGGGATGGACGTGCCGGTCGCATTCGGCATACTTGCGGCGTTTGGCGCCAGCGTCGTTGCAACGGTACAAGGAAAAGGCGACGTCTACTTCGATTCAGTGACGATGTTTATCTTCCTGCTGCTGGGCAGCCGCTACCTGGAAATGGCAGCCAGGCGCAAGGCTTTCGACAGTCTGGAAAAAATGCAGCAAGCCTTGCCAGCGGCTGCCATCCGGCTGCCAGGCTATCCGCACAGTAAGGCGGAGGAAATTATTGCAGCCGGCAGCTTGCGACCGGGCGATGCCATCCTGATCCGGGCAGGCGACATCATCGCAGCAGACAGCGCTATCATCGACGGGCACACTGCCATCGACGCATCGCTTTTATCCGGCGAAAGCCGACTGGTGGAAAAAACTACCGGGGAAGAGTTGCCGGGAGGTGCCGTCAATGTGCAGCAGGCCGTGGTAGCAAAGGTCGTGCGCCTCGCGCATGACAGCCGGCTATCCGTACTTATTCGTCTCAGCGAACGCGCAGGTGCCGGCAAGCCGAAGGCAGTTTCACAGCTTGACCGTGTCGCTTCGGTATTTGTTGGAGTGCAACTGATGCTTGCACTCGCCGTCTTTTGCATCTGGCGTTATATTGCGCCGGGCGAGGCCTGGATTGCCGCAATCTCCGTGCTGGTGGTGTCCTGTCCTTGCGCCTTGTCTCTGGCGACGCCGGCCGCACTCGCCTCCGCCGGCGGCAGACTGCTGCAGCAGGGCGTGCTGCTCATGCAGCCGAATGTACTGGAAACACTGACTCGCGTCAGCCATGTCGTCTTCGATAAAACCGGCACGCTGACACTGGGCAGGGCGAGCCTGCAATACATTGAAGCCGAAGGTTCACTCAGTAGTAGGCAATGCCTGCAACTTGTCGCCAGGATGGAAGCCGCCAGCAGCCACCCTCTTGCTTGCGCTCTGAGGCGGGCAGCGGAAGCGCAAACTGCGGATGCCAGTGGCGGCAGCGAGGGCGGCGACGGTATTGCCGTTTCCGACATCCATTCGGTGCCCGGAATGGGGCTGCAAGTCAATGCCGGTGGCACCCTGTACCGCATCGGTAGCAGCCAATTTGTTGAAAACATGCTGGGCCGGGATATACAGCACGCTTCCGATTCTCCCTCTTCCTCGGTCTACCTTGCCAGTGAGTTCGAATATCTGGCCCGCTTTGAACTGCGTGATGCGGTACGTAGCGATGCTGCGGAAACGGTTCGCCGCTTACAGCGAGCCGGCAAGGAGGTCATCCTGCTAAGCGGCGACGATGAACATATTGTGCAAAAAATTGCCGCCGAACTCGGCATCTGGGAAGCCTATGGCAACCGTCTACCAGAGCAGAAACTGCAATTCGTGCAAAACCTGCAACGATACGGCGCCGTTGTCGCCATGGTAGGAGACGGCATCAATGACGCAGCGGTATTGCGCGCGGCAGACGTTTCTTTTGCGATGGGTAGCGGCAGTTCGCTGGCGCAGGTCAGTGCAGATGCCGTGCTGATGTCGGAGCATACCGGCAGCTTGTACGATACCTTGATGCTGGCAAAACAATCGCGTTCGGTGATACGGCAAAACCTGGTCTGGGCCTGCCTGTACAACCTGATTGCGATACCCGCTGCGGCCTGCGGCTATCTGAGCCCTTTGTTATCCGGCGCCGGCATGGCGTTGAGTTCCATGGTGGTTGTCCTCAATGCGCTGCGACTGAGGCGCGTTCCACGCAAAGCTCCGCACATTTCTGATTTTGCACAAGGGAGCTGAAGATGGAATCCCTTTACCTGCTCATCCCGCTCAGCGTGCTGATCGTATTCGCCGCGATCTGGGTCTTCCTTGCCATGTCGGACAGTGGCCAGTTCGACGACATGCTGGGGCCTGCGCTCAGGATATTGCAAGACAACGACATGCCGGAAGCACCAGCGCTGCCGGCCACATCAACGAATACCAAGCCTAATGAACAGGAGTAAATAATGCGCACCAACCTGCCCATCAACAATGTGGAACATGTACTGAAAGACGGTGAACCCATCGTATCGAAAACCGACCTGAAGGGGCGCATCACCTACGTCAACCCCAGCTTCATCAGCATCAGCGGTTTTACCGAGGAAGAACTGCTGGGCAAACCGCACAATCTGGTGCGCCATCCGGACATGCCGGCACAAGCGTTTGCGGATCTGTGGGAGACCATGAAACTGGGGCTGCCGTGGACCGGCATGGTCAAGAACCGCTGCAAGAATGGCGACTACTACTGGGTGCTGGCCAACGTTGCCCCTATCCGCGACAATGGCGTCGCTGTAGGCTATATGTCCGTGCGCACCAAGCCGAACCGTGAACAGATAGAGAGTGCGGAATCACTCTACGCGAGATTTCGCGCAGGCGATGCCAAAGGCGTGAAGATCAGGCAGGGAGCGCTGGTCCCGACAGGGTTGGCGGGCCTGCTTTCCCGCGTAAGGAACCTGTCCACCGGAAGCCGCATCAACTACGGCATGTCGCTGCTGACGGCGCTGTTCATCCTGGGATGCCTGAATTCGTCCGGTTTTTTCGGCCTGCTGGACAATCCCCGTTTGCAGCTGACAGGCAATATCACGGTTACCGTAGCCGGCATCGCCAGCATCTTGTGGCTATGGTACGTGCTGTACGACAGCATCGTGGCGCCGGTCAGGCGCGCCACCAGCGCACTGTATGCACTGGTGGGCGGCGACCTGACATCCAAGTTTGAGGCACAGGGTTTTGGCGACATGGGACAGATGCAGCGCGCGCTGCAACAGCTCAATGTGAATCTGAAGGCCAGCATAGGCGACGTGCGCAGCAATGTCGCTTCCATGGCGCTGTCCACCGGAGAGATCGCCGCAGGCAACCGGGACCTTGCCAACCGCACTGAAGCGCAGGCGCGCAACCTGGAAGAAACCGCTGCCACGATGCAGCAGTTCGCTGCCAGCGTCAAAGAAAACGCCGGTAACGCAATGCAGGCGGACCGGCTCGTGACGGAAACCTCAAAAATTGCGGCCAAGGGCGGTGAAGCAGTCGCCAGGGTAGGAAGCACGATGAATGACATCAGTACATCCGCCGGCAAGATAGGCGAGATTATCGGCCTGATCAACGACATCGCCTTCCAGACCAATATCCTTGCACTCAATGCGGCGGTGGAAGCAGCACGCGCAGGCGAACAGGGGCGTGGGTTCGCGGTAGTGGCGACGGAAGTTCGCATGCTGGCCCAAAAATCGGCAGCGGCCGCCAGGCAGATAAAAACATTGGTGGACGAATCCGTCGACAACGTAGGGGTGGGCAACCAACTGGTGGAAGAAGCCGGCAACACCATGCAGGAGATCGTTGCCTCAGTGCGGAGGGTCACGGATATCATGAGCCAGATCGCCGATGCAAGTTATCAGCAGAGCGTAGGCGTAGACCAGGTCAATCGCACCATCACCGACCTGGACGGGGTAACGCAGCAAAACGCGGCGCTGGTCGAACAGGCGGCAGCCGCATCCGGCAACCTGGACGAGCAGGCCGCCAAATTAAGCCAGGCAGTATCCGTCTTCAAATTCGACAGGCATCTTGCCTCGCCTAGGCCCAAGGTATTGCGCCCCACCCATGCAAGCGAACGAACAGGCAAGGAAAATGCACGCCCGAGAGCGACCGTGATCCAGTTGCCGGCGGCCGGAACAAAAAAGACCGGTTTGCTCAAGAGCCCACGCCTCTCCGGCTAGCAACAACAAGCAAAGAAATTTCCAGCGAACTGGTCCGTACTTGATGCACATCAAGGAATAAAAGCAGGTCCGCATTTATGCTTTCTCCATCGTCGAAGTAATTTGGGAGAGTATGTGTGGACACTGCACTAAACTATAACTACAAGGTGGTAAAGCAATTTTCCATTGCCACCATTGTCTGGGGCGTCGTCGGCATGCTGGTGGGCGTCCTTATCGCCGCCCAGCTGGCCTGGCCGGAACTTAATTTCAATATCCCCTGGCTGACCTACGGCCGCCTGCGGCCGTTGCATACCAACGCAGTCATCTTCGCGTTCGGCGGTTGCGCACTGATGGCCACCTCTTTCTATGTGGTGCAACGCACCTGCCAGGTCAGGCTGTTTTCGGATGGCCTGGCCGCATTCACTTTCTGGGGCTGGCAACTGGTGATCGTGCTGGCAGCCATCACGCTGCCGATGGGCATTACCCAGGGCAAGGAATATGCGGAACTTGAATGGCCTATCGACCTGCTGCTGGCGGTGGTCTGGGTTTCTTATGCGGTCGTATTTTTCGGCACGCTGCTAAAGCGCAAGGTACCGCATATCTACGTCGCCAACTGGTTCTTCGGCGCTTTCATCCTGACCGTAGCGCTGCTGCATATCGTCAACAGCGCGGCCATGCCGGTATCGCTGACCAAATCCTATTCCGCCTATTCGGGTGTGCAGGATGCAATGATCGAATGGTGGTACGGCCACAATGCGGTCGGCTTTTTCCTGACCGCCGGTTTCCTGGGGATGATGTACTACTTCATTCCGAAACAGGCGGAGCGGCCTGTATATTCGTACCGCCTGTCCATCGTCCACTTCTGGGCGCTGATCTTCACCTACATGTGGGCAGGCCCGCACCATCTGCATTACACCGCACTGCCGGACTGGACGCAATCGATAGGCATGGTGTTCTCCCTTATCCTGCTGGCGCCGTCCTGGGGCGGCATGATCAACGGCATCATGACCCTGTCCGGCGCATGGCACAAGCTGCGCACCGACCCCATCCTGAAATTCCTCGTCGTGTCGCTGTCTTTCTACGGCATGGCCACGTTTGAAGGCCCGATGATGTCGATCAAGACTGTCAACGCGCTGTCTCACTACACCGACTGGACCATAGGCCATGTGCATGCGGGCGCTCTGGGATGGGTGGGTTTCATCACCATGGGTTCCATGTACTACCTGATCCCACGCCTGTCTGGAAAGATAGAAATGTGGAGCAAACCGCTGATTGAATTGCATTTCTGGGTGGCCACGATCGGTATCGTGCTGTACATCGCAGCAATGTGGATTGCCGGCGTCATGCAGGGCCTGATGTGGCGCGCAGTCAACCCCGACGGCACGCTCACTTATACCTTCGTGGAAGCGGTCAAGGCAACCTATCCGTACTACGTGATCCGTTTCGGCGGCGGCCTTCTGTACCTTGGCGGCATGCTGATGATGGCCTTCAACACCTTCATGACGATGCGCGACAGCAAGGCAGCCAATGTTCGCATCCCCCTGTTTGCGGGAGCGAAAGCCTGATGAACGCCCACACAATATGAGGAGCAAGTAATGAAATTTTCACATGAATGGATAGAAAAGAACCCCTGGCTGCTGATCGGACTGGTCATTGTCGTTGTCAGCTTTGGCGGCCTGGTAGAAATCGTGCCGCTGTTTTTCCAGAAATCCACCACCGAAGCCGTCACCGGGCTAAAGCCCTACTCCCCGCTACGGCTGGCAGGCCGGGACATCTATGTGCGGGAAGGCTGCTACAACTGCCACTCGCAAATGATACGGCCCTTCCGTGCCGAGACCGAGCGTTACGGCCACTACTCCGTTGCCGGTGAGTTTGTGTATGACCGGCCCTTCCAGTGGGGCTCCAAGCGCACCGGCCCCGACCTGGCCAGGGTCGGCGGGCGCTATAGCGACGAATGGCATCGCACCCACCTGAACAATCCACGCGACGTGGTGCCGGAATCGAACATGCCCGGCTACCCGTGGCTGGCCACTACCAAGCTGGACCCGGCCGAGATCATTCCCAAGATGCGCGCGCTGAAGCGGCTGGGCCACCCTTACACCGAAGACGAGATTGCGCACGCGCCGGAAGCACTGGAAGGCAGGACCGAACAGGATGCGCTGATCGCCTATCTGCAGGAAATGGGCATTTTGATCAAGAGCAGGAGATAAGCATGAACCTCATCAACTTTATAACCGACATGCGCAGCATCATGACCGTACTCTGCCTGCTGGTGTTTCTCGGCATCGTTTACTGGTCCTATAGCGCGGGCCGTAAAGACGATTTCGCTGCCGCCGCCAGCCTGCCGTTTGCAGACGAATTTGCCGATGCCGGTTTGCCTGCTGCTGCAACGGAGGCTCCCCATGGCTGACTTCACCAATGATTTCTGGAATGCCTATATCACGCTGCTGACCGTACTAGGCATCATCGGCTGCGGCGTGCTGCTATGGACTCAGTCCACAGCCAAGGTCAAAGTGAGCAGCGACGGACACGATGGGCACGATGGACACGATGGGCACGATGGGCACGATGGGCACGATGCGCACGATGGGCACGCGTCTGACGAAACCACGGGCCATCTCTGGGACGAAGACCTGGGCGAGCTGAACAACCCGCTGCCGCGCTGGTGGATGTGGCTGTTCATTCTGACCATTGTGTTCGGCGCCATCTACCTCTATCTGTATCCCGGCCTCGGCACCTATGCGGGGAAGCTGGGCTGGCAGTCCAGCGGACAATACCAGAAAGAACTGAAAGTCGCCGATGCTGAATACGGCCCCCTGTTCGACAAATACCTGCACCAGGATATCAAGGCCATCGCGGCAGATCCGCAAGCACACGCGATAGGCGAACGGCTGTTCCTGACTTATTGCGCGCAATGCCACGGTTCAGACGCGCGCGGCAACAAGGGCTTTCCCAACCTGACAGATAAGGACTGGCTGTATGGCGGCGCACCCGACATCATCAAGACCACCATCATGTATGGACGCAACGGCCAGATGCCGTCCATGGCGCAAGCGCTGGGAACCGACGAGGACGTGCAGAACGTTGCGCATTATGTGTTGAGCCTGTCGAATTCTTCACATGATCCGATCAAGGCCGTCTTCGGCAAGGCCAAGTTTGGCGCCTGCGCCGGTTGCCATGGCGCCAGCGGCGTGGGTAACCAGGCAATAGGCGCGCCCACGCTGAACGACAAGATCTGGCTGTACGGCGGCGGCGTGGAAACTGTAATGGAGACGATACGCAAGGGGCGCAACAATACCATGCCG
Source organism: Undibacterium sp. TJN25 (assembly GCF_049339885.1). NCBI lineage: Bacteria > Pseudomonadati > Pseudomonadota > Betaproteobacteria > Burkholderiales > Oxalobacteraceae > Undibacterium > Undibacterium sp. TJN25. The sequence goes on along the minus strand of NZ_JBMPPM010000005.1, from coordinate 149,735 downwards.
CCGTTCAAGGATTTCCTTGGCGAAGCGAAAGTACAAGTACTTGCCGCCTATGTCTGGAGCCTGTCGAACGATACTGCCGTGGCACAAAAATGATGCTTCTTTCTTATACTAAACGGGTAGGCTGCCATGCCTGACGCTGAACCGCACTACGCTACCATCAAGATGTATGCTTCGCGCGAGGAAATTTATCCGCGCGAAGCCAAAGGGCTATACGCGAACTGGCGCTGGATCTGTGTCTGGCTGACGCAGCTGGTATTTTACGGCCTGCCGTGGCTGTCCTGGAACGGACGCCAGGCAGTATTGTTTGATCTTGCTGCGCGGAAGTTCTACCTCTTCGGCATCGTGCTGTGGCCGCAGGATTTCATTTACCTGACAGCGCTGCTGATCATCTGCGCCTACGCGCTGTTCCTGTTCACTACCGTGGCCGGACGCCTGTGGTGCGGCTTTGCCTGCCCGCAGACGGTGTACAGCGAAATTTTCATGTGGGTGGAGCGCAAGATAGAAGGCAACCGCAGCGCGCGCATACGGCTGGACAGGCAGCCGCCCTCCTTCGCCAAACTCGGCAAGAAAACCGCCAAGCATGCAGCATGGCTGGGCATTGCCTTATGGACCGGTGTCAGCTTTGTCGGTTATTTCACTCCCATCCATAGCCTGCTGCAGGAAATCACGCTGTTTGCGTTAGGGCCTTGGGAACTGTTCTGGGTATTGTTCTACGCACTGGCCACCTATGGCAATGCGGGCTGGATGCGCGAACAGGTCTGTAAATACATGTGCCCGTATGCTCGCTTCCAGAGTGTGATGTTTGACCAGGACACCTTGATGGTGACCTATGACAGCCGGCGCGGCGAACCACGCAACGCGAAAAATGCCAGGAGTCCGGCTGCCGGCAGCTGTATCGACTGCTCGATGTGCGTGCAGGTCTGCCCCACCGGCATCGATATCCGCAACGGACTGCAATATGAATGCATAGGCTGCGCAGCCTGCATAGATGCCTGCGATGAGGTAATGGATAAGATAGCGGCACCGCGCGGGCTGATCCGCTTTTCCACGGCCAATGCGCTGAAACGGAATTTCTCGCCGCAGCAGATCCTGCAGTCGATCTTCCGGACCAGGGTGCTGATATACAGCAGCCTGCTGGTGTTGATTACCGCTGTCTTCTTCGGCAGCCTGCTGACCCGCACGCCGCTGAAACTGGATGTCATCCGTGATCGCGGCTCCATGGGCCGTGAGCTGGAGGAAGGCGTTATCGAAAACGTTTACCGGCTGCAGATCATGAATACCGATGAACTCGCCCATACCTACCGGCTCAAGGTATCCGGTCTTGCATCCGCCAGCCTGGAAACGCCGGAACGGATAGAACTGGGTGGAGCGACGAGCAAGGCCGTGCCGGTGCGTGTACATGCCGGCCATGGCGACGGCAAGCCGGGCAGTAACCAGATCTGGTTTGAATTGCAGGCGGAGGACCGGCCGGACTTGCAGGTCAAAGAAAAAGCCGTATTTTTTATTCCACGCTCATAGGAGGCAATATGCCTGCACTACCCTTGGAGAACCACCATCCTGTCCCCTGGTTCAAGCAATTGTGGCTGTGGCTGCTGCTGACGCCACCGCTGATCTCCGTCGTCGCAGGGTCCTATATGGCCTCGCTTGCCTACCACGCACAGGACCCAATGGTGGTTGACGACTACTACAAGGAAGGCCAGGCCATCAACCGGGACCTGCGGCGCGACAAGGCCGCCGCCGCATTGAGACTGGGCGCATCCTTGCAGTATGACGCCGCTGCCGGCATGGTCGCAGGCAGGCTGGCCGGCAACGACGCCGTGCCCGCAGGCACGCTGATCGTGAAGCTGGTGCATCCCACGCAGCCTGAAAAGGACAGGACAATACGCGCTCAAGTGGACAGCGCCGGAAACTTTGCAGTGCCGCTACCGCTGCTGGACAGGGCCCAGTGGCAGGTCTCGCTGGAAGACCAGGCCGGCCTGTGGCGCATCAGCGGCACCTGGAACTGGCCGCAACAGCAGGGAATAAAGCTCAGCCCCTTGTAAAACAAAAATCAGGCAAGCAAAGAAGGAGACAAGCATGCGCATTGCGATATCGATACTATGGCCTTCGTTCCTGACGGCGATTGCTGCTGAAGGCCTGTTCTTTTCGCTGTTTGATCCGCGCGAGCTGGCGCTGGCAGGCAGCCATATCGACATGTCTGTGACTGCTGTCTATACGCTGGGATTTTTCTGCTTCTGGCTGTTCTGTTCGCTGGCCAGCTCACTGACCTGCTACCTGCTGCAAGTGGAAGAGTAAAGTACAGCGCTAGCTGCAGGTTTCCGTACCGGCAGCCAGCGCTTTCAACCTGGGCAGTTGCAGCAGTTCGATGTCGCGATGGTCCACCTTCATCAGGTCCAGCTTTTTGAACTTGGACAGCAGGCGGCTGACGCTTTCTATGGTTAGCCCCAGGTAGTTGCCGATCTCTTCACGCGACATGCGCAACTGGAAACGGGTGGACGAATAGCCGCGGGTCGCATAACGCGATGACAGGTTGACCAGGAAGGCGGCAAACCGCTGGTCGGCACGCATGCTGCCCAGCAGCAGCATCACATTCTGTTCGCGGGTGATCTCACGGCTCATGATGCGATGAAAATGGCTCAGCAGCGTGGGTATCTCGGAGAACAGGCTTTCCAGCCCGGTGAATGGAATTTCGCATACCTCGCTGTCTTCCAGCGCCACGGCATCGCAATGGTGGCGCTCGGTGCTGATCGCATCCATGCCCAGCAGCTCTCCCGCCATCTGGAAGCCGGTAATGTGCTGCTGGCCGCCGGAATTAATCCGGTAGGTCTTGAAATGGCCGAAGCGGATTGCGTACAGGTTGGTGAATGGGTCATCCATACGGTACAGCGCCTGATCGCGCGCCACACGGCGACGACGGCCGATAATCTTGTCCAGCTTGTCCATATCCGCCTCCGCCAGCCCCATCGGCAGGCACAGCTGATGCAGGCTGCATGACGAACAATGCGCGCGTATCTCATGGAGACTGACAGGTAAGCTAGGGTGCAAAGCAATACTTTGCGGTATCGTGTTTTCCATTTGGAATGGCTGGTGTACAACGCTGATCAATCCTTGCAGTTTACCTTATTTTGCACTGTGGAAAACAGTAATTGCACGAAGATGTGCCCACGCCGGCTTATTTCAGCGATCCCTCAACGCCGGCTGCAGAGGATCGCCGCGAGCATTTATAATATCGGCAACGTATGCGATGTTGAATGAGACTCCCTCGGCCCGTCCCAGCGCAGGTATCAATGCATCGTGACCAGAACAAAGCAATCCAGGAGATCGAATGCACCCTTTTAAACGCCTGATCCTTGCAGCATTGGGCACCGGCATGCTGATCGCAAGCCTCGCCGCCCACGCCCAGGCTCCCGCAACGCCGGCTGCCCCTGCAACCCCGGCAGCTCCAGCCAAACCTTGCGAGAGTGAAGAATACCGCCAGTTTGATTTCTGGCTGGGCCAGTGGGATGTCTACCTGCCCAACGGCAAGACTGCCGGCGCCAGCGTCGTGCAATCCTTCGCCGACGGCTGCGCGCTGCTGGAAAACTGGTCCGGCACCGGTGGCTTCACCGGCAAGAGCATCAACATCTACGACATCACCGACAAGAAATGGCACCAGAGCTGGGTGGACAACAGCGGCAGCCGGCTGGCGCTGGAAGGCGGCTTCGCCGACGGCAAGATGGTGTTATGGACCGATGCTGCCAACCCGGACAAAGCCGGCGCCATACTCCGGCAGCAAATCACCTGGAGCAGGAATGCGGACGGCTCGGTGCGGCAGCTGTGGCAAACCTCCGAAGACGCAGGAAAAACCTGGAACACGGCGTTTGACGGCAAATACGTCAGAAGGAAATAAGCCCATGGCCGAACAACTGCGCCATCTCAGCATCCACATCCTGCGCTCCGCACAGGCAGTCTACGACTATGCAAGCCAGCCGCTTCATTTCGCGCACTGGGCGTCCGGTCTTGGCAGGGGGCTGGCGCAGCAAGGCGGCGCCTGGGTTGCCGATACCGATGCAGGCCAGGTTGTCATTCGCTTCAGCGACAGAAACGATTTCGGCATACTGGACCACTGGGTCAGCCTGCCCAATGGACAGGTCATCTACGTCCCGCTGCGTGTCATCGCCGTTGGCGAACACAGCGAACTGGTTTTCACACTGATGCGCCAGCCCGGCATGGATGGCGCCAAATTCGCCGCCGACGCCGCGTGGGTCAAACGCGACCTGGCCCGGCTGAAAACCCTGCTGGAGGCAGCATGAGCCTCAGCCGCCGCACCAGCAGCCGCCTCATCTCTTTGTCGCTGGCCGTCACCGTCATGTCCATCCTGTTGTTGCTGGTGTCCTACAGTTCGGAATTTGCGTTGCACTGGCTGTTGGGGCTCGATGGCGACGAGCAGGTGAAGTTTCGGGATATATGTTCGCTGGTGGCGATTGGGGCGCTGGTGCTGGCGGCGATGGTGAATCAGGGCATGCGGCAGGGGCGCAAATAGCCAGTATGCCGCTTCAGCAGCATCTGGATTGCTGGCCGGGGTGGCCTAGTCAGCAATCCCAAAAAGCCACACTCAATTTGAACTTAAAGCACGGTCAAGTAGTTAGTGCAGTTGCTACTACCGCAGCACGCAAGTCAACATCCAGTAATACTCCGTCCTTTGTATCCGGATATCCTTGGCCGCCGGGCCAAACCGTTTCCGTAAAGTGCTATCGGTAGGAAAATTCTTCACGATCTCTACGCGTGTGCCGTCTTCCTGCAGGCGCAACTGGTAGGTATTGCCTTCCAGGTCCGTGCGGGCGATAGGTGTGCTGCTGCCTTCCACGTAGTTGTTATCTATCAGCACCAGCTGTTTGTCCTTGCCGCCGCTCTTGCTCAGCTGGGCCAGGAAGCCCGTCTGCTCTTCGCGCTTGATATGCGACCACAGGTGGCCGGCGAAATAGGCACTGTAGTCGCCCTGCGGTGCATTAAAAGCATCGGCGATGGCAAACTGTACTTTGCCGGGCGGGTAGTCCTTGCTCTGCGCGATATCCAGCATAGGCTGGTTGATGTCGGTCGCCGTCACCAAAGCCGCATCGGCCGCATAACGCTCGGTCCAGTAACCGGTGCCGCAGGCGAGTTCCAGCACTTTATGGCCTTGCAAGGCGGTGCAGATGAGTTGCTGAAGAATGACCAGATCGGCCTGGCGCTCGGGCTTCTGGTAGTTCGTTTCGTAGGTCTTGGCGCGCTGGGCGTAGTATTCACGCATGGGGATATCCTCTTTGCTCTGTTGCTTGTTATTGCTTGCTATTGCTTGTAACTGCTGCTCACTGCTTGTTCTTTATCTGCACTACCTGCCTGGCATCCAGGATGGCATCCGCCAGTTCAACGAAGCCGGCGCCGTATTCCCGCTGTGTTACATAAGCCGGATGCGCGTCAAAACGATCCAGGAACCTGCGCACGTTGGCAACGCCCACCGTCAGCGGGTAATGCCCGAACATCGACGCATCGTTGGCCGAATCGCCGATGAACACATATTGGCGGCGCGCGGTCTCATCGTCTACGCCAAACACCTGCTGCAATACCCGGTGGCTCATGCTTTGCTTCGAGAACGGCATGACCGATGCGTGGGCATGGATGCTGCTGGTGGTCGCGTACAGGCCCTCCGCCTGTATCAACGCCGCTACCGCCTGCAGGCGCGGCAGCGGAATAGGCGCAATGTTCTCGCCTATGTCGAAAGCCAGGTCGCCCACCCTTTGCGGCGCGTCTTCCGCGATATGGATATCAGGGAAGTGCTGCTGCATGGTAAGTGCAAATGCCTGCAGCCGCTGCCGGTGTTGTTGCCGCGTCTGCGCATCGGCGTAAAACAGCGACTGCTGCCTGCCGCTGCTGTCCAGCCAGAAGGCGCTGGCGCCGTTTTCCGCGATCACCGCATCAAAGCTGCACAAACGCAGCAAGGGCAGCGTCCAGTAGGTCGGCCTGCCCGTCACCGCGATGACTTTCAGGCCCGCGGCGCGCACCCTGGATACTGCATCCAACGCCGCGACTGTCAATTTGCCGTGCGTCGTGAAAGTGTCGTCGATATCGGTCAGTATGCCGCCAAGCCGGCTGCGCTCGGCCAGCGGCCAGTCTGCCAATGCCTGCATGTTCATAAATCGTAGGTATCCTTGCCACCTTGCATCACCTGGTCGATCAGCTTGCGGTTCAGCGTGGGCGTCAGCAGTTCAATGAAGGTATAGATATAGCTGCGCAGGTAGGCGCCGTTCTTGACGGCGACGCGCGACACATTCATGCCGAACAGGTGGCCTACCGGGATAGAGCGCAAGCCCTTGTCGCGCTCCGCATCGAAAGCCATGCCGGCAATGATGCCGACGCCCATGCCCAGCTCCACATAGGTCTTGATGACGTCGGCGTCTATTGCCTCCAGCAGGATATCGGGCTTCAGGTTGCGGATTTCAAACGCGTGGTCTATCTTGCTGCGGCCGGCAAAAGCACCGTCATAGGTAATCAGGGGATAGTGTGCCAGCTCTTCCAGCGTAATGCTCTTCAGCTTCAGCAGCGGATGTTCCGGCGTTACCACCACGACGTGCTCCCACTGGTAGCAGGGCATGGAGACAAGGCCGTCTATGCCGGCAATGGCTTCCGTGGCGATGGCAAGATCGGCCTGGTCGCGCATGACCATCTCAGCGATCTGCTTGGGATTACCCTGCAGCAGCGACAGCCTGACTTTGGGGTAGCGCTGCATGAAGGCCTGCACTACCTTGGGCAAGGCGTAACGTGCCTGCGTATGCGTGGTGGCAATGGTAAAGCTGCCGCTGTCCTGCGCCGCATATTCCTTGCCTATGCGTTTCAGGCCGTCGATTTCCTGCATGATCAGTTCCACCGACTTCAGCACCGCCCGGCCCGGCTCAGTCAGGCCGCGAATACGCTTGCCGTGGCGAGTAAAGATATCAACGCCAAGCTCTTCTTCCAGCTCGATGATCGCCTTGGATACGCCGGGCTGCGAAGTGAACAGCGCCTTGGCTGCTTCGGTCAGGTTAAAATTTTGCCGCACGGCTTCGCGGACAAAACGGAGTTGGTGTAAGTTCATTATTGGCCTTGATATCCCGACGCATGCCATAAAGCAATAAAATGACGATCGGAAGACTGCAGAATAGTGTTTTGGGCTCATCTGGCAGCGCTGTGCTGCGGGAAGCCTCTTATGCTTGAGAGTTTGGTTTTTTAGCTTGTTATATACTGTTATAAGTATATAGCTTCTTGGACTAATGCAGAGGCTTTACGCCTCTTTTAAGTTCAAAAAAGTAGCGTATGGACATAGGTTATTAATATTTTTGCATGCTTTTGATCATGCTTCGGGCGGGTGCTTTTGCCAAAACCGCAAAATGAGGAGAATAAGCAGAACGCCTATACTTATATCAAAATCGTATATAAGCAAATAAATACTAAGTAGTTTGGAATAAAGCGGGGATTCATTACCATGCATCTACTTTGCGCGAGATAACATGACATTAACCTATATAGTTTCCGGTTTTGCAGTAGGAGCTTTAGTGGGCCTGACCGGTGTCGGCGGCGGCTCATTGATGACGCCTTTGCTGACCCTGCTATTCGGCGTCACTCCGACGGTGGCGGTGGGCACCGACCTGGCATTTGCCTCCATTACCAAGGCGGCCGGCACGTTCACGCACAGGCTGCGCGGTACTGTGGACTGGCAGGTAGTGCGCCTGCTGTGCTACGGCGCCTTGCCCGCCGCAATCATCGCTACGCTGGGCCTCAAGCATTTCGGCGCGCTGAACAAGGAAATCGGCCAGGTGATCCGCTACTCCATCGCCGGCTCCGTCTTCCTGACAGTCATCGCGCTGCTGTTCAAGGGCAAGATGCTGGCCTGGCTGAACGCACACCCTGAAAAACAATTGCAAGGCACGCAGCTCGCCGCTGCAACCATACTCGCGGGCCTGTTGCTGGGCACGCTGGTCACTATTTCATCCATCGGCGCCGGCGCTATCGGCGCGACGCTACTGGTGATGCTGTATCCGCGCATGCCCTCCGCGCAGATCGCCGGCACCGACATTGCCTATGCCGTACCCCTGACCGCCATTGCCGCCTTCGGCCACTGGTGGCTGGGTTCCATCCACTGGGATCTGCTGGGCAGCCTGCTGATAGGCTCGCTGCCGGGCATTACTATCGGCTCCATGGCCGCCCGTGCGGTGCCGGAAAAATTCTTGCGTGGACTGTTAGCCACTACGCTTACCATCGTTGCAGCCAAACTGGTTCTTTAAGGAAGTCACAAGATGTATCGTTACGATCAGCATGATCACCAAATCATCCAGGAACGCATAGCCCAATACCGCGACCAGGTGCGCCGCCGCCTCTCCGGCGAGCTGGCTGAAGACGAATTCCGCGTGCTGCGGCTGCAGAACGGCCTGTACATGCAGCGCCACGCCTATATGCTCCGCATCGCTATCCCTTACGGCATGCTGTCTTCTGCGCAAGTGCGCAAGTTCGCCCATATCGCACGCAAGTATGACCGCGGCTATGGCCATTTCACGACCCGTCAGAACATCCAGTTCAACTGGATCAACCTGGAAGAAACACCGGACATCCTGGAAGAACTGGCGACCGTGGAAATGCATGCAATCCAGACTTCCGGCAACTGCATGCGCAACATCACGTCGGACGAATTCGCCGGCGTTGCAGCCGATGAAATCATCGATCCTCGCCCTTATGCCGAGATCCTTCGCCAGTGGACAACCTTCCATCCGGAATTCGCCTACCTGCCGCGCAAGTTCAAGATTGCCATCAACGGCTCCAAAGAGGACCGTGCCGCCATCGCCGTGCATGATGTCGGCCTGACGGTCGTGCACAATGAGCAAGGTGAAGTCGGTTTCCGCGTGATGGTCGGCGGCGGCATGGGCCGCACCCCTATCCTGGGTAGCGTGATCCGCGAGTTCCTGCCGTGGAAAGACGTGATGACTTACCTGGAAGCGGTGCTGCGCATCTACAACCAGCATGGCCGCCGCGACAATATCTACAAGGCACGCATCAAGATCCTGGTGAAAGCAATAGGCGCGGAAGAATTCGCGCGCCAGGTGGAAGAAGAATGGCTGGATATCAAGGACGGTCCTGCCACCTTGACCAGTGAAGAGCTGCGTCGCGTCGCTTCTTTCTTCAGCACGCCCGATTATGAAACCCAGCCCGCGTCCGATGCCGGGTTTGAACTGCACAAGACCGAGAACAAAGCGTTTGCCAACTGGGTCAGGCGCAATGTGAAACCGCATAAGGTGCCGGGTTATGCCGCAGTCGTGCTGTCGCTGAAAAAAGCCGGTGTACCGCCTGGTGATGCCAATGCAGAGCAGATGGATTTCATCGCCGATCTGGCCGACCGCTACAGCTTCGGCGAAGTGCGTGTTACGCATGAGCAGAACCTGGTGCTGTCGGACGTCAAACAGTCCGAGCTGGTCACCCTTTGGCAGGAAGCCAAAGCGCATGGACTGGCAACGCCGAACATTGGCCTGCTGACCGACATGATCTGCTGTCCCGGCGGCGATTTCTGCTCGCTGGCCAACGCAAAATCCATCCCTATCGCGCTGGATATCGCGGACCGTTTCAGTAATCTCGATTACCTGTATGACATTGGCGACATAGAACTCAACATGTCGGGCTGCATCAATGCCTGCGGCCATCACCATGTCGGCAATATCGGCATCCTCGGTGTGGACAAGGATGGCAGCGAGTGGTACCAGGTGTCGATAGGCGGCGCGCAGGGCAATGAATCTTCCATCGGCAAGATCATCGGGCCTTCGTTTTCCGCCGGGCAGATGCCGGAAGTGGTGGAACGCATCGTGCAGGTTTACCTGCGCGACCGTATCGAGGACGAACGTTTCATTGACACTGCCCGCCGCGTCGGCGTTGCACCGTTCAAGGAATATGTGTATGCCACGCCGATCCGCGGTACTACGCCGCATGGCGAAGATGCCTGCGCCTGAGCCACGCTGAGCGACAATAGAGAGATACGGACAAGATATGCGTGAAATTATCAAAGACAGGGCCATCGTCCAGGATGACTGGACATTGCTGAAACTGGCGGAAGACGAAACGCCGGATGCGGTGGAAGTGCCCGCCGGCAAAGTGATCGTGCCGCTGAAAGTATGGAAGCTGCAACGCGACAGCCTGATCAAGCGCAGCGACATTGCCGTCTGGTTTGCTAGCGATGAGCAGCCTAAGGAACTGAAGGAAGACATCCAGCACTTTTCGCTGATCGCTGTCGATTTCCCCAAGTTTGCCGATGGCCGCGGTTATTCGACTGCTTATAACCTGCGCTCCCGTTTCAGTTACAAAGGCGAATTACGCGCAATAGGCGACGTTCTGCGCGACCAGTTGTTCTACATGCAGCGGGTCGGCTTCAATGCCTTTGCCACGCGTGAAGACAAGAACATCCACGACGCACTCAAAGGCCTGACCGATTTCAGCGAAAAATACCAGACTTCGTGGGATGAGAAATCGCCCTTGTTCCGCCGGGAACACCGCGACGGAGCACAGGCATGAGCCTGACAGCAGCCAGCACGCCCGGCGTGGATAGCCATTTCGATGCCAACCTGGCGGCAACGAAAGAAACGCTGCGGCGCATTGCCCGCGAGTTCACGCCTGCCGTGTTTGCTTCCAGCCTGGCGGCCGAAGATATGGTGCTGACCGACCTGATCCTGCGCAGCAAGCTGCCCATAGGCATCTTCTCGCTGGAAACCGGCCGCCTGCATGCGGAAACCCTGGGCATGCTGGACCGCATCCAGGAAACCTATGGCACTGAAGTTGCACTGTTCAAGCCTGAACCGGCTGCGGTAGAAGAATATGTGCAGAAGAATGGCCTGAACGCGTTCTACGACAGCGTGGAAATGCGCAAGGAATGCTGCCGCATCCGCAAAGTAGAACCATTAAACCGGGCGTTGAAAGACAAAAAAGCCTGGGTCACCGGGCAGCGCCGCGCGCAATCCGCAACCCGTGCAGAACTGCATGTGCAGGAAGACGATGCCGCGCACGGCATGCAAAAATTCAACCCGCTGGCAGACTGGTCGGAAGAAGACGTATGGCACTATATACGCAGCAATAACGTGCCTTACAACCCGCTGCATGACAAAGGCTACCCATCGATAGGCTGCGAGCCGTGCACCAGAGCTATACAGCCCGGCGAAGACGTGCGCGCCGGCCGCTGGTGGTGGGAAAATCCGGAATCCAAAGAGTGCGGCCTGCATGTGGTGGATGGTAAACTGATCCGTATCAAACAAGTATCCTGAAGCAACGGGAAGATAAACATGAATAAAGCAGTGGAACACCATTTTATCGATGCCGCGAGCAATCGCCATCTGGACTGGCTGGAATCGGAAGCCATACACATCATGCGCGAAGTGGCGGCGGAATGCAGCAACCCTGCGCTGCTGTTTTCGGGCGGCAAGGATTCGGTCGTACTGCTGCGCATCGCGGAAAAGGCTTTTCGCCCCGGTAAATTCCCTTTCCCGCTCGTGCATATCGACACCGGCCATAATTTCCAGGAAGTGATCGATTTCCGCGACGCCCGCGCCGCGGAACTGGGTGAGAGGCTGATCGTGCGTTCGGTCGAAGATTCGATGAAACGCGGTACGGTGCGCCTGCGCAATCCACTGACCGATTCGCGCAATGCGGCGCAAGCCGTCACATTGCTGGAAACCATTGCGGAATTCAAGTTCGACGCCTGCATAGGCGGCGCCCGCCGCGATGAAGAAAAAGCCCGCGCGAAAGAACGTATTTTCTCTTTCCGCGACGAGTTCGGCCAATGGAACCCGAAAGCCCAGCGCCCTGAGTTGTGGGATCTGTACAATACCCGCGTCCATCCAGGCGAAAACATGCGCGTTTTCCCTATTTCCAACTGGACCGAGCTGGACGTATGGCAGTACATCGCACGCGAGAAGCTGGAACTGCCGCCTATCTATTTCGCCCATGAGCGCCAGGTTATTCCACGCAACGGCCTGCTGGTGCCGCTGACCGACCTGACCCCGGCCAGGGCCGGCGAGACAGTCGAAACCCAAATAGTGCGCTTCCGTACCGTCGGCGATATTTCCTGCACCTGCCCGGTCTCTTCGAATGCAGCGACCGTGGAAGCCATCATCGCGGAAACCGCGGTCACGCAGATTACCGAACGCGGCGCCACCCGGATGGACGACCAGACCTCGGAAGCCTCCATGGAAAAACGTAAAAAAGAAGGATATTTCTGATGACTACCCTGGCGCCCAACATCCTGGCGGAACTGACCAAGGAACGCGGCCTGCTGCGCTTTATCACCGCCGGCTCCGTCGATGACGGCAAGAGCACGCTGATTGGCCGGCTGCTGTTTGACAGCAAGGGCATCTTTGCCGATCAGCTGGACGCGATTTCGCGCGCCAAGCACAAGCGCACCGTGGGCGACACGATAGACCTGTCGCTGCTGACGGACGGCCTGGAAGCGGAACGCGAGCAAGGCATCACCATCGACGTGGCCTACCGCTATTTCGCAACGCCGAAACGCAAGTTCATCATCGCCGATACGCCGGGCCACGAGCAATACACGCGCAATATGGTCACTGGCGCCTCCACTGCCGACGCGGTCATCATTCTGATTGATGTCTCCAAGGTCAAGCTGGGAGACGACGGCAGCGTGGAATTGCTGGTGCAGACCAAGCGCCACTCGACCATCGCCCACCTGCTGCAGATTGAGCATGTGATCGTCGCCGTCAACAAGATGGATCTGGTGAACTACGACCAGACCGTGTACGACCGTATCGTTGCCGCCTATATGGAGTTTGCGACGCAGCTGGGCCTGAAGGATATCCACCCTATTCCGCTGTCGGCGCTGGCCGGCGACAACGTGGTGACTTCCGGCGACAAGATGCCGTGGCACAAGGGCCCTACGCTGATTTCGCTGCTGGAATCGCTGCGCGTCTATGATGATTGCCATGACGAGCCCTTCCGCTTTCCAGTACAGCTGGTGGCGCGTCACAACGGCCACGAGGCAAACGATTTTCGCGGCTATATGGGCCGCATCGAGGCCGGCAAGGTGACAAAAGGTGACAAGCTGGTGGTGCAGCCCAGCGGCCAGCAGGCGACCGTCAAGGACATCCTGACCCTGGAAGGCTCACTGGAATCCGCCGTGGTCGGACAATCGGTAACGCTGCTGCTGGACGAGTACCTGGATATCTCGCGCGGCGACATGCTGGCATCGGCAGACCGCGCTGCAACGCAACTGAAGACCATCAGCGCCGAGCTGTGCTGGCTGTCTGAAGATGCACTGGACCTGCGCCGCAAATACTGGCTGAAGCACACGACCAAGCAGGTAGCCGCCAGGGTCACCGCCATCGATACATTGCTGGACATTAACACCCAGCAAACTCACGCGGCGGAAAGCCTGAAGCTGAACGACATTGCGCGCGTCAGCATCAACGTGCAACAGGCGCTGGCGGTCGACTCGTATGATGCGATCCGCTCCACCGGCTCCTTTATCCTGATCGACGAAGTGACGCACCAGACCGTCGCCGCCGGCATGATACGCCTCAACGACCAGTAAAAAAGAAAGAGCAGCATGCAGCCATCCGCCAGCAATCGTTTTGGAAAGGTCTATCTGATAGGCGCCGGCCCCGGCGCTGCCGACCTGATCACGCTGCGTGGCGCCCGCCTGCTGGCGCAGGCAGACGTGGTACTGCATGATGCGCTGGTCACGGACGAGATGCTGGAACTATGCCCGCAGGCGGTGAAGATTGCCGTGGGCAAGCGCTGCGGTCGGCTGTCGACGGCGCAGCAGTTCATCAACAAGCAGCTGGTGGACAATGCGCGGAAGTACGCGCTTGTGGTGCGCCTCAAAGGGGGCGACCCCATGCTGTTCGGTCGCGCCGATGAAGAACTCAGCGCACTGGAAGCGGCCGGCATCGCCGTGGAAGTGGTGCCCGGCATTACAACCGCGCTGGCCGCTGCAGCCGCCACCAAACAACCCCTAACCAAGCGCGGCGTTGCCCGCAGCGTGGCCTTGTTCACGTCCAGCACCGCACCCGGCGAAAGCGATGAAACCCGCATCCCCGACAGCGATACACTGGTGCAGTACATGGGCGGCAAGGAAGCCGTCTTGACGGCGCAAAGGCTGCTGGCAGCAGGCCGCCCCGCGGACTGGCCGGTGGTTGTGGTGGAAAACTGCAGCCGCGACGACCAGCGCATCTTGCGCCTGAAACTGTCGGATCTGGAGCGCGGCCTTTCGGATTGCGAAGGCCCCGTGCTGGTGATGATGGGTGAATCGCTACGTACCAGGCCCGGCTTTATCGAGCAGCAGCCCGGCTTGCCGGTACCTGCCTGCCTGTCAGCCTAAACTCCCTGGCCGGGACCGATTGGTCAGGGTGTCATGATGCCGTGGCTGTGTGCCATCCGCCCAAATTCCCCGCTTGCCCGCAGACGCTCGAAACCCTGGTCAAACTGCCTGCGCAGCAGGTCGCATGTGCTTTTCTTGCAGAATGCCAGGTAACCGTCCTGCACATCCAGCGTCTGGTGCAGCACGGTAAATTCGCTGCCCAGGTCGCCGGCTTTTAACAGCGCTTCCGTGTTGCGCAGGTTGGCAGCAAGATAGTCGATGCGCCCTGCACTGAGCATGGTCAGCGCATTCGGCAGCGAGTTGGCCACTTCGGGCTGCAGCAGGCCCCGGATGTTTTCAAACTTCGGCCCATAGGCCCAGCCATTGATCACGCCTATCTTGCGTCCGCGCAGCCCCTGGTAGTTGCCGTCCCAGCCATTCTTTTGACCATTGCGAACGTAGAACACCATATAGTCGCGATAGAAGGCCCTGGCTGCAAACGAGAACCGTGCCTCGCGCTCACGCGTCTTGTAGGGGCCTATAAGGATGTCGGCCTGGTCCTCTTCCACCATCAGCTGCGCACGCGCCCACGGATACAGCCCAAACCTTACGGTGTCGCCATTCTGCCTGGCAATTGCTTTCACAATCTCCACGCCGAGGCCGCTATATTCGCCGGCCACGCTACGTTCATAGACCGATGCGAATTCCGTGCCGACCGCCAGAAGCTCGCGCGCATGGGCAGGCAGCGCCGAACTTAGCGCAACAAGGCAAAGCAGGATTTTGAATCGATGCGACATATAGGTATAGCGCGAAAGAATCACCCTTCGCTGCCGGGCAAAAGCCTGACAGAGCACCAAAGAGGACCAAAGAGCCTCACACTGAAGCAATGCAGTAGTCGCTGATGGCGGCCAGTACCGAAGCCTGCTCGCCGACGGCCTCGGCAACGCTCAGCACCAGGGTCGGATGTGTATCCCGCAACTGCTGCACCATGGCGGGCAGGTCGCGCAGCAAATGGCCTCCCTGCCCCAGAAAAACCGGCACCAGCGTAATCTGGGTATGCGCCTGCGCCAGCAAATCCTGAATAAGTTCAGGCAGCGACGGCGTCATCAGTTCAAGGAAGGCCAGCCTTACCGCAACTTCCGGCAGGCGGGCCTGCGTCAGTTCCTGCAGCCGCTGAAATGGGCCGGCCCAACGCGGATCACGTGCGCCATGGGCAAACAGCACCATCGCCGTGGAACTCATTTTCTTTCCATCATCCACAGCGATGTGACGGCTATCGTCAGGAACAGGCAACTGGGAACCAGTGCCGTCACCAGCGCCGGCCATGTGTTCAGCAAGCCCAGATGAGAGAACAGGCTGTTGATCAGGTAGAAGCTCATGCCCAGCATGATGCCGCTGAAGATTTTGAGGCTGATGCCGCCGGTCCTGAAATGCAAATAGGCAAACGGCAGCGCCAGCGCCATCATCACCAGCACGGCAAACGGATAAGTCATCTTTTTCCAGAAGGCGATCTCATAGCGCTCCGTGCCCTGCTTGTTGTCGGCCAGATGCTTGGTGTAGGCTGCCAGATCGTATGCGGACATGCGGTCCGGGTCTACAAACAGCACCGACAGGATATTGGGCGTGATTTCGGACACGAAGTCCTTGCTCGCGGAATTCTTGCTGGCGATAGAGGCAAAGTCTTGCTCTGCCAGGCTCTTGGGGAAACTGGTTTCGCTGACATCAAAGAAGCGCCATGTACTGTTGCCGATAAAGTCAGCCCGCTTTGCAAGGATCTCCTTGGCCAGATGGAATTCGGTATCGAACTCGTACACCTTGAGGCCGACCAGCTGCCTGCTCGGCAGGATTTCCTTGACGTTCAGGAAGCGCGAGCCTATCACCTTGCCTGTAAGTCCGTTTTCACGGATCAGGTCCTTGGTCCACAGGCCGGTGCGGAATTCCTGCGTGATCGGCGTTCCCAGCGCGCTCAGCTTCACCCGCTCTGCCAGCTTGGTGGTATACGGCGACACCAGCTCGCCGAACAGGAAGGTCAACACGACAAAAATCAGGCCTATCTTCGCCAGCATCTTACCGGCCATCACGGTGGACATGCTGGCCGCACGCATGATCGTGAATTCGGAATTGGAGGCAAACTGCGCCAGCACGAAGATGGTGCCGATCAATACAGCGATAGGCATGAACTCGTAGATATAGCCGGGCATGCCCAGCAGCACATACAGCAGCGCATGCTGGATCTTGTACCCGCCTTTGTTGATCGCCTGCAGTTCACCCATCATGTCGAAAAAGGCAAACAGCGCCAGCAGCGCCAGCAGTACAAAGAATACCGAGCGCAGGATTTCAGAGAGAAAATAGCGTTGCAATACCTTCATGAGCCGCTCACCCGCGCCTGCGCCGCATCGGCCATCTTTTTATCTTTTTTGCTATGGAAGCAGCCTTTGAAGCCGCTCCACAATACCAGCGGATGCATGCGGCTGTTGACGTTGATGCGCCACGCAAACGCCAAACCGACCAGGATGACCGCAGCCAGCTGCAGCGGCCACCACGCCATTGTGAAGCGCATGCGGCCCTGCACGACGGATGCCTGCATGATGTTGATCATGTTCAGGTACACCACCACCAGCAGCAAGGCAATGATCAGGTTCGCGGAGCGGCCGACGCGCGGATTGACAAAACCCAGCGGCACCGCCAGAAACATCAGCACAATGCCCATCAGCGGCAGCGACACGCGCCACAGCAGCTCACCCTGGTTATACGAAGAACTCTGATTTTCCAGCAATTCCATCATCGTCATGGATTTTGCCGATTTGTCTTCCGACAAAGACTTGGTCTGCGGCTCCGTCAGGATGCCATAGCGATCAAACTGCATCATCTGGAAATCGCGTTCGGTCGGCAGGCCGTCATAACGGCGACCCTTACTCATGACGACGAACTTGTCGCCGTTCTTGTCGATCTCTATCGAGCCTTCCTTGGCGACGATGACGCTGGAGCGGCCATTGTTGATAGTGTTGACGAAAATATTCTGCACCTTGCCCAAGTCGCCGGCGACGCTCTCGACAAAGAAAATGCGTTCCGACGATGCGGATTCCTGGAATTTGCCGGGGGACACCTTGGCTATATCATCGCGTTTTTCGTAGCGCTGTTTCAGCTCGGCGCTCTGGCGATTAGCCCAGGGTGTACCGAAAAAAGTCAGCAAGGCTGTCAGCACGATCACCGGCAAGCCGAAAAACGCTACGGGCCTGATCCAGCTCAGCAGGCTCACGCCGGAGGCGAACCAGACCACCATTTCAGAATCCTGGTAGCTGCGCGTCACTGCCCACAGCACGGAGATAAAGCCCGTCAATATCAGCAACACAGGCAAATATCCGAGCGACGTAAAGCCGATCAGCGCGATGACGTCGGCAGACGCAACTTTCCCCCCCGCGGCCTGTCCAAGGATCTTGATGAGCATGACCGTGATGACGATGGTGAACAAAGTTGTGAAGACAGCACCCGCAGTACTGAGCAATTCACGTCGAAGCGCGCGCTGAAAAATCATTCGGGGATTATAATGTCCGTTTTACGAGACTTACAAAGAGGAGTAATAAGTGGACTTTAGCATAAAAACAATCGACGCAAAAAGTACATTCAATGCCATTAAAACTGGCTGCGTAGTCGTTGGTGTATACGAAAATAAGAAATTATCCGCTGCTGCTGCCGGCCTGGATAAACAGGGCCAGATCGCCGCCGCGCTGAAAGCAGGCGATATTACAGGAAAACCGGGTTCCACGCTGCTCTTGCGTAACGTAGGCGACATCGCCGCGGAACGCGTATTGTTGGTAGGCCTTGGAGAGGAATCCGTTGCGGTTGCCGACAAAACCTTCACGCTGGCAAGCCAGGTGATTGCTCGCACACTGGCCGGCCTGGGCGCAAATGATGTTGTTATGGCATTACCTGCGGTAAAAGACAGGGATAGCGGCTGGGCATTGCGCACTGCCGTACTGGCTTTCCGTGAATCAATATTCCGTGCCGACGGACTCAAAAGCAAAAAAGAAGCCTCCGTCAGCAATGTCAAGAAAGTCGCATTTGCAGTCGCAGCAGCCGAAGGCGCCGCTGCAAAAAATGCCCTGGCCCAGAGTATCGCTTTGGCCAACGGCATGGACCTGACCAAGGAACTGGGCAACCTGCCACCGAACATCTGCACGCCTACCTACCTGGCAACGACCGCCAAAAAACTGGCAGCAGATTACAAGATGGGCGTTGAAATCCTGGACCGCAAGCAATTGCAGGCGCTGAAGATGGGCAGTTTCCTGTCCGTCACCAATGGCAGCGTGGAACCGCCGAAATTCATCGTGCTGAAGCACCTGGGCGGCAAAACCAAGGATGCGCCTACCGTGCTGGTCGGTAAAGGCATCACGTTTGACACCGGCGGCATCTCGCTGAAACCGGGCGCCAACATGGATGAAATGAAATACGACATGGGCGGCGCCGCTTCGGTGCTGGGCACCATGCGCGCGATCGGCGAAATGAAGCTGAAGCTGAACGTCATTGCCGTCATCCCTACCTGCGAAAATATGCCTTCCGGCAGCGCGACACGGCCTGGCGACATCGTCACGTCAATGTCCGGCCAGACGATAGAAATCCTGAACACCGATGCAGAAGGCCGCCTGATCCTGTGCGACGCGCTGACCTATGTAGAGCGTTTCAAGCCGGCAGCCGTGGTCGACGTTGCAACGCTGACGGGCGCCTGCGTCACTGCGCTGGGCCACCACAACAGCGGCCTGTTCACACGCCATGACGACGCGCATGATGCTCTGGCCAATGAATTGCTGGCAGCCGGCAAGCAAACTGGCGACACCGCATGGCGCATGCCTATCGAGGAATCCTATAACGAACAGCTGAAATCCAATTTCGCCGATATGGCCAATATCGGCGGCCCGGCAGGCGGCAGCATTACCGCAGCCTGCTTCCTGGAGCGCTACACGAAGAAATACACGTGGGCCCACTTGGATATCGCTGGCACAGCATGGAAATCCGGCCCGGCCAAAGGCTCCACCGGCCGTCCGGTGCCTTTGCTGACCACGTTCCTGATCAACCGCGCGGGATAAGCAATTCCCATCGTAAATGCCGGGCTTGCTCACAGGCCCGGCATTTACTGCAATCGATCAAATGAGCCGCAGGCTGCATGAATTTGCACACTGCGGCTTTTTATTGGGCACTGGCTTAATCGCATCGTTTACCATCTGTTTTCATGAGCAAACACCCATCCCTGCCCCCCAATTCAGCTGTGCAGCAGCTGGCATTGCTGATCGACAGCCAGGAGTTTGAGCAAGGCCTGCAGCTGGCACGCACGGCAATTGAGCAAGGACTGCGCGACGCCAACCTGTATTACCTGGCAGGCGTGTGCGCGGTGCATAGCCGGCTGCCGCGGCAGGCCGAAGAATTCTGGCGGCTGGCGCTGGGGAACCATCCTTCCCATGCGGAAGCGCAGGCCAATCTCGCCACCTTGCTGCATGAACTGAAGCGGCCTGCCGAGGCAGAGGTTTGCTACCGCTCCGCCTTGCGCCTGGACCCCGGCAATGCCTACTTGCATGCGCGTTTCGCAGGGCTGCTGGCCTCACGCAGGCATGCCGGCGAGTCAGAGCACCACTACCGGCAGGCGCTGGACCTGGATCCGTCGGACGCGCGCAGCCATGCCAACCTGGGCGTCCTGCTCGCCTCCGTGCATAAAAACGAAGAAGCGGAACAGCACTACCGGCAAGCGCTGGCGCTGGAACCCGGCAATGCTTCCACCCACATCAACCTGGGCTTGCTGCTGGCCGGAAAAAATGCGCTACCGGCTGCCCAGCAATGCTATTCCCGCGCACTGGAACTGGAGCCCGGCAATGCCGCGGCATTCAGCAACCTGGGCCTGCTGCTGGAGCAGGATGGCAACGACACGCTGGCGGCTCAATGCCATCGCAAGGCTGCAGGGCTGACCCCGGATTCCCGGAAAATATTATGCAACCTTGGAAATTTTCTGGCAAAACTGCATCAGCATGAAGAAGCGGAGCAGTTGTACCGGCGGGCAACAGCCTTGCCGGCGGATGTGGAAAATGCCGTTGAAGCCGCCGCAGCCTGTACCAGCCTGGGCGTGTTGCTGACGGATACCGGCCGCGTAGAAGAAGCGGAAAGCTATTTCAGGGAGGCGATGCAGCTTGATCCCGCCTATCCGCTGGCTGCATCCAACCTGGCCTTGCTACTGCTGCAGCAAGGGCGCTATACGGAAGCCTGGCCTTACTACGAAGCCAGGCATGACCCGCTGATGGCCAAGCCCATGGCGCGCCCTCCCGCGTCTTGCGGTTCGCTGTGGCAAGGCGAGGACCTTACCGGAAAAACGATGCTGGTCTGGCCGGAACAGGGGCTAGGCGACTTGATCCACTTCAGCCGCTACATCCCTATGCTTAAACAACGCGGCGCGACCCACGTGACCGTGGCATGCCGCGCCAGCCTGCAGCCGCTGCTGTCCACGCTGGACGGTGTAGACCGCTGCCTGATACTGGAAGAAGGTACGCCTTCAGTCGCCTTCAATTATTGCGTGCTGGCGATGAGCCTGCCGGGCTTGCTGCAGATGCACTCAGCCGCATTGCCGGCCGCCCTGCCCTACCTGCACTCACTGCCGGAGCGCCGCAGCTATTGGACGCAGCGGCTGGCCGCGAATGCAGGCACCCCAAAATGGCGCATCGGCCTGGCATGGGATGGCAATGCCCGGCACTCCAACGATGCCGAGCGCTCCTTGGGCAGCGCGGACAAGTTTGCCCCCTTGTGGGGCATAGACGGCGTACAGTGGATCAGCCTGCAACAATCTGCGGCGGCTGTGCCCACGCCCGCCGGGCTGGATACCCAGGCATGGCTGGCGCTGGGGCACGAACTGCGCGATTTTGCCGATACCGCGGCGATAGTGGAAATGTTGGATCTGGTGATCAGCGTGGATACGTCGGTGGCCCATCTGACGGGGGCGCTGGGCAAAGCCTGCTGGATCTTGCTGCCCGCGTATAAAACAGATTGGCGCTGGCTGGAAAGCAGCAGCAGCAGCAGCAGCAGCGACAGCACGCCGTGGTACCCGGACGTGATGCGGTTATTCCGCCAGCCGCGCCGTGGCGACTGGGACAGTCCGCTCAATGCTGTTGCAAGTGAACTGAAGAAAAGACTGCAAGCAGGCTGAAGGCGCCGTGCTGCATCTGGCGCCGGCCCGGCCTGCTTGTACCGGATTATCTTAAACGGCGTTTTGTGCAGTGCAACCGCAAAATAATTTTTTCAGCTGTTCTTCAGGCATGGCAGGGCCGCTCAACTGCTTGATCAGCTTATAGCCGGCCGTGCCGAAGGCAGAAGTCGCATCGCCGCAGCCGATGAAGCCATTGCGCAGGTAAAAATCCCGGGCGCTGGCAGTGCTCAGCACCTTGACCCAGGGTAGTTTCCATTCGCTAGCCTTTTGCTCCAGGCCTTTCAGTAATTCTTTGCCGGCGCCTTTGTACAAGGTTTCCGGGATCACATAGCACAAGGCAATCTTTCCGCCCCGGGTCAGCAGGGCAACGCCCACCACCTCATCGCCATAAGTCGCCAGCAATGCATAATTGGCCGCGGAAGAAAACCAGGTCGCGACCATATCCGAGTTCTTGTTTCCCAGCCATGCGGCCAGGATCGCCTCATCGTTCCTGTGATCCTCCTGGCAACACTCGGAAATCGAACGGCGCAGGGCTTCACAAGCCGCGGCTGCATCGGCCGGCGTAGCCGACCTGACTTCAATATCCATCTGTACACGTGCGTGCATTCCTTGTAACCCCCTCACCCGGCAAGCCCTGTTCAATATTGTTAAAAGTCGACCGAATCTGAGTCTTTACAATCAGCCCGATTTCAGTTCGCTTTTTATTATTGTTCTAAAGCATGAAACATGCCGGTACTCAATAAAATAGTCAATAGGGGGAATGGAAAGTCCGTCGCAAAATATACTCATCCATTGTCAAACTGTGTGAATTCGTATAAATAATTCATCGCGCTGGAGGATACGGTAAAATCCTGCCGATGTGCGCCACCGGCGCTTTTTATCATTTTTAAGCAGATGCCCATGAAATTAGCGACGTGGAATGTAAACTCCCTGAAGGTACGCCTGCCACAGGTACTGCAATGGCTGGCGGATAACCCGGTTGATGTGCTCTGTATCCAGGAGACCAAGCTCACCGACGACAAATTCCCCGCCGCTGAAATCCAGGCTGCCGGCTACCAGGTCGTCTATACCGGGCAAAAAACCTATAACGGCGTAGCCATCCTGTCGCGCTATCCGATAGACGCCGTCGTCAAAAACAATCCCTTGTTTGAAGACGAACACCAGCGCATCATTTCAGCCACAATACAGGGCATGCGCATCATCTGCGCCTACATACCGAATGGGCAGTCGCTGGAGTCGGACAAATACCAGTACAAGCTCAAATGGCTGGCGGCGCTGCATGACTGGATACAGCAGGAAATGGCCGTGCATCCGCAGCTGGCACTGCTGGGTGACTACAACATCGCGCCGGAAGACCGCGACGTGCACGACCCCGCGGCGTGGGAGGGCATGAACCTCGTCTCCCCCGCCGAACGCGCCGCGCTGCAAAAACTGATCGACCTGGGCCTGACAGATTCCTTCCGCATGTTTGAGCAGGCGGAAAAATCCTTCAGCTGGTGGGATTACCGCCAGCTCGGCTTCCGCCTGAACAAGGGCGTCAGGATAGACCATATCCTGCTGTCGCCGCCGCTGGCGGCGAACTGCACCGCCTGCGTCATTGACAGGGTGCCGCGCAAATGGGAACAGCCGTCCGACCATGCTCCCGTCATTGCCACACTAAGCTGACGCATTCATGCCACGCGGTGCCCCTCTGGCACCGCCATAGACCTGTGCCGCCCCGGCACCGCACATACACTCATGCTCCACGATTTCGGCAGCAATGCCCGAAATTTGTCATTCATCCCCGGATTTTCGCGTTTCGTCTCAATCTCCCTCCAGATATTTATTGTCGAATTAAAATCGGCTGCTAGACTCCTTTGAGTATTATTGCAACATGGGCGTCTGGAAAAAATAAACTATATAAATAAAGGGGAATTGCCTTGTTTAAAAAACTGTTCTGGCTATTGCCGGCGGCATGCGTGATCCTGGCTGCCATCATCGGAATGTCCGCACCCGTTTCACAAAGTTCCGCGTCGCGCGCGACCGCGGAGATAGCGCCGGTTCCCGATTCGTGGAGAGCAGCTTTGCCGCGCGACCCGGTAGCCGCAACCGATGCCTATATGGCGCGCATCTCGCCCGCTGCCAAGGCGCGCTCGGACGCCTACTTTGAAGGAGGTTACTGGATGCAGGTATTGTCGCTCGCCGCCGGACTGGCTGCCTGCTGGGTGCTGCTGGCTTCCGGCGTGCTGGTGCGTTTGCGCGAGCGCAGGGATCAGCGCGGCAAATGGCGCTGGCTGACATCGTTGATGATCTTCGCGAGCTTTATACTGTTAAGCGCAGTGCTTACCTCACCGCTGGACATCTATCAGGGGTTTTACCGCGAACATCTGTACGGCCTGGCCAATCAACACTTGCTCCCATGGCTCAGCGACGTTGCCATTGGGCTGGCGGTGAACCTGGCCGGCGGTTCCCTGATGCTGCTGGCGATCTATACCGTCATACGCAAGCTGCCCAAAACCTGGTGGATATGGGGGGCCGGCCTCGGTGTCGGTTTCCTGTGTGTGCTGCTGCTGATAGGACCGGTGTACATCGACCCGCTGTTCAATACCTACAAGCCGCTGGCCGATGAGAGCATCAAGGCGCCAATACTATCGATGGCCCGCGCCAATGGCGTGCCAGCCGATAATGTCTACGAATTCGATGCGTCAAAACAGAGCAACCGCGTCAGCGCCAATGTCAGCGGCATCTTTGGCAGCGCTTCGGTGCGCCTGAACGACAACCTGCTGAAACGCGCTTCGCCGGCTGAAATTAAAGGCGTGATGGGGCATGAACTGGGTCACTATGTGCTGGGTCACATTTACCATTTCATCCTCAGCTTCGGGCTTATCCTGGTACTGGGGTTCGTGTTCCTGCAAAAGAGCATGCAGTGGAGCATACGAAAATGGGGCAGCCGTTTCGGCGTCCGCGACCAGGCTGACCCTGCGGGGCTGCCCCTGTTTATCGCACTGTTCACTGTGTACATGTTCGCGATGACGCCTGTACTCAATACCATCATCCGGACCAGCGAAGCCGAGGCCGACATCTTTGGCATCAACACCTCACAGGAGCCGGACGGCTTTGCGGAAGCCGAACTGAAGTTGACGGAATACCGCAAGTCCGACCCCGGCCCAGTGGAAGAATTTTTGTTCTTCGATCATCCCAGCCCGAGAAAACGCATCTACGCGGCGCTGCGCTGGAAAGCCGAGCACTGGAAATCGCCGTAAGCAACAAGCCGTCTGCATAAAATATCCGCCGCATTCGCGGCGGACTCCATTCCTCCGCCGCGTTCCATTCCTTGCGCTTTCGCGCCCCTCCACTCCCCTATCAATCGCCGGAAAATCCGGCATATTTTTTTGTGCGCCAGCGCACCGATCATTTCCCTGTGGGTACATATACTGGTCTCGCAATTAGAAAAAGATTCGTTTGTACGAAGATCTTGTTCGCAATCAGCGTTGAAACTTGTGGATGTAAGCAATTGAAACAAATGCCTTTACAAGAAATTCATCGTCAACCGCACTTGTAAGACCCTCGTTATACAAGCACAGGCAATACACAAAACGCGTAAAACGCAAAGCCTCCTGTTCTTGTTATTGAGTGTTTTTTCCAACAATTTTAAAAGGATATAAAAATGAATAAATTATTGACTGCTCTGATCGCAAGCCTGTTTGCCACTGCGGCGTTTGCCCAGACTCCTGCTCCTGCAACAGCCGCGCCTGCCGCAACTCCTGCTGTCGTGAAAGCAGAAGCTAAAGCCGATAAATCGACAAACAAGGCTGTTGCTTCGGAAGCCAAGACCGATATGAAAGCCGACGACAAAGTTGAAAAAACGGAAGTGAAGGCAGCAAAATCGAAAGACAAGGCACATCGCAAGGCAGCACAAGCCAAAGCGGAAGCCGGCGCCAAAGTAGTTGGTGCAGACAGCGACGATAAAGCAAAAACAGAAGCCAAGGCCGACAAGACAGCCGCCAAGGCCGATGAAAAAGCAGAAAAAGCCGACATCAAGGCCAACACCAAAGTAGCGAAAGCAAAAGTGGAAGCCAATGCCGACAAAGCAAAAGCCAAAGCAGAAACCGATGCTACTGCCGCCAAAGGCAATGCAGACGTGAAGGCAGCTGCTGCGAAATAATCGGCAACTGTAGTTGCCGGCACAAAGTAGAAGGGACGGCCGAGGCCGTCCCTTCTTTTTTCGCATGCAGGCCTTGTTCTATACAGTCAGATCAATCTGCTGCAATGCTCCAGCCTGGCCATCTTCCGAAATCCAGACACCGGACGAGCGCAGCTGGCCCTGCGTGTTGTTTTGCGCGTCCTTGAACTGAAATGATGTGCCTGCGCTTCCCAGGTACAGCGCGCCGACACCGGCATCCTTCAGCGAAGTGAGTTTATCGGCGCCGCTGCTGTCTTTGGTCCAGACCTGCAGATTCTGGAAGGCCGGATCGTTCTCATCGATCCAGCCGTTGCCATCACTGTCCAGCGCCTGCAATTCCTTGAAACCATTGCCTGTCGCCGGCCCGAACAGTTCACTGCCGTCATTGATCTTGCCATCGCCGTTCTTGTCCAGCGCCAGGAAGCCGCCGCCCTGCACAAAAGAGATGTTATCCGCCTTGCCGTCGGCATTCAGGTCGAACGAAAATTTTTGCGATGACAGGCTCACCGAACTGCCGGCGAAGTTAATGACCAACGGATCCACCGCCTTGGCATCGCCGGCCCGTACGCTGACCTTGTCTGTGGAAGAATAGCTGTGCTGCAAGTCGACAGACAAGTCAAATTTGAGTTCCTTGCCATCTTCGGTCTGTATGACACCGCTGGCCTGGAAGGAGGATTGCTCGGTCTCGGTCGTTGTCGTGGTCTTGTCGTATTCAAGACCCCATCCGGCGCTGGGCTTTTCCTGCACCGGGGCGCCGTCCTGCTGGCTGTTCGTGATCGCCTCGTTCAATGCACTCGCATCAAATACGTTGATTTTCTTACCCAGAAAATATTCCAGGATTTGCTGGATCAGCGTTACCACCGGATCTTTGCTTCCGCCCTCATCGACCGCTTGCGCCCCGGAGGTGGCAGCAGCCGCTGCTGCGGCTTTTGCGCCATCCTTTTTATCGTTGCCGATAGCAGCGCGGGCCCCGTCCGATATCTGCACCTTGCTGGACGAATTATTTTGCGCCGTATTGTTCCTGTCTGTAGCGGCCTTGCCCTGCGCTGTATCGGCACGTTTGCCATCGACCCAGGCATGCAAATTCTCATTGATGCTATGTGTCTGCGTGGCGCCATGGCTGGCACCCAGAGCGATGTCTGAAGAAGCGATTTTCATAATGTACCTTTGCCCCGATTTCCCTCGGCCAGCCGAAACCTCGCTTCAGCCTCGTGAAACTTATTTCAACAGCCCGCATCAAATGGACGAGTTATATCGCCACCAGATAGTTAACGGCCCTCCTTGAAAATACTTAAGAAAATTTTTCTTCGATGCTGCTGGGCATCATTTACACTATGCATCCCACATGGAGACAACATGATCAGATTCTCATTTTTGCAGGTAAACCTGATGATCTGCCTGCTGTTCGGCAATGCTGCTGCGCATGCAGAAAACACCAGCGTGAAGCCACCGGATAATTTTATCGCCTGGCGCGCGGGTCTCAGTTCCGCCGCCCAGCCGTCAAGCAAATATCTGGAACAGGCTGGACAAATGAAATACCAGCTTGTGATCAACCTTGCGCCGCCGGAGAGCTGGGGATCGATAGAAAACGAAGGAGCGCTTATCGGCAAACAGGGCCTGGCCTATGTCAATATTCCTGTCAGCTTCGAGGAGCCCAGGGCGGAAGACTTTGAGCTGTTCAGCGGCATGCTGCAGGCGGCCGCCGGAAAAAATGTGCTCGTTCATTGCCAGGCCAACTTCCGGGGTTCGTCCTTCGTGTTCCTGTATCGCGTGATAGTCGAAAAAATACCCGTGCAGGAGGCCGCTGCAAAACTGACCGCGGTATGGGTGCCGGATGCAGCCTGGAAAAAATTTATCCAGGAAACCCTGGCAAGCCATGGCTACAAGGAAGACTTCCTGTAAGGACGCAACAGAATGCGAAAAGCGGTGCTGGAAATGTTATCATTCCCGGGGACGCGGCCAGGTTTGATCGGGCCTGACCGGACTGTATAAAATCAAAATAGATCACCAGACCAGCTACTGCCTCCGGGAGACGCCATGCAACTTAATCCTTACCTCAATTTCAACGGCCGTTGCGAAGAAGCATTCACCTTTTATGAGCAGCGCCTCGGTGCAAAAATCGAGGCCGTATTCAAGTTTCGGGGCGCACCGATGGAAGCCCAATGCCCGCCGGACTGGCTGGACAAGGTCATGCATGCCAGCATCAGCATCGATGGGAAAATAGTGATGGGGTCGGACGGCATAAAAGGAGCGCCGGAAGAACCGCGAGGCTTCTCGCTGTCTCTCGGCGCCAAGGATGCCGCGGAAGCGGAGCGCCTCTTTAGCGCCCTGTCGGTGAACGCCATCGTTAAAATGCCGCTGCAGCAAACTTTCTGGGCTGAGCGCTTCGGCATGCTGACAGACCAGTTTGGCATTCCATGGATGGTGAGTTGCCAACCGTCGCAATAATTCCCCAATAATCCCTTTCTTTCCTCAGATGGCAGCAAGGTGTCACTGGCTGCCAGCCACGCTTATGGCCTTTTTAAAAGATTTTTCCATTTCCGCCGTGATTGCCGGTTTTGTCACGGTGCTGGTCGGCTTTACAAGCTCGGCAGTCATCGTTTTCCAGGCCGCCAGCGCGCTGGGAGCGACCACGGCGCAAGCCGGCTCATGGATGTGGGCGCTGGGCCTGGGTATGGGACTGACCTGCATAGGCTTGTCGCTGCGCTATCGCATTCCCGTCGCCACTGCCTGGTCCACGTCAGGCGCGGCGCTGCTGATTACGAGTACCGCGGGTGTCAGCATGCCGGAGGCGATAGGCGCCTTCCTGATCTCCGCTGCGCTGATCGCTGTCAGCGGCTTCACCGGCTGGTTTGAAAAGGTCATGAACCGCATCCCGATGGCGATTGCGTCCGGCATGCTGGCCGGCATCCTGCTGCGCTTCGGCCTCGATGCTTTTACTGCACTGAAGACGCAGTTCAGTATGGTGCTGGCAATGCTGCTGGCTTATCTGCTGATGCGCCGGCTGTTGCCGCGCTATGCGGTGATAGGCGCACTGCTGGCGGGCATTGCCATTGCTGCCGGCATGGGCCTGCTGCAATTGAATACCGTGACGCTGGAATTGGCAAAACCCGTCTTCACGATGCCGGCGTTTTCACTGCACGCCTTCGTCGGCGTTGCACTGCCGCTCTTCATTGTGACGATGGCGTCGCAGAATCTGCCAGGCGTTGCCACAATACGCGCATCCGGCTATGAGGCGCCGGTCTCCCCGCTGGTGGGCTGGACAGGCCTGGCCACGCTGTTGCTGGCGCCGTTCGGCGCCTTTGCGATCAACCTCGCGGCGATCACCGCCGCCATCTGCCTGGGCCGGGAAGCGCATGAAGATCCGTCCAAACGCTATGTAGCCGCCTTGTCTGCCGGTTTTTTCTATCTGCTGGTGGGCCTGTTCGGCGCCACCGTCGCCGCCGTATTTGCCGCCTTCCCGCGCGAACTGGTGCTGGCCATCGCCGGCCTGGCACTGCTGGGCACGATAGGCAACGGCCTGGTGCTGGCGCTGAGCACTGAACGCGACCGCGAACCTGCGCTGATTACCTTCCTGGTCACCGCGTCCGGCGTATCGCTGCTGGGCATAGGGTCGGCATTCTGGGGACTGATCGCAGGCGGACTGGCCTTGCTGATATTGCGCGGCAAGGTCGGCAGCACCGCTCCTGGCGGACAGAAATAAGGGCCGCCAAGATATTGAACCTATCCCGCAATCGAGGACGAGAGCATGCGTCACGCCTCGTCCTGTTACCGCGTCTTTTTCTTGACCCTGGGCACCGCCGCCTCGCCATCATTTCTTTTCCATGCCCACTATACTTGTCCTGAAACTTTTGCTGGTGCCCAGCCTGATTGGAGCCGTTACGCTGGCTGGCCGCAGATGGGGAGCGACGATCGCCGGCTGGCTATCCGCCTTCCCCATTGTTGCAGGTCCCATCCTGTTCTTTATTGCCATGGAGCGCGGAGTCGATTTTGCCCGTTCCGCCAGCGAAGGCACACTGGCGGCCGTCATCGCCATTCTTGTATTCGGCCTCGCCTACTCCTGGGCAGCCACCCGCCTGCGCTGGCATCTTTGCTTGCTGTGCGGCTTTTTCGCCTATGCGGTGGCAGTCTCTGCGCTGACCGGCTGGATACCGCCGCTGGCGCTGCTCTTTGCGCTGGTCGTTACGGCACTCTACTTTTCGCCGGCCTTGTTTCCGGTGACACCTGATACGGGAAAGCCGCCGCGTGCGGGCAACTTTGATCTTCCCATGCGCATGGGTACGGGCGCACTGCTGGTACTCAGCGTTACCTACTTTGCCGCAGCGCTGGGGCCGCGCCTGAGCGGCCTGTTTGCAATGTTCCCGGTCATGGGCACGGTACTGGTCGTGTTTTCCCATCGCAGCGCCGGCCATGGATTCGCCATTCATCTTTTACGAGGCATGGTCTATGGATGGTATTCCTTTGCCACATTCTGCGTCGTGCTCAACCTGAGCCTGGTCCCCCTGGGTATCGCGGGCAGCTTCCCGCTGGCACTCGCTGCAGCTGTCATCGTACAGATCGTGTCGCGCCGCTTGCTGCAAAAAAAGTGATCTATTGAACTTTAGCGCCCGCGTTCGATCCAACCGGCTTGCAAAATCCCGCGCCTCCTTATCAAGGAAACAATTCATGAAGCAAGCTTTGACATCCCGCGCACTGGCGCTACCCCTGAGCCTACTGGGTGCCGCCCTATTGCTGGCGCTGTCGCCCTTAAGCCACGCCGGAGCTACTCCACAGCTTGCCCCATCCATGGTGGCGACAAACGCCCAGGCCGGCAAGCAATTGAACGCGCTGGCCGACTACTACTATGAGCAGCAGGCCCGGCTGGAACCGTTTTCGGCAACCTTCAACGGAGACAACCGCTTTGACGACCGTCTGTCGATGACCATTGCGCCGAAAGTCCGTGCAAAGGAAATCGCGCTGTACCATGACATCGCCCGTAAATTGAAAGCCATACCGCGCCAGGCGCTAAACCATACGGATGCTGTCAGCTACGACATCCTCACTTATGAAATCAATACCGCGCTGAAGCTGGAGCATTTCAGCGACTATCTGCTTCCGCTGAACCAGATGGATAGCGTGCCCGTTACGCTGGCCAACCTGGCCGGCGGACAAAGCTCGCAACCGTTGCAGACCGTTGCGCAATACGATATTTTTCTGCGGCGGCTGACGCAGCTGCCGGCCTGGATAGATCAGGCCATGCTGAACATGCATGAAGGCATGCGGCGCGGCATCGTCTTGCCGCGCGCACTGGTTACTTCAGCTATTCCGCAATTCCAGAAGCTGGTCACCGCCACTGCGGAAGAACATCCGTATTACCAGCCCATCAAGGATATGCCGGCCAATTTCCCTGAAGCAGATAAAACCAGGCTGACGGCAGCCTATCGCGATGCCATCCACGACAAGCTCATCCCTTCGCTGCGCAAGCTGGACCAGTTCCTGGAAACCGATTATCTGGCCGCCAGCAGGCAGACCTCCGGCCTCGGCGCCCTGCCCAATGGCGCAGCGTGGTACAAAGCCTACGTGCAAAGCCAGACCACGACAACGCTGGAGCCCGAAGAAATCCACGCAATAGGCCTGCGGGAAGTCGCGCGCATACAGGCTGAATTTGCCAAGCTCGGCCCACAGTTGGGTTATGCCGGCGAACCTGCAGGCCTGCCCGGCTGGATGGCGGAACAGGCCAGATACAAACCCTTCACCAGCGAAGCAGAAATCCTGGATGCCTATAAAGCGCTGAACGCCAGGATCAAGACCAAGCTGCCGAGCCTGTTCAACGTCATTCCCAAAACCCCGCTGGACATACGCCCTGAACCGGAAATCAGCCGCGATACGGCCTCCGACCACTATGCGCCACCTGCGGCAGATGGCTCGCGCCCCGGTATTTTCTGGGCCGTCATCACCGATCCGAAACAATATGCAAACACGGAAATGACCACGCTGTTCCTGCACGAAGGACAGCCGGGCCACCATTTCCACCTGGCGCTGATGCAGGAAATGGATATCCCGAAATTCCGTAAATTCGGCGGTAACAACGCCTTTACTGAAGGCTGGGCGCTATATGCAGAAACCCTGGGCCGCGAGATGGGCCTGTACGAAGACCCGAATGCCTATGAAGGCCATCTGACGGATGAACTGCTGCGCGCATCGCGCCTGGTAGTGGACACCGGCCTGCACGCCAAAGGCTGGACCCGCGAACAGACCATACAATACCTGCGCGCGACCCTGGGCTACAGCGAAGCCGACGCCCGCAACGCCACCGAGCGCTACATGGCCTGGCCGGGCCAGGCATTGGGGTATAAGATAGGCTCGCTGAAAATCATGGAACTACGCCAGCGCGCAACGGCAGCATTAGGACCCAAGTTTAAGCTCAGCGCATTCAATGATGCTATTCTCAGCGACGGAACCCTACCCCTGGCTTTGCTTGAAGTGAAGATGGATAAGTGGATAGAAGAACAGAAAAAGCTGTAGGCTAGGCTGTATCTGGCCACTACAGAAGCTTGGCTGCTCAAGCTAAATCGGCTGGAAATTGCTTTGCTTTGCCGTTGCTTTTGACCTTACCCGCCGGGGCCCTGTGTCCCTAAAGGGAAGGCATCTTGCCTTCAAGATAAACCCCTTACGCAGGCGTGCAGCATGCTGCACGAATTCCCTACTACATCGCGGCTTTCATGCATCACAAAAAATGGAGCCGAATTGGGCCTCGCCCGAGGTGTAGCAGGAGTTTCTCGGGGCACTGCCCCGTACCTGCGAAACGGTATCTGCTTACAAGCGGAGAATCACAAAGCCAATACCTCCCGAATCTGCACCAAGGAAGCAGGATCCTCAATCGTCGTCAAATCCCCCGGATCCTTGCCTTCGCAGATCGCCTGTATAGCCCGCCGCAACAGTTTCCCCGACCGCGTCTTGGGCAGCATGGGCACAAAATACACCCGCGAAGGCCGTGCGATGGCGCCCAGTTGCCTGTCCACGACAGCCATCACATCTCCCTCCAGCGCCCTACGCGCCTCGGGAGATGCAGCCAGGTCAGGATTACGCAGGATTGCGAATGCCACCGCGGCCTGGCCCCTCACCTTGTCTTCCACACCAACAACGGCCACCTCGGATATTTGCGGATGGCTGGAAATGCTTTCCTCGATCTCGCGGGTGCCGAGGCGGTGGCCGGCTACATTGATGACGTCATCGGTGCGGCCGAGGATGAAGTAATAGCCATCCGCATCGCGGATGCCCCAGTCGAAGCTTGAATACACCTGCTGCCCGGCAAAATTGGACCAGTAGGTCTGTACGAAACGCTGGTCGTCGCCATACACCGTTTGCATGCAGCCCGGCGGCAGCGGGCCTTTGATGACGACAACGCCTTTCTGGTTGGGCGGGCATTCTTCACCGGTGGCGTCGTCCAGTATCTGCACCTTGTAGCCGTACATCGCAATGCCGGGGCTGCCAAGCCGCGTGGGCGTGTCCTCCACACCGTGAGCGACTGTCAGGATAGGCCAGCCGGTTTCGGTCTGCCAGTAATTGTCGATGACGGGAACGCCCAGTTCGCCTGCGATCCAGCTCGATGTGGTCTCATCCAGCGGCTCCCCGGCCAGGTAGAAGGCCTTCAGCGAAGACAGGTCGTATTTGTGCATCAGTTCCGGCGGATATTTTTTCAGCACGCGCACCGCGGTCGGTGCGGAGAACATTCTTGTAACCTTGTATTTTTCCACGATGCTCCACCAGATGCCCGCATCGGGCCTTATCGGCGTGCCTTCATACATGATAGTGGCCATGCCGGCAATCAGCGGGCCATACACGATATAGGAATGGCCGACCACCCAGCCTATGTCGGAGGTAGCGAAATAGGTTTCGCCCGGAATGCCGCAAAAGATATGCTTCATCGAAGAAGCCAGCGCCACCGCACAGCCGCCTACATCACGCTGCACACCCTTGGGCTTGCCCGTAGTACCGGACGTGTACAGTATGTACGACATGTCATTCGATTCCAGCCACGTCACCGGCACCTGGGCATCAAAATGGCGCTCGCGCAAGGCGGCATAATCTGCATCGCGGCCTGCGTTCAGCTTCATCGCTTCCAGCCCACGGTTGACCAGCAGCACATGCTGCGGCTTGTGTGCCGCCAGGTTGGTGGCCTCGTCCAGCAAAGGCTTGTAAGGCACCACCTTGCCGCCGCGCATGCCAGCATCGGCAGATACGATCAGCACCGGCTTGGCATCGTCAATGCGGCTGGACAGGCTCTTCGACGCAAATCCGCCGAACACCACCGAATGCACCGCGCCTATCCTTGCACAGGCCAGCATCGCAAACGCGGCTTCCGCGATCATCGGCATGTAGATCAGCACGCGGTCGCCCTTGCTGACGCCCAGCTCCAGCATCATCGCCGCTGCTCGGTTAATCTCTGCATGCAACTCGGCAAAGGTGTAGGTACGTTCGGTATTGGTTTCGGTAGAAACGGCGATCAGCGCGGGCTTTTCAGCCTGGCTGTCCAGCCAGCGGTCTACCGCGTTATGGCAAAGATTGGTCAGGCCGCCGGAGAACCATCTGGTGAACGGCGGATTGGATTCATCCAGGACCTGCGAAAATGGCTGGTGCCAATGAATCAGTTTTGCCTCATTGGCCCAGAAGGCTTCCGGGTCGTTCACCGACTGCTGATAAAACTCAGAATAGCGCATGCCAGTCTCCGTTTTTCTTTATTTATCCAGTGTAGGGCTGATGGCTTACCACTCTCTTACGCTGAAAATTTTTTCTCCGCTTTGATACCTATTTTTTCCACGGCATCAGCATTACACCGTATAGTGCAGCGCCAATAAAAAAAGCGCAGCGGCTTGCACCGTTGCGCTTTCCATGCAGGCAAAAGATCAGGGCTGCCATCTGTTTTACAGCGGCCGTTTCCCTGCGTTAAAAAGCATCGCCGGGTACCCTTATCCAGCCTTCCATCAGCACGCGCGCACTGCGGCTCATGATGGCCTTGGTGACACTCCATTCGCCGTTGCTCTCGCTGGCTTCGGCGCCGACCCGCAAGGTGCCGGATGGATGGCCGAAGCGCACGGCGCTGCGTGCGCCGCCGCCGGCAGCCAGATTGACCAGAGTGCCGGGAATCGCCGCAGCGGTGCCGATTGCAACAGCCGCCGTACCCATCATCGCGTGATGCAGCTTGCCCATGGACATGGCGCGCACCAGTAAATCAACGTCGGCAGCCGAGACCTGCTTGCCGCTGGAAGAAATATAATCGGCCGGCCTCGCGACAAACGCAAGCTTCGGCGTATGCTGGCGTTTGGCCGCTTCGTCCACATGCTTGATCAGGCCCATGCGTACAGCGCCGTGAGCGCGTATGGTCTCAAACATGGCCAGCGCCTTGGGATCGCTGTTGATTGCATCCTGCAACTCCGTACCCTTGTAGCCAATGGCTTCCGCATTGACGAAAATGGTCGGAATGCCAGCATTGATCATTGTGGCCTTCAGCGTGCCGACTCCGGGCACGTCCAGATCGTCAACCAATTGGCGGGTCGGGAACATGGCGCCGCCTACGCCTTCCTCTTCGGCGGCAGGGTCCATGAATTCAAGCTGCACTTCAGCCGCAGGGAAAGTCACGCCGTCCAGCTCAAAGTCGCCGGTTTCCTGCACTTCGCCGTTGGTCATGGGCACATGCGCGATGATGGTTTTGGCGATATTGGCCTGCCAGATCCGTATGACGGCGATACCATCTTTCGGCACCTTGCCTGCATCGACCAGACCGCCGCTGATGGCAAATGGGCCCACCGCGGCAGACAGGTTGCCGCAGTTACCGCTCCAGTCCACAAAGGCCTGGTCAATCGACACCTGGCCGAACAGGTAGTCGACATCGTGCCCAGGCTGGCTGCTTTTGGAAACGATGACAGTCTTGCTGGTGCTGGACGTTGCGCCGCCCATACCGTCTATCTGCTTGCCGTAAGGATCAGGACTGCCGATCACGCGCAGCAGCAGCGCATCGCGTGCAGCGCCGGGCGCTTGCGCAACGGCAGGCAAATCCTGCAGGCGAAAGAACACGCCCTTGCTGGTGCCGCCGCGAATGTAGGTGGCTGGTATTTTGATTTGACGCACATTACTCATGGCAATATATTCCTATCCACTCTAAGCAGCCTTTGTCGATGCGAGGAAATCCTGCGCGAAACGCTGCAACACGCCGCCGGCTTCATAAATTGCGACTTCTTCTGCAGTATCAAGCCTGCAGGTTACCGGTACTTCAACGCGTTCGCCGTGTTTACGTGTGATGACCAATGTCAGCGTGGAGCGCGGTGTGCACTCGCCAAGCACATCGAAAGTTTCGCTACCATCGATGGCGAGGGTCTTGCGGTCAGTGCCTGCCTTGAATTCCAGCGGCAGCACGCCCATGCCGACCAGGTTGGTGCGGTGGATACGTTCGAAGCCTTCGGCAGCAATAGCCTCTACACCTGCCAGACGTACCCCCTTGGCAGCCCAGTCGCGCGAAGATCCCTGCCCGTAGTCGGCGCCGGCAATGATGATCAGCGGCTGCTTGCGCTCCATATAGGTTTCGATCGCTTCCCACATGCGCATGACCTTGCCTTCCGGCTCCACACGCGTCAGGGAACCCGCTTTTACCTTGCCGTCCACGATGACCATTTCATTCTTCAGCGTCGGATTGGCGAAGGTTGCCCGCTGTGCCGTCAGATGGTCGCCGCGGTGCGTTGCATAGGAGTTGAAGTCCTCTTCCGGCAAACCCATTTTAGCCAGGTATTCGCCAGCAGCGCTGTCGAGCATGATCGCGTTCGATGGCGACAAATGGTCGGTGGTGATATTGTCGGGCAAAACCGCCAGCGGCCGCATGCCCTTCAGGCTGCGCTCGCCTGCGAGTGCGCCTTCCCAATACGGAGGGCGGCGAATATAGGTGCTCTGTGGGCGCCAGTCGTACAGCGGGCTAACCTTGGGCCCGGTTTCCACGCTAAAGGTAAACATCGGGTTGTACACATTGCGGAACTGCTCGGGCTTCACGCTGCTTGCAACGATGGCGTCAATTTCCTCATCGCTAGGCCAGATGTCGGCCAGCCGCACGGGATTGCCGTTGGCGTCGGTCCCGAGGATGTCCTTTTCAATATCGAAACGGATGGTGCCGGCAATCGCATACGCGACGACCAGCGGAGGCGATGCCAGGAACGCCTGTTTTGCATACGGATGGATGCGGCCATCGAAATTGCGGTTGCCGGACAGCACCGCGGTCGCATACAGGTCGCGGTCCACGACTTCCTTCTGGATGACCGGATCCAGCGCACCGCTCATGCCGTTGCAGGTAGTGCAGGCAAAGGCGACGACGCCGAAGCCGAGCTTTTCAAGCTCCGGCAGCAGGCCTGCCTCTTCCAGGTACAGTGCAACCGTCTTGGAACCGGGCGCCAGCGAACTTTTCACCCACGGTTTGCGCAACAGGCCCAGCCTGTTTGCATTGCGCGCGATCAGGCCGGCAGCGATCATGTTGCGCGGATTATTGGTGTTGGTGCAGCTGGTGATCGCAGCGATGATGACGGCGCCATCAGGCATCAGACCTGGTTCATTTTCCACCGTGCCGCTGATGCCACGCGCAGCCAGCTCAGACGTCGGCACACGGTTGTGCGGATTGGAAGGGCCGGCGATATTGCGCACCACCGACGACAGGTCGAAGCTGATGACTCTTTCGTATTCGGCAGTCTTCAGGCTGTCGGCCCACAGTCCGGTTTCCCGTGCGTAGGTTTCCACCAGCGAAACAAGTGCGTCGTCGCGGCCGGTCAGTTTCAGGTATTTGATGGTCTGCTCGTCGATGTAGAACATCGCCGCCGTAGAGCCGAATTCCGGCGCCATGTTGGAGATGGTCGCACGGTCGCCCAGCGTCAGGTGAGAAGCGCCTTCGCCATAGAACTCCAGATAGGAAGACACAACCTTTTGCTTGCGCAGGAATTCGGTCAACGCCAGCACGGTGTCGGTCGCGGTGATGCCCGGCTGCGGTTTGCCGGTCAGCTCCACGCCGATGATGTCCGGCAGGCGCATCCACGACGCACGGCCCAGCATCACGCTTTCTGCCTCCAGGCCGCCGACGCCGATAGCGATGACACCCAATGCATCCACCATCGGCGTATGGCTATCGGTGCCGACCAGCGTGTCCGGAAAGGCCACGCCGTTCTGTACCTGCACCACAGGCGACATACGTTCCAGGTTGATCTGGTGCAGGATACCGTTGCCTGGAGGGATGACGTCAACGTTCTTGAACGCCTTCTTGGTCCAGTCGATAAAATGGAAGCGGTCTTCGTTACGGCGATCTTCGATAGCGCGGTTTTTTTCAAACGCGTTTTCATCGAAGCCGCCGCACTCCACCGCCAGCGAATGGTCCACGACCAGCTGTGTCGATACCACAGGATTGACCAGCGCGGGATCGCCGCCCTGTGCAGCAATGGCATCACGCAGGCCGGCCAAGTCAACCAGCGCGGTCTGGCCGAGGATGTCATGGCAGACCACACGTGCCGGGAACCATGGGAAGTCCAGGTCGCGCTTGCGTTCGATCAATTGCTTGAGCGAATCGGTCAGGGTCGCAGGATCGCAACGGCGCAGCAGGTTTTCCGCCAGCACGCGCGATGTGTACGGCAATTTTGCATAAGCGCCGGGCTGGATTGCATCGACCGCGGCGCGCGCATCGAAATAATCCAGCTTGGTGCCCGGCAGGGGTTTTCGGTGTAAGGTATTCATGGCTCAGTATTCATGGCTCATTGAAAAAAGAAGCAATCAAAGCTGCTTTTATTTTATTTTTATTTGCGGCTCTTGATCGGGACAAACTTCAGGTCTTCCGGCCCGACGTAATTGGCGCTTGGGCGGATGATCTTGTTGTCGATACGCTGCTCGATGATGTGGGCAGCCCAGCCGGAGGTACGCGCGATCACGAACAGCGGCGTGAACATCGCGGTCGGCACACCCATCATGTGGTAGGACACGGCGGAGAACCAGTCCAGATTCGGGAACATCTTCTTGATATCCCACATGACCGTTTCCAGGCGCTCGGCGATATCGAACATCTTCGTCGAACCGGCCTCCTTGGACAGCTTGCGCGCCACTTCCTTGATGACCTTGTTGCGCGGATCGGAGATCGTGTACACAGGATGGCCGAAACCGATGATGACTTCCTTGTTTTCCACGCGCTTTTTGACATCGGCTTCGGCTTCATCCGGATTGTCGTAGCGCTTCTGGATTTCAAACGCGACTTCGTTGGCGCCGCCATGTTTAGGACCGCGCAACGCGCCTATGCCGCCGGTGATGGCGGAATACATGTCGGAACCTGTGCCGGCGATGACGCGGCTGGCGAATGTCGACGCATTGAATTCGTGTTCGGCGTACAGGATCAGCGACGTGTGCATCGCTTTTTCCCATTCGTCGGAAGGTTTGACGCCATGCAGCAGGTGCAGAAAGTGGCCGCCTATGGATTCATCATCGGTTTCCACTTCGATGCGCTTGCCGTTGTGGCTGTAGTGGTACCAGTACAGCAGCATGGAACCGAGCGAAGCCATCAGGCGGTCGGCGATGTCGCGCGCGCCTGGCGTATTGTGGTCGTCTTTCTCGGGCAATACGCAACCCAGCGCGGACACGCCGGTGCGCATCACGTCCATGGGATGGGACGATGCAGGCAGCCATTCCAGCGCCGCTTTCACGTTGGCAGGCAAGCCGCGCAGGGCTTTCAACTTGGCCTTGTAGGCACGCAGCTCTGCAACGGTAGGCAGCTTGCCGTGTACCAGCAGATGCGCGATTTCTTCAAACTCGCAGGAGTCCGCCACATCCAGGATGTCGTAGCCGCGGTAATGCAGGTCGTTGCCTGTCTTGCCGACTGTGCACAGCGCGGTATTGCCGGCAGTGACGCCGGACAGCGCAACGGATTTTTTGGGCTTGAAGCCAGTTGTTTCTGTCATTTGGTATCTCCAGTATATAGGTATGGATAGAAGGCAGGCGCATGGCCGCTACGCCTTCAGCAATTCTGTTTATTTACTCTTTTGCTGGGCAAACAGGGCATCCAGCTTCTGCTCAAAATCATGGTAGTTGATGCGGTCGTACAATTCCATGCGTGTCTGCATGGTATCGACGACGCTCTTCTGCGTGCCGTCGCGGCGGATTGCCGTGTATACATTTTCTGCCGCCTTGTTCATCGCGCGGAAAGCCGACAGCGGATACAGCACGATGCCAACGTCGGCAGTTTTCAACTCTTCCACCGTAAACAGCGGCGTGGCGCCGAATTCCGTGATATTCGCCAGGATAGGCACCTTGACCGCGCTGGCAAATTGCTTGTACATGCTCAGGTCGGTGATTGCTTCCGGGAAGATCATGTCCGCACCCGCTTCCACGCAGGCCACGGCACGTTCTATCGCGGCATCCAGTCCTTCCACGGCCAGGGCATCGGTACGCGCCATGATGACGAAATTTTCATCGGTGCGGGCATCCACTGCCGCCTTGATGCGGTCCACCATCTCAGCCTTGCTGACGATTTCCTTGCCCGGGCGGTGGCCGCAACGTTTGGCGCCGACCTGGTCTTCGATATGCATGGCCGCAGCGCCGAACTTGATCATGGATTTGACGGTGCGCGCCACATTGAACGCCGACGCGCCGAAACCGGTGTCCACGTCGACCATCAGCGGCAGGTCGCACACATCGGTAATACGGCGCACGTCGGTCAAGACGTCGTCCAGGTTGGAGATGCCCAGGTCAGGCAAGCCCAGCGAACCCGCGGCAACTCCGCCGCCGGACAGGTAGATGGCTTTGAAGCCAGCGCGCTTGGCCAACAACGCGTGATTGGCATTGATCGCGCCGACGAGTTGCAAGGGGGACTCTTCCTGTACCGCCTTACGGAAAGCGGCGCCTGCAGAATAATTGCTCATTTGCATCCTTTTTGAATGTTTAAATGTGTACGACAATGTTCGTTATAGTGCAATCGCCATGCCAGTACGGGCTTTTACAGACGCTCTAACGATATGCCCTTGCAAATCAAACACTTAAGCCGGCATGGGCTAGAGCCGCGACAACACAGCATCGCAAATATGTTTCATAATACGTTTCACTCTGGAATTTGAAACAAAATTTGAAACATTTCTGAAACATGCGAACTTCTCCTGCTCTGCCGCGCGACAGTAGCGATAAACCCGTGATCTGGACCGTATCCATCTCA
Organism: Undibacterium sp. TJN25; assembly: GCF_049339885.1. Classification (NCBI taxonomy): domain Bacteria; kingdom Pseudomonadati; phylum Pseudomonadota; class Betaproteobacteria; order Burkholderiales; family Oxalobacteraceae; genus Undibacterium; species Undibacterium sp. TJN25. Next base: position 108,874 of record NZ_JBMPPM010000005.1, on the reverse strand, counting down.
CGCCTGTTCGACCTGTTCCGCGACATCATGGTCGAATACGATGCCAGCGCCGCTATCGAACCCATCCACATGGGATTTGAAGAGGCGGCGATCCACATCCGCGAGCGCCTGAAAACGGAACGCTGCGATGCAGTGATCGCCGCCGGCTCAAACGGCGCCTACCTGAAAAGCCGCCTATCTATACCGGTGGTTATTGCCAGAGCCAGCGGTTTCGACGTGATGCAGGCACTGGCGCGTGCGCGCAAGGTATCGGCGGAAATCGGCCTGATCACCTATCAGGAAACGATGCCGGAACTGACCGAGTTCATGACCACTTTCGGCTTTCGCATCGTGCAGCGCACCTATGTGACAGAAGAAGACGCGCGGGCCCAGATCAGCGAACTGAAAGCTGCCGGCATCCAGGCCGTGGTCGGCGCCGGACTGATCACCGACCTGGCCGAAGAAGCCGGGCTCACAGGCATCTTCGTGTACTCCGCGGCATCGATACGGCAGGCCTTCGACGACGCGCTGGAGATCGCCCGCCTTACCCGGCTGGAATCCACGCGCGGGCGCAGCTACCCCGTCGCGGATTCCTTGCGCGCCCGGCATGGCATCAACGATTTGCGCGGAGAATCGCAGGCCATGCAGGCGGTGCGCCAGTCGATTACGCTATTTGCCCGATCGCCCGCCACCGTGCTGATCCAGGGCCAAACCGGCACCGGCAAGGAACTGGCAGCCCAGGCGATGCACAGGGAAAGCCCGCGCGCGCGGCAGGCCTTTGTCGCCGTCAATTGCGGCGCCATTGCCGAATCCTTGCTGGAATCCGAATTATTCGGCTATGAGGAGGGTGCGTTCACGGGCTCCCGCCGCGGCGGCCACGCCGGCCTGTTTGAAGCGGCACACCGCGGCACGCTATTTCTGGACGAGATAGGCGAAATGCCGACCAGCCTGCAAACACGGCTGCTGCGGGTGCTGGAAGAGCGCGAAATTGTACGGGTGGGCGGCACCCGGCCTATCCCGGTGGACGTGCGCATCATCAGCGCCACGCACTGCGACCTGGAAGCGCGAATGCGCGAAGGCCGCTTCCGCTCCGACCTGTACTACCGTCTGGCGGTGCTGCGCCTGCAGCTTCCTGCACTCTGCGACAGAAGCGAAGACCTGGCAGAACTCGCGGAATGGAGCCTGAAAACAGCACTGGCGGCGCTGGGCACACGCCCGCACGCTAACCTGCACGCCGAAGTGCTGGCATGCGCCGACTTGTTAAAGGCCTATGCGTGGCCAGGCAACGTTAGGGAGTTGCGCAACCTGATGGAAAGGCTGGCGCTATTCCTCGCGGCCCAGCCCTTGCAGGCACTCACACCCAGCTTTGTCGCAAGGATTGCGCCGGAAATCACGATGAATGCAACGCACTCCTCCGTGCCTGCCCTGCCCTATCAAACACCCGACTCTTCAAGCGATGCACTGCCGGCCATCGCGGCGGCTGATGGAGGCGCTGATGGCCCCTTTCTCACGGCACTGATGCTGCGCTTCGACAACAAGCGTGAGGCAGTCGCCGCCCACCTCGGAATCAGCCGCACGACCTTGTGGAGACGGCTGCGTAAGGCGGGAATAAGGGAAGATATTCCAAAATAGCCCGATGGTTGCCATTTTTACCACGGGCCACAGCAGCGTGTGCGGCCGCTTTCTTCATGGATAACCGGCCCCCGGATGGAACATGGAAAAGCAGGAAAAGTTGACATTCTTTGACGCATGATTGCCTTCGGGCTAAGGTAGAATGTGTGGACGGGAACGAGCGTCGAAACGTAGAGAAATATCATGGCATCTGAAAACAGTATTAAAAAACTATTGATCGTTGACGACAGCAAAGTATCGCGCATGGTCATCCGCGCGCACATCAAGGCTGTCCATCCTGAATGGGAAATTCTGGAGGCGACCAATGGCAACGATGCCATCGTGGCTGCCGATAACCAGCGCCCGGACTACTGCACGATGGACATCAACATGCCCGGCATACTGGGCACCGACGCTGCTGAACAGATCCTGCAGAAACATCCTGCCATGCGCATCGTCATTTTTTCCGCCAATATCCAGGAAAGCTTCCAGATGCGCTCCAATGCGGTGGGCGCCGTCTTCGTCGCCAAACCGGTGACGGAAAAATCCATCGCCCATGCACTCGACCACTTCAAGGGCGCAAAGTGAATACCCTGACCGACATCCACCTGGATGCGCTGGCTGAAGTGTTCAACATCGGCGCCGGTCGCGCTGCTGCCAGTCTCAGCGAAATTGTCGGCGACGAAGTGAAGCTGTCTGTACCATCCGTGGAAATCAAGAAATCTTCGGAAGTCAACGCCGCTATCATGGCAATGAACAGTGCCAAGTTTGGCGCCGTCACACAGCAGTTTACCGGTCCTTTCGATGCCAAGGCACTACTGTTATTTACCGAACACCATGCACTGGAAATCGTTCGCGACATGATGGGTTCGCAAATGAGCACCGAAGAACTGGCGGAGTTCGAACAGGATGCGATGTGCGAACTCGGCAACATCATCCTGAACGCCTGCCTGTCGGCAATGGCAGACATGCTGAAAATCTCGCTGAGCAGCTCGCTGCCCAGCTACACGGTAGCCTCTACCGATGAGCTTTTCAGGCGCATAGGAGAGAATACCGATCAGCCTTTCATCCTGATCCTGCATATCGACCTGATCATCGAAAAGCGCCTTTCCGAAGGCCATCTGGTGTTCCTGCTCAGCTCGGTATCATTGAAGAACCTCGTCTCACATATAGAGCGTTATCTGGAAAGTATTTAATGCCCTCGCAATCTCGGAATTTGCCCGATTTATCTGCCTCGTACACGGAACAGATCTTCAACGCCGTCAACCTGGGATTGATCATGGTTGACGCGGACGAGAGGGTCTTGCTGTGGAACGACTGGATGAGCAAGCACAGCAACCTGCCCCAGGAGCAGGTGTCCGGAAAAAAACTGGCGGATGCATTTGAAAGCGTGCCTGCGCCTGCGTTCCTGACAGCAGTGAGAAATACACTGAACCACGGCCTGCCGGTGCTATTGTCGAACGCCTTACACCGCGCTCCTTTGCCCTTGTTTGATCCTGCGGAACTAGGTAATGAAAAAATCCGCATGCATCAATCCATTTCGATCACGCCGCTGGCCGGAGCGGATGGCGCGCGCTGCTGCCTGATACAAATTACAGACTCCAGCACGTCCATCAAGCGTGAAAAAATGCTGCGTTCGCATTCCGAGATGCTGAAGGTGGAAGCGACTACCGACAGCCTTACCGGCATTTACAACCGGCGCTTCTTCGACGAACACTACAAGATGGCGGTGGGCCACTCGCGGCGCGAAAAATTGCCGCTGACCGTTTTCATGATCGATATCGATTTCTTCAAGGAATACAACGATTATTACGGGCACTTCGCGGGCGACAAAACACTGACTGCGGTCGCCAACACGCTGAAGGCACAGCTGTACCGGTCCACCGATGTGCTGGCGCGATACGGCGGCGAGGAATTCATCCTGATGCTGCCCAACATGCCGGAAGAGTCTGCCTTGCAGTTTGCGGAAAAACTGCGCTCGGCAATCTGGAACCTCGCCCTCTCGCACGTAAAATCCAGGGTCGCGCAGCAATTGAGCATCAGCATCGGCCTCAGTACCTACAATCAGGAAAATGAAGGCGACCTGAAAATATTGCTGAAATGCGCGGACGCAGCCTTGTATAAAGCGAAACAGAATGGCCGCAACCAGAGCGTGCAGATGCCGCTGAGCGACATGACGGCAATTTCCAGCGTCAGCTAAATAAACAGTTGACGCGGTCCCGAATATTCATTTATATTAGATTCCATGCACCCGAAACACTCCACATCAACTGCCAGGAAACTGACCCACACCAAGCAAGACTTGCTGCTGGCGTCTTCCGCATTGATGCTGCTAACACTACTAACTCTACTACTAGTCAAATAATCTAGTCGTAGCAGCACGCTGTACCCAGAAGTAAATTCCACCCCATGCAAGCAGTACCGGATCAGCCGAACTGATCCAACAGAGAGCCGACATGCACCCACGCGCAGCCACCGTAACGATATCTCAAAGCGACGTCATCGCTATGAGCGTTGCTGTGCGCCTGCAGGCATTGTTCGCCCTGCTGCTATCGCCACTACTATCGCTACTGCTACCGACCGGTTACCTGGCCTCGCGTTAAGTTCGTAAGTGGCAGCCAGTTAGCCTTCCGCCACATCCCCGCTACGTTTCATTTTAATTACCGTTAAAACCTACCGGCACCGCGCCAAGGCGAGCTGCCGTCCCTACTGGAGAAAGTATCATGATGTCACCTAATCCTTCTGCAAAATATCGCCCCTTCCCTGCTGTGCAGTTGACTGACCGGACCTGGCCCAACCAGGTCATCAGCAAGCCCCCGGTCTGGATGAGCACGGATCTGCGTGACGGCAACCAGGCGCTGATAGAGCCGATGAGCGCCGCGAAGAAATTGCGCTTCTTTGAAATGCTCGTCAAGATAGGCGTGAAGGAGATTGAAGTCGCCTTTCCCTCGGCATCCGATACCGATTTTGATTTCGTGCGCAAGCTGGTGACGGAGGACCGCATCCCCGATGACGTGACGATAGAAGTGCTGACACAGTCGCGTGAAGACCTGATCCGCCGCACCGTGGATTCGGTCCAGGGCGCAAAGCGCGCCATCATCCATTTGTATAACCCGGTTGCGCCTGCCTTCCGGCGCATCGTGTTCGGCATGACGCGCGAAGAAGTGAAAACCATCGCGGTTACCGGCACGACATTGATCAAACAGCTGACCGATGCGCGGCCGGAGACCGAATGGATTTTCGAATATTCGCCTGAAACCTTCAGCATGGCGGAACTGGATTTTTCCAAGGAAATCTGCGATGCCGTCGCCGACGTCTGGCAGCCAACACCGCAGCGCAAGATGATCGTCAACCTGCCCTCTACTGTTGAATGCACGACGCCCAATGTCTATGCAGACCAGATAGAGTGGATGCACAGGAATCTCGCAAGGCGCGACTCCATTGTGCTCAGCGTGCATCCGCACAACGACCGCGGCACCGCCGTCGCTTCCGCCGAGCTGGCCGTCATGGCCGGCGCCGACCGCGTGGAAGGCTGCCTGTTCGGCAACGGCGAGCGCACCGGCAACGTGGATCTGGTGACGCTGGCGCTGAATTTGTATACACAGGGCGTGCATCCCGGCCTGGATTTTTCCGACATCGATGCAGTGCGGCAGTGCGTGGAGGAATGTAACCAGCTGCCGGTGCATCCTCGCCATCCGTATGTCGGCGACCTGGTCTTTACCGCTTTTTCCGGCTCACACCAGGACGCCATCAAGAAGGGTTTCGCCAAGCAAGACAAGGACGCCATCTGGGAAGTTCCTTATTTGCCTATCGACCCGGCCGACCTCGGCCGCAGCTACGACGCGGTTATCCGTGTCAACAGCCAGTCCGGCAAGGGCGGCATGGCCTTCCTGCTGGAGCAGGAATACGGCCTTGCGCTGCCGCGCCGCCTGCAAATCGAGTTCAGCCGCGCGGTACAGGCTGTTGCCGATGAAAGCGGCAAGGAAATGACCGCCGACAATATCCATTCCATCTTCCGCCAGGAATACCTGGAAGCACAAGCACCTTACGCCTATCAGGCACACTACATTCTGGAAAACAGAAAATCGCCATCAGAACAGTCGCAGGTACAACTGCACATTGATCTGCTGCACCATGGACAGCCACAAGCGATCCATGGTGCAGGGAATGGTCCCATCGACGCCATCGTGCATGCATTCCAGTCCACAGGCCAGGATATCAGGGTGATGGATTACCATGAGCATTCGATAGGCGCCGGCGCCAACGCGCAGGCAGCCTGCTATATCGAGGTACGCGTCGGAAACGGCCCGACCAGGTTCGGCGTCGGCATTGATGAAAATATTGTCACAGCCTCGTTCAAGGCCGTACTGAGCGCGGTGAACAGGGATTATGCCGCAGGCCAGGTGGGAATGGCAGCCTAAGCAGCGAAGCCGGCACGCGCTGAAGGTATTATCGCAAACAAGCCGGCATTCGCCGGCTTGTTTGCGTTGCGCGACCTCCGCCGTAACATTATTTGGCCAGCCGTATTCCCGTAAACTGCCACCTTGCGGTAGACGGGAAGAAGTTGCGGTAAGTCGCCCTCGCGTGCCCTGTCGGCGTGGCGCACGAAGAACCCCGAAGCACATATTGGTTCACCATGAACTTGCCATTGTATTCTCCGATTGCCCCTTCGGCAGATACATAACCGGGATAGGGCGCATAGCTGCTGGTGGTCCACTGCCAGGCAACGCCGAACGTGTCCGTCAACGCAGCATGGTTGGTGCTGGGTTCGGGATGCAGGTTGGGAACCAGGTTGCCGGGAATCATGTCCACCTTGCACGCCGCATGCTCCCACTCGGATTCGGTCGGCAGGCGCGCGCCTACCCAGCGGGCGTAAGCTTCGGCTTCAAAAAAAGAAAGATGCGTCACCGGCCGGTGAAGATCCAGCGGCAGCAAGCCGTGCAGCGTGAACTCCAGCCAGGTCGTATGTTTTTCGTCCGGGCTGGCGGAAAGCGCCGGATGCCAGTACAAAGGATGGCCGAGCCGCTCCGTCCTGACCCAGTCCCAGCCTTCAGACAGCCACAGAGTCGGCTCCTGGTAGCCGCCCGCTTTGACAAACTCCAGATATTCGCCATTGGTGACCAGACGCGAAGCCAGCGAGAATTTTTCGACAAACTGGCGGTGCTTCGGCAATTCATTGTCGAAGCAGAAGCTGTCCGACGCGTGCCCTATTTCCACCACGCCGGCATCAAACTCCAGCCATGCGATTGCCGGCGGCGTTAGCGCCGGTTCCAGCGCCTCGCCGGAATAGGCAGGTTTCAGCGGATTCAGCGACAGCAGATACTTCAGGTCCGTCATCATCAGTTCCTGATGCTGCTGCTCATGCTGCAGACCCAGTTCCACCAGCATGGCCAATTCCTTGGAATGCGGGCTGAACAGGTCATGCTTTGCCAGCAGCGCCTGCACCCGGTCATCGACATTGGTACGGTAAGCCAGCACCTCCGCCAAGGACGGCCGCGTCAGCATGCCGCGCTGCGCGCGCGGATGCTTGTCGCCGACACCGTTGTAATAAGAGTTGTACAGTACGCGAAATGCCGGGTCATGGGCCTGGAAATCGGTTTCGAATTTTTCCAGGATAAAGGTCTCAAAGAACCACGTCGTATGCGCAAGGTGCCATTTGATGGGGCTGGCATCCGGCATGGCCTGCACGCAGCAATCCTCTTCGGACAAGGGCTCCGACAAGGTAACAGAACGGGTGCGGACCAGTGAAAACTGGTTGCGCAGGCAATCGGAGACGGTAATAAAGTGTGGGTTCAGCATGATGTCCTTACCGGGGCAAGGTAGGGAAGACGTGCTTTCAGCATTCCCTGGCCCGCCACTGCATTTTGTTTCCTTGAGCTAATCTACTATATCTTAGTATAGGTTGCAAAATGACGTTTGGTATGTACGACAATTAACAAAGTGGATTAGTGGAAATAGCCTCACTCCCGTTCGCCGCAAACAAAAATGTGCCTAAAAAACAACTGGGATATCGCGTTTTTTGATTGAACACCGCTCCAGATAGAGGGCAGCCGGGAACAGCGGGCGGTGCTGTAACCACGCCGCCTGCCGATGGTGGCAAAATGCCTTAGCCGACGCGCGTCAACTTGAACACATTTTCCTTGGGCACGCGCGGAATCACAATCTGCAGGAAGTGCGTAGCGTTCCGCCTCAGCCAGCGTTTGGTCAGCTCGCCCTGGAAATGCAGGGGAATTTCCATGCTGCCCAGCCTGCCGTCGCGGGTGAAGTAATCGATATTGGGGCCGGGTGAAGCCGCCGATACTGACATCATCAGCACCGGATCTGCATCCTGGCTCAGCAAAGGGTAGTAGCCGTACATCAGGTCGGAACGGTCGAAGTAGATATTGCGCAAGGCGGCATTCTGCGAATTAATCTTGACGTCTTCGATCACATGCGCGTGAATGTAAAGGTTGGCCTCGTCATAGGCCGGATCTTTGACACCGGGAGAGAATTCCAGGAAATAATCCGGCACAGGCTTGCCGAAATCGTCCACGACATAACAATTGGCCTGCATATACTGGTGGTAGATCTGCAAGCTCTTATCGGTCAGCGCGCTGCCCTGGTCTGCGCGCGCCAGCGCAGCGGTCGCTTCGCTGAGCGCATCCCATTCCGCCTGTATCTTCTGATAGGCAGTGAAGCTGCCGCAAGAGAGTGCCTGCAGAACCAGCTGGCCCAGCCGCGCCTTCTCGGCTTCACTTTCCGGAATGCCATCCTGGTTGTCTGCCACCGCGCGGTCCGGGTCGGTAATGGAACCGTGCGTGCGGGTCGGCAATACTGCCAGCGGCACCTCTGCTTCCAGCCGCGACTCCCAGACAGTGACAGCCTGGTCCGGGCTGTCAGCATTAAAATTGATGGTGGCGCCGCGGGCGTTCATATTGGCCGCACATACGCGCACGGTGCCGTCGGCGCCATTTTCATTGATGAGCTGGCGGAACAGGCTATTGTAAGGATGCGTGCCGACAATGACAAAGGGCCAGACCCGGTCTGCGCCGTAATAGTGGTTCGTATCCGCGGCATCCGGCGCTTTCAGCAGGTCGCGCTGCGCCAGCTCCCATTGATAGGGCGAGGACAGCTCCAGGTCATTGAGCATCGCCTGGCCGGTCTGGAAACCGTTGTTATACCCTTTGGCAAGGCGGCCGAGGAAACTCTTGCCGGTAGCCGCCAGTTTGGAGCCGAAGTTGGCAGGCGCCAGCATCACCAGCCGCTTCATCGGACAGGTTTCTGCCTTGCCGCGATAGTGCGTCGTCAGCCACTCCCTGGCAACCAGGCCGCCGGTACTGTGTACGATTACGTCAAAACTGGGTTCCAGCTCGCCCGTGCCCAGCATCGCATCGATGACTTCGCCCATGCTCCTGCCAACGTCGGCCACCCGGACATCATCATCCAGGGAGATATAGTCGCCGAGCCACATTTCCCGGGCCTGATAGCCGTTATCTTCAAGGAAGTCGGCCAGAGGATGAAAGGAGGCGGAAGTGTCACTCCAGCCATGGATAATCAGCACCTGTTGCGGCATCATGCGCTCCGATGTGGTTGATGTTCGATGTTGGGATATCGGGCATCATGCCACAAGCGCAGCAAATTTTGTGGTTAATTTTATAATTTTCTTTAATGCTTGCATGTCCGCTAGGGCGTCGCATGGAAGACCGCGAACCAGCCCTGCTCATCGGTCCACATGCGCGTGTTGGCAAATCCGGCTTCGTTCAGCGCACCGGTAAAGCTTTCAGGCGTGTATTTATAGCTGTTTTCGGTATGGATGCGCTCGCCGCGCACAAAGTCGCGCTGCTTGCCCTGCCAGTGCACGCTCAGGTCATGCCTGGCTTCCAGGTACATTTCTATGCGCTGCTTCTCCTGGTGGAAAAAGGCGCGGTGCTGCCAGTCTTTCAGTTCAAAATCGGCGGCCAGCAGGCGGTTGATATTGTTCAGGATGTTCAGGTTGAAGGCGGAAGTCAGTCCCAGCGCATCGTCATAGGCCGGCTCCAGCACAGCCTTGTCCTTGACCAGATCCACGCCTATCAGCACGCCGCCGTCCTCGCCGCAAGCCAGCTTCATCCTGCGCAGGAAGGCAATCGCCTCGCGCAGCGTGAAGTTGCCGATGGACGAGCCTGGGTAAAAAAACAGGCGTTTCTCACGCCTTACCTCGTCCGGCAAGTCCAGTCGCGCAGAAAAATCCATGCCCACGCCCAGCATCTCTATTTGAGGATGGGTGCATTGCAAACTTTCCACCGCACTGCGCACGAAGTCTACGGATATATCCACCGGCACATACTGTTGCGGCTGCAAGACATCAAACAGCGACGCGGCCTTGGCGCAATCGCCCGCGCCCAGGTCTATCATCGTGTTCCCCGTGCCTGTAGATTGCGCCATTTCCGACCGGTATCGCGCAAAAATGGCCGCCTCGGTACGGGTGGGGTAATATTCAGGCAATGCGCAGATTGCCTGGAACAGGCGCGAACCCAGCGTGTCGTAGAAATATTTGGGGGAAAGGCTGGCCTGCGGCGCCAGCAGGCTGTTACTGAGCTCTATGCGCAGGCGTGTAGTCAGTTCGTCGGCATCTTCGCGGTACAACTGTATGAATTGGCCCTGCAGATCGTCTCGCATCTTCTTGTCGCCTATGCTGGTGGTTCGCCTGTGGAGGCCATCGAGAGCAAGCGGGTTGGTGCCGGCATGTCCAAAAAAGCCCTGAAAGCTGCTCGAAACAGGTGCTAATGGTCTATCATGCAGGCACTCCGCTCTGTTCGGAATTACACACAATCATTACAATTCCTCATTATCATAATCGATCGTCGATAATAACGTCAGACTCCTCGCAAACCCGACCATCATATAGAAAGCCCAGCCATGCCTACATTTTCCAGAAGACAAGTCCTCTGCTCCGTATTTGCCGCCTCCATGATGCTCGCCGCCGGCTCCAGCCTGGCCCAGCAAGTATTGCGCGTTTCCGCGATTCCTGACGAAGCGCCGACCGAGCTGCAGCGCAAGTTCAAGCCTTTGGGTGCTTACCTGGAAAAGAAACTGGGCATGAAAGTGGAGTTTACGCCGGTGACCGACTATGCAGCGTCGGTAGAGGGCCTGATCAACCATAAACTGGACATGGTCTGGTTTGGCGGCTTCACTTTCATCCAGGCAAAAGTGCGCAGCAAGGACCAGGTCATTCCGCTGGTGCAGCGCGAGGAAGATGAAAAGTTCAAATCGGTATTCATCACCACCAGCCCTGCCATCAACAAGCTGGAAGACCTGAAAGGCAAGACCTTCACTTTCGGTTCGGAATCGTCCACATCCGGCCATCTGATGCCGCGCTATTACCTGCTCGCCGCCAAGATCAACCCGGATACCGACATGAAGCGTATCGCCTTCTCCGGCGCCCATGACGCCACGGTGGCAGCAGTTGCCGGCGGCAAGGTGGACGCCGGCGCGCTGAACATCTCGGTGTGGGAAAAACTCATCAGCGAAAACAAGGTCGATACCAAACAGGTACATGTGTTCTACACGACGCCCGGTTATTTCGACTACAACTGGTCGGTACGCGCCGACATGCCGGCCGAGTTGCGCAAGAAAATTACCGACGCCTTCCTGTCCCTGAACCCGAACGACCCCAAGGACAAGGAAATCCTCGACCTGCAGCGCACATCCCATTTCATTACCACCAAAGCAGACAACTACAAGTCGATTGAAAGCGCGGCACAGAATGCGGGGCTGCTGAAGTAATGCTGAAGCTGCAAGCTGTACATGTAAGGCACCCTTCTTCGGGTAACCCGGCCGCCGGCTGGGCTCTCAACGACGTCTCGCTACAAGTGGAAGAAGGCGAACAGGTCGCGCTGATAGGGCCGTCCGGCGCCGGCAAGACCACGCTGCTGCACACGCTGGCATGCGCCTACAAGCCGGAACAGGGCGACTACCAGTTGTCCGGCCAGCAGCCATGGGCACTGAGCCACCATGACCGGCACTTGTTGCGGCGCAGCCTGTTCCTGGCGCCGCAGACGCCGCCGCTGCCGCCCAGGCAGCGCGTGGTCACTGCAGTGCTGGCCGGCAGCTTGCCGGCATGGTCATTGGCGCGCGCGGTACGCAATCTGATCAAACCGGTCGATCCCGCTGCCGCGTGGGAGGCGCTGGGACGCTTCCAGCTGCAGCATAAGCTGTATTCACGCGTGGACCGCCTCTCCGGCGGCGAACGCCAGCGTTGCGGCCTGGCCCGTCTGATTTTATCGGACGCCAGGCTGCTGCTGGTGGACGAACCGCTGTCTGCCCTCGATCCCACGCTGGCATTGCAAACGCTGCGCAGCCTGCAGGAGGAAGCCGGGGCACGCAAGGCGAGCCTGATCTGCAGCCTGCACCAGGTAGAACTGGCGCGCGCGCATTTCCCGCGCATCATCGGCCTGCGCGATGGCAAAATCATGTTCGACACCCATAAAGTAACGGACGAGATGATCGCTGCCTTATATAGAAACGCAGCCACCGATGGCGGCAGCAAAACGCCGGCGGCAGAACTGCCGGATGAAACTTGTGCAATCGATGAATCCCGCTGCTTCTGAAAGCGTGCTAAGCGCCAGCCAGGCCGGCCCGGAGCGCGACCCCGCATGGCGCGGCCGCATTACCACTACCGTGCTGGCACTGGTTATCCTGTGGCCTGCGCTGGTGATGACCGAATTTAAACCCTGGCAATTGCTGGATCAGCAAAGTCTGAGCTCTACCTGGCGCTTTCTTTCGGCATTTTTCCCGCCCGCACATTCAGGCGATTTCCTGCTGCTGGTGCTGGAAGCAACCTGGCAAACCATCGCCATGGCCACCGCCGGCATGGTGCTCGCCATGCTGGGCGCCATTCCGCTGACGCTGATCGTCAACGAGCACCTGTCGATTTCGCGCCTGGGCAGCGGCCGCATGAGCATGCCGGCATGGCTGCTGCGCCAGACGGTGCGCTGGCTGCTGGTGCTGCTGCGCAGCGTCCCTGAGCTGGTGTGGGCACTGATCTTCGTCCGCATCTTCGGCCTCGGCCCCGCTGCCGCCGTACTGGCAATCGCGCTGACCTATTGCGGCATGCTCGGCAAGGTATATGCAGAAATCCTGGAATCCAGCGACACCCATGCCACCGACACCCTGCTGCGCAACGGCAGCAGCCGGCTGGCGGCCTTCTTCTACGGCACGCTGCCCAGCGCAGCGACGGAACTGATGTCCTATACGATCTATCGCTGGGAGTGCGCAATACGCGGCTCGGTGGTGATGGGCTATGTCGGGGCGGGCGGCCTGGGGCAGCGCATGGATGAGTCCATCAAGATGCTGGCCGGTAGCGAAGTCTCGACCATGCTGATCGTCTTCGTGCTGCTGGTGGCGGCGGCGGACGTGGTCAGCAAATTGTTCAGGAAAGGGTTGGAATGAGCGATAACGTCCTGCCCAAGGCGCCTGTCCTTATCGGCCTTCCTGCACTGCTGGCACTGGCCGGCATCCTGGCGCTGACCATCGCCAGCTTCGTCAGCCTCGGCATAGACTGGGGCGCCTTGTTTTCTGCCGAAGCCATGGGCAGCACATGGAAATTTTTCGGTGAATTTGCACCAATGAATACCGCCGTGCCGCTACTGCAAAAAGTGCTGACTGCATCGCTGGAAACGCTGGCGATGTCGGCGCTGGGCACCGGCATCGCCGCCCTGCTCGGTATTGTCATGGCGCTGCCCGCCAGCGGCCGTTTCGGCAAACCCGCCATGTATGTCACACGCCTATTGCTGAATATTGCCCGCGCCATCCCCGAACTGGTATGGGCCTCCATCATGCTGATCGCTGCCGGCCTGGGCCCCTTTGCCGGCACCATTGCACTGGCAGCCCACACCACGGGCGTACTGGGCCGCCTGTTTGCCGAAGCGCTGGAAAATGCCTCCCCGCTGCCGGAATCCACGCTGCGCACCAACGGCGCCACCGCCGTCGCTGCTTTCCTCTACGCCACGCTACCGCAACGCTTGCCGCAGATGCTGTCCTATACGCTGTACCGCTGGGAAAACAACATCCGCGCAGCCGCCATCCTCGGCGTGGTCGGCGCGGGCGGCCTGGGACAGATGCTGAAGTATCACCTGTCGCTGTTCCAGATGCCCACCGCAGCAACGGTCATTGTCGCGATGCTGTTGTTGGTGGCGATGGTGGATGGCTTGAGTTTTGCCATACGGAGATGGCTGGTGAGTTGATTTTCTTTGCTCGCTTTTACAATAGCGAATTGCATCAAGATCGCTGGCCGGGGTAGCCCGGCCAGCGGTTAAAAAAGACAACTACCGGTCACACTTACCGAAAGCAGAAGCACGCGCACAGCGCGACTCGTCAAACCGCCCTCAAGCAATCAACAATTTTCATCCGAGCCGCCCGCCAGGCAGGAATAAATCCCCCGATAAATCCCATAAACAAAGAAAACACCAGGGTCTGCACAACAATGCCCGGCGTCAGCTTGAACTGGAATGCCAGTTCGCTGAAGGTCTGGAAATTGGTCGTGGAAATATCCACCGCCTGCATCCATGACGCGGCAAACAGGCCCAGTACACCGCCTACCAGAGACAGCAGCAACGACTCCAGCAGGAAAGCGCCAAGCACCGCGCCGCGCCGGAATCCCAGCGCCCGCAGCGTACCTATCTCCCCCACCCTTTGCGCCACCGCGGCAAACATCGTGATCATCGCCCCGACAACCGCGCCTATCGAAAATATGATCGACAGGCTCATTCCCAGGATGCGGATGAAGGTCGCCAGCGCCTCGCTCTGCTCCGAATAAAACTGGATCTCGGGCTTGGCGTCCACCTGCAGGCGCGGGTCGTTGTCTATGATGGCCTTGATGCCCGCGAGGGCGGACTGGTCGGCCAGGCGGAACACCATCGTCGAATAGCTGTTGCGCCGGAAGGCAGCCATCATCTGCTCGGAATCGCCCCAGATTTCACTATCGAAGCCGGTCTTGCCAGAATCGAAGATACCGACCACGATCCAGTCGCGTTGCGCAAAGTGCAGCGTTTCGCCCAGGCCGGTGCCGCGAAAGCCTTTGGCAATCGCATGCCCGGCAATAATTTCGGAAGTGCCGGGGCGGAACATGCGGCCCTGTATCATCTGGACCTGGGGCCGCAGTTCCAGGCCGAGAATCGACGTGCCACGCAACGTGACGTTGCTGGGTTTGCCGTTGCTGCGCTTAGGCAGGTTGTTCAGCACCACCGGCTCCTTGCTGACCAGCGGCCGCCCTTCGCCATCGGTGGCGATTCCCGGCAGGCTTTCTATGATGGCCGCCTGGTCACGCGCAATGCCGCTATTGATTTCAGCGCCTGCGCCCTTGCGCAGGATCAGCACATTGTCCGGTTGGCCCGTGGCGACCAGCGTCGCGCGTATGCCCTCGCTCATCATCAGCACCACGGCAAACACAAAGATCACCAGCGCCATGCCGCCTGCCGTCAGCAGTGTCGTTACCCGGCGCACCCACAGGTTGCGGGCGACATAGGAAAAAGGGATCAGCTTCATGCAACCTGCCTCAGGCCATTGACGATGCTGATGCGGCTCATCTTCCAGGCCGGCCACGCTGCAGCGACGACGCCGACAATCAGGCTGGCCAGCAATTGCAGGCCTATCGTAGCCTCGGATACCCTGAACTGCGGAAAAAGTGTGCCAACGGCCTTGGCAAACGCGGCGGCAATCGGCAGCGTGACCAGTATTCCCAGGCCTCCGCCTATCAATGCAATGACCAGGCTTTCTCCGAACAACAGCTTGACGACAAAGCTGGGAGAAAATCCCAGTGCCTTCAGCGTCGCATATTCAGACAGGCGCTCGCGTGCCGTCATCATAATTGTATTGGCCATGACCGCCATGATAATAATCACGATCACGAAGCTGACGGCATTGATCGCGACCAGGATGGCTTCACTCATCGACACGAAACCCAGCTGGAATGCTTTTTCCGTCTCTGTCAGCGTCTCCGCCAGCGAGTTCTTGAACAGCGCATCGATGCGTTCCGAAATAAGCGGCGCATTGTTCGGCTCATTGATGCTGACAATGTATACACCGACATAATCGGCGCTGCTGGCTCTCAGCTTGCGCACCGTCTCCGCCAGGTACTGCCAGTGGAACAGCAATTGCGATTCGTCGGTCTTGGCATCGACGCCATCCCAGATACCCCTTAGTGTAAAAGTCCAGGTGCCGGGATAGATGGTGCCGCGCAGCGGAATCTGGTCGCCGACCTTCCAGCCGTACTGGTTGGCGAGCTTGCGGCCGACAATGGCACCCTTGCGGTCCAGCAGGAAGGCCTTGCGCTCGTCGTCCTTCAGCACATATTCGGGATACATGGACAGATAGCTTTCCGGCTCAACGGCAAACTGCGGAAAGAAATTACGTTCGCTGATATAAATGCCGCCAAACCAGTTGGACCAGCTGACGGCAGTGACGCCTTCCACGTTGCGCAGCCGGTCGGCATAATTCAAAGGCAACGGAAAGGTCAGAGAAATGGAGTTGCGCATGACCAGCCGCGTGCTCGATGTGCCTTCCACACCTGCGTACCACGCATCCACAATCGTACGCAGCAGGCCAAACGCGCAGATCGCCACGACCAGGCCCACCATCGTCAGCATGGTGCGCAGCTTGTGCCGGAAAGCGTTTTTGAGCAGCAGCTTGAATATGAACATGATGCGATCTGCGATGGCTAGTGTGACTGAACCAGGATTGCAGAATCCGGCACCAGCACGCCTTTTTCCAGGTGCACCAGCCGCTTCGCGCGCGATGCCGCCTTGGGATCGTGCGTGACCATGACGATGGTCTTGCCCAGCTCGGTGTGCAGTTCGTCCAGCATTGCCAGCACTTCTTCGGCCGTGGCCCGGTCCAGGTCGCCGGTAGGTTCATCGGCAACGATCAGCGTAGGGTCCGTGACCAGGGCTCGCGCAATCGCCACCCTTTGCTGCTGGCCGCCGGACAGCTCGTTCGGGTAATGGTCCATCCGGTCTTCCAGGCGAACCATGTTCAGCGCCGCTTCCACGTGCGCCTTGCGCTGCGAGCGCGACAGGCCGGTCAGCAGCAGCGGCAGCTCCACGTTCTCGAACGCAGTCAGGACCGGCATCAGGTTATAGAACTGGAAAATGAATCCCACATTTGCCGCGCGCCAGTCGGCCAGATCGCCTTCGCTCAAGGTAGCGATATTGACGCCGCCTATCTCTATCGTGCCGCTGGTAGGTTTGTCTATGCCGGCGATCAGGTTGAGCAAGGTGCTCTTGCCGGAGCCGCTGGGGCCCATCAGGGCGATGAATTCGGCATCCTGCACATCCAGGTCTACCCCCTGCAATACCGGGATAGGCTGGCCACCGCGGATATAGGTTTTATCCAGCTGGCGGATGCGGATGACCGGCTGCGCCGCCTGTGCAGCGTTCTCTGCCGTTTTTTCCAATTCTGCGGACGACATTATTTCGTCGCCACAGTGATTTTAGCGCCGGCTGCCAGCTTGTCCGAAGGTGACAATACCAGCTTGTCGCCGGACTTGACCGGCCCGCTGACTTCCAGGTTGTCGCCTATCTTGCGCCCGGTCTGTATTGCCACTGCCTCGACCGTATCGTCCTTGATGCGGAATACGGTTTTCTTGCCGTCGCGCTGCACCACTGCTTTCGGGTTTAGCGCGAGCACCGGTTTCTGGTCGGCGTCAGTTGCCGGTTGCGACAGGATGGTGACCTTGGCGCTCATTTCGGGCAGGATGCGCGAGTCCAGGTTTTCAAAACGGATTTTGGTCACGACAGTGGCCTTGGCCCTGTCTACGGTAGGAACGATGCCGACGACGCTGCCGCGGAAGCGTGAATCGGGTAAGGCATCCAGCGTGATTTCCACCGGCTGCCCTATCTTCGCCTTGGCAAGGTTGCTTTCGGACACATCGGCTTCCACTTCCAGCGTGCTCATGTCCGCCATCGTCACCACGGCGCCCTGGGTACCGGACGCATTCGAAAATGGCGTAATAATGTCGCCCACGTTGGCATTTTTTACCAGCACCACGCCGTCGAAAGGCGCGCGGATATCGGTATAGTCATTGTTGACCTGCTGCACCTTCAACTGCGCCCTGGCGACGGCCACCGCAGCCTGGGCCGTAACGACCGAGGCCTTAGCCGCATTGACTCGCGTGCTGGCGGTATCCAGCGCCTGTATCGACACAAAACCCTGCGCCTTCAAGCCCTGCGCGCGCCTCAGGTCGGCCTCGGCATTGATACGTTCGACGTTTGCCTGCGCCACGCCGGCTTCCGCCTGGCGTATCCCCGCCTGCGCCTGCACGATTGCCGCCTGTACGTCGCTGGCATCCAGCTTCGCCAGCAAGTCGCCCTCCTTGACCTTGCTGCCCTCGCGCACGTTCAGTTGTATCAGCCGGCCAGTAGCCTTGCTGGCAACTGCCGCCCGCCTCTGCGCCACCACATAGCCGGACGCCGTCAGCTGCGCATACTGCTGCGACGGATACGACGTCACCACCGACGTCGCCTGCACCTCGGTCTTGGAGGGCATCAACACTATGGCAGCACCTGTGACGACAATCAGCACCAGGAAAATCCATAGGCCCCAGCGTTTTTTCTTGCCAGGTTTGAGCGCACTGCGGTCTATTTTTAGTTGTTTCAGGGCGGATGGCGCTGAAGGCGGATTGGTCTCTGTCATCTGGAATCGTCAAATGTGATTAGGCGGACTACTGCGGGGAAACCGTTATTTTTATTATGCAGGCTATGCTATATGCTCAATAAATAATATACAACCATGAAGACCACGAGCGCAGCGGCGAAAACCACACTCCCTTAGATGCTCGCCTCTATTCCCCATATTTGGAGCGCCGAAACAAAAAAAAGGGCATTGCCTCAGCAATGCCCTTTCGCCTCTTTTTGCTAATTTCGCTATTATTGATATTCAGAAATAGGCACGCAGGAACAGAACAGGTTACGGTCGCCGTACACGTTATCGGCGCGGCCTACCGGTGCCCAGTATTTCTGCTTGCGCAGGCTGGCGACAGGATAGCCTGCTACTTCACGGCTGTACGCATGTTTCCATTCATCGGCTGTCAGCACCTGCACCGTATGCGGTGCATGTTTCAACGGATTGTCCTGCTTATCGAACTCGCCCGAAGCAACCTTGGCGATTTCCATGCGGATGGCGATCATCGCGTCTATGAAACGGTCCAGCTCGGCCAGCGATTCGCTTTCGGTCGGCTCTATCATCAGCGTGCCGGGAACCGGGAAGCTCATCGTTGGCGCGTGGAAGCCGAAGTCGATCAGGCGTTTGGCGACATCTTCGTTGCTGATGCCGGTCAGGTCGGTGATAGGACGCAGATCCAGGATGCATTCATGGGCGACCAGGCCGTCATGGCCGGAGTACAGCACCGGGTAATGCGGTGCCAGACGCTTGGCGATGTAGTTGGCGGCCAGAATCGCTGTTTCGGTCGCGGCTTTCAGGCCATCGGCGCCCATCATCGCAATATACATCCACGAAATCGGCAGAATGCTGGCGGAGCCGAAAGGCGCGGCGCTGACCGCACCTATGCCGTCCTTGTCGCGCTGGTAGCCGCTGGATTTCTGGTTAGGCAAAAATTTTGCCAGATGTGCACCGACTGCAACAGGGCCTACGCCCGGTCCGCCGCCACCGTGCGGGATGCAGAAAGTCTTGTGCAGGTTCAGGTGGCTGACATCGCCGCCGAATTTGCCGGGAGCCGCCACGCCGACCATCGCATTCATGTTGGCGCCGTCCACATAGACCTGGCCGCCGTTTGCATGCACGATTTCACAGATTTCCTGGATGCCTTCTTCAAATACACCGTGCGTCGATGGGTAGGTGACCATGATCGCCGCCAGATCGTCCTTGTGCGCCTCAGCCTTGGCGCGCAGATCGGCCAGATCGACATTGCCGCGCTCGTCGCAGGCAACCACCACGACTTCCATATTCACCATGCTGGCCGATGCGGGATTGGTGCCGTGGGCAGAAGATGGGATCAGGCAAACCTTGCGGTGCGATTCGCCGCGCGACGCGTGGTAAGCCTCAATGACCAGCAGGCCTGCGTATTCGCCCTGCGAACCTGCATTCGGCTGCAGCGATACTGCGGCATAGCCGGTGGCCGCGCACAGCATCGCTTCAAGCTGGTCTATCATTTCACGGTAGCCGACGGTCTGGTCAGCTGGCGCAAAAGGATGCATGTTGGAGAATTCGGGCCAGGTGACCGGGATCATTTCGCTGGTGGCGTTCAGCTTCATCGTACAGGAGCCGAGCGGGATCATGCTGCGGTCCAGCGCCAGATCCTTGTCTGCCAGGCCCCGCAGGTAGCGCAGCATTTCATGTTCAGCGTGATAGCGGTTGAACACCGGATGCGTCAGGTAGGCGGAAGTACGCGCCAGCACGGTAGGAATGGATTCCTGCACACCGGCTTCTATCGCATCAAAATCCGGCGCCTTTGGCGCAGGGGCGATGCCGGTAGCAAAGATGGACCACAGCAGCGCAATGTCTTCACGACTGGTGGTTTCATCGAGCGAGATGCCGACATGCGTGCTATCGATGTGACGAAGGTTGACGCCGTTCGCCTCCGCAGTGGCGTGCACCGCCTGTGCGTCCTTAACCTTGACGGTCAACGTATCGAAATAAGTGGCGTTTTTGGTTGCATACCCGAGGTGGTGCAAGGCAGTTGCCAGCACGCCCGTATAACGGTGCACGCGCTGCGCGATCTGGCGCAAGCCGGCAGGGCCGTGGTACACCGCATACATGGAAGCCATCACCGCCAGCAATACCTGTGCAGTACAGATATTGGATGTCGCTTTCTCGCGGCGGATATGCTGCTCGCGGGTTTGCAGCGCCAGACGGTAAGCCTGGTTGCCCTGCGCATCCACGGTCACGCCGACCAGACGGCCGGGCATGCTGCGCTTGAACGCGTCGCGAGTAGACATATAACCTGCGTGCGGGCCGCCGAAACCGAGCGGTACGCCGAAACGCTGGCTGTTGCCGACCACCACGTCCGCGCCCCATTCGCCCGGAGGCGTCAACAGCGTCAGCGCCAGCAGATCGGCAGCGACGATCACCATACGGCCCTTGGCATGCAGCGCAGCAGCGTAGTCGCGATAATCCTTGATGTCGCCATTGACGCCCGGGTATTGCAGCAGAACGCCGAAGCAATCGTTATCCAGCGCTTCCTGCCCCTTGCAGGTACGCACTTCTATGCCCAGCGGCTGGGCGCGGGTTTCTATTACTTCACGCGTTTGCGGCAGCACATCGTCGCCGACATAAAACACATTGGAGTTCGATTTGCCAACGCGCATCACCAGCGTCATCGCTTCGGCGGCGGCAGTTCCCTCATCCAGCATCGACGCATTGGCGATGTCCATGCCTGTCAGGTCGGTCACCATTTGCTGGAAGTTCAGCATTGCTTCCAGGCGGCCCTGGGAAATCTCCGGCTGGTAAGGCGTGTAGGCCGTGTACCAGGCGGGATTTTCAAATACATTGCGCAGTACGACACCGGGCGTATGCGTATTGTAATAACCCTGGCCTATCATCGATTTCAGCACGCGGTTCTTTCCGGCCAGTGCTTTCAGCTTGGCCAGTGCGGCCTGCTCAGGCAAGGCATCGGTGAATTGCGCCAGCGGCAGCACGTCCTTGCGGCGGATGTTGGCAGGAACGATGGCATCGATCAGGGCGGTCAGGTCGGGATAGCCGACTGCGGACAGCATGGCAGCCTGTTCCGATTCGGAAGGGCCGATGTGGCGGGCGACGAAGGCGTCGCGTGCTTCAAGTTGAGAAAGGCTGATACGGGTCATGATAGTGGGTATGCTTAAAGAATAGCGGATAGCGGAGAACAAGCGGAACGCAGCCCCGGTACTGCGTAGGCGTCTGCCTGCACGTCAGCGGGAGCGCAACCCGGCCGCCCTGCCAGCAGCAAACGCCGCCGCCAGGAGGCCGTATTTGTTTAGCCTATGTTCTTTTTGTAGTCGTCTGCATTCATCAGTGCATCAACGTCTGCCGCATTGGCCGGTTTCAGCTTGAACAGCCATGCGTCGTAGGCGTTGGCATTGATGGATTCAGGTGCATCAACAACGGCGTCGTTGACGGCGATGACTTCGCCGGACACAGGCGCATAGATGTCGCCGGCTGCCTTGACGGATTCGACGACGGCACAATCTTTGCCGGCGGACAGCACCTGGCCTACTTTAGGCAGGTCAACAAACACGATATCGCCCAAGGAGTCTTGCGCGAATTCGCTGATACCGATCGTGATCGTGCCGTCTGCTTCTGTGCGTATCCATTCGTGGGACGCGGTGTATTTCAGGTCTGCTGGAATATTCATGGTGTTCTCCAAAAAAGGGCGTGCGTTCGGTTCAACAGCACGCAGGTTTAGCTTTAAAAATGAATTCGTTTGCGTATTGCGTAATTAGCTGGCCAGGATTTTACCGTTACGCACGAAAGGCAGCTTGACGACGGTGGCCGCCAGTTGCTTGTCGCGTATCTGCACTTGCACCGTGTCGCCAATCGCCACGCCCATAGGCAAGCGCGCCAGCGCGATAGTTTGCTGCATGGTCGGGCTGAAGGTGCCGCTGGTGATTTCGCCTTCACCCTGAGCGGTGATCACTTTCTGGTGGGCGCGCAGCACGCCGCCCTTTTCGCGCAGGATAAGGCCCAGGAATTGCGCATTCTGGCCTTGCTTTTGCAGCGCTGCCTTGCCGGTAAAGTTTCGTTCGCTGACCAGGTCTATGGTCCATGCGAGGCCGGCATCCAGCGGGTTCACGCCTTCATCCATGTCCTGTCCATACAGGTTCATGCCGGCTTCCAGGCGCAGCGTGTCGCGTGCGCCCAGGCCGGCCGGTTTCACGCCCGCAGCAGCCAGCGCATCCCACAGCGCGTTGACCTTGTCGGCGGAGACTGCAATTTCAAAACCGTCTTCGCCCGTGTACCCAGTGCGTGCCACCATTACTTCGCCAAACGCGGTGTTTTCCACGATGACAGCATTGAAAGGCTTGATTGCCTCGCTAGCGGCCTGCGCCTGCGGAATCACCTGCCAGGTTTTGGCGCGCGCGTTCGGGCCCTGCACGGCTACCAGGGCCAGTGCATTGGCGCCGTCTCGGCGCTGCGTCACGGTCAGGCCGCTATTGGTTTCTGCATTGCGGGCATTGATCCATGCGATGTCTTTTTCCGCCGTGCCGGCATTGACGACCAGGCGGAACCAGTTTTCATTGAAAAAATAGATGATCAGATCGTCGATGACGCCGCCTTCAGGCAGCAGCATGCAGGAGTACAGCGCCTTGCCGGAAATTTGCAGCTTGTCCACATTGTTGGCGACCAGACCGCGCAGGAAGGCGCGCACGTTGGCGCCTTGCAGATCCACTACGCACATGTGCGACACGTCGAACATGCCGCAATCGGTGCGCACTGCATGGTGCTCTTCGATCTGTGAACCGTAGTTGACGGGCATGTCCCAGCCGCCGAAATCGACCATGCGCGCGCCTGCGGCACGATGAGCTGCATTGAGGGGAGTTGCTTTGAGTTGTGTTGCCTCGGCTTGCGTCATGAAAACCTCATTACCAGAATAGAAGGGACGACCATTACTTTCGCAAACAGGCGCAACGCCAGTTGCCGCACCGGGCAACTGCCATAAAACCGTTCCGCGCCGAATGAATCGCAGACCCCTCTGTCCTTGGTACCTGAGAGATTACGGATCGTCTGAATAATATCCAGCGATCCGCGCGCACCTTCGGTGGATAGTTCGCCCGCGCACCGGAAATTTGCATCCGTGCCGCATGAGCCGCTACCGCTCTCCAGAGTTGGAAGAAACATGCCTTCCCTTGACCAGTCCTTTTGCCTGAGAGTTTTTGGGTTGTAGCCCCTTCGGCGGCATTTCCAGGATGATGGTCCTGGGCTGCGCTCTCCCGGTCAAGTAGGGCGATTATATAGGGGTTGGCAGGGCTGATGGTCATTTTTTTACAAAAATCGAACCTCTCCCACCCCTTCGATACTCCCTGCTTTATTGTGAATCCAGAGTCCAAAAGGCAACGTGAAACAGCGACAGGCAGGACCATATTTGGCGGGTATTTGACAAGCTCAAATAGAATCTGTATTCTATTTGAATGGTCAGACTGGCAAAATTCTCAGAAGATAGCATTATCGACGCCTCCATCGAGGTTGCAGCACGCTGCGGCGTGGCCGCGGTTTCGATGTCGGCCATTGCGGGCAAGGCCGGTGCGCCGATAGGGTCGGTATATCACCGCTTTGAATCGCGCGGCGCCATCCTGGCCCGCGCCTGGCTCAGGGTGAAGGCAGACTTTCGCCTGACGGTCGCCTGCCATTGGTCGGACGGTAATACCTGGGCCGCCGTTGCCGGTTTCCTGCAATGGTGCAGGGACAAACCGCTGTATGCAAAATTCCTGTTGCAGTGCGAAGATTGTCCGGTATTCAACGAAGCCTTATCTGTTGAATTGAGTTCTTCGCTGGAGGCAGAACAGGATGCGCTGGACTTGTGCTTCCGGCAATGTCTGGCCCACGTGCTACAGAACAAACAGGCCGGCGATGAAGCGGAAGCCATTTTGCGCTTCACGCTGTTTGCATCGCCGATCGCCATGATCAAACCCTATTTGCTGCAAGACCTCAGCATTCCGGCGCGCATAGAGCAAATCCTGCGCGCTTCGCACGATGCCGTGGTTGCAGCGCACTCAGACATCACCCCATTTCAAGCGAGAGGTTGAACCCATGCGTTACTCCACCCAGAAAGAACACGGCAAACCGATACGTCTGCACGACGCAGAACACTTTGAACAGATGCGCATCGCCGGCAGGATCGCTTCCGATACGCTGGACTACATCGCACCGTATGTGCAGGCAGGCATTTCCACTGCGGAGCTGGACCGCTTGTGCGAGGAATTCATGCGCGCCGCCGGCAGCATTCCAGCCACCATCGATTATCACGGCTACAAGCACGCCAGCTGCATCTCGGTCAACCACGTCGTCACGCACGGAGTTCCTTCCGACGCCAAGATATTGAAGACCGGCGACATCCTCAATATCGACGTCACGCCCAAGATAGAAGGCAACTGGCATGGCGATACCAGCCGTACGTTCAAGGTGGGAGAAGTATCCATCCTGGCGAACCGGCTGGTGGACGTTGCCTACCAGTCCATGATGGCCGGCGTAGCGCTGGTCAAGCCCGGCAACACGCTGGGCGACATAGGTGCGGAAATAGACGGCATCGTCCGTGCTGCGGGATTTTCTTCGGTACGGGATTTTTGCGGGCATGGCGTGGGGCAGATATTCCACGACACGCCGCAGGTAATGCACCTGGGCAAACGCGGTACCGGCATCGTGCTGGAGCCTGGCATGTTCTTTACGATAGAGCCGATGGTCAACGCCGGCAATTACCAGGTCAAGGTTTTAGGCGACAAATGGACCACCGTCACCAAGGATCATTCATTGTCGGCGCAGTTTGAACATACGGTCGCAGTCACCGAAGACGGCGCGGAGATATTTACGCTGTCGGCAAGGGAAAGGGAAGAAAGACAGGCTGCTTAGACAACTTACCTACGCAGCAGCTTACCTACGCAGGCGCGGCGCTTTAACTTCCGCCGCCCGCATCCATTACTGCCGCTGCCCCCTGGGCATCGGCGCCGGCATCCCCTTCGCTGAACGCCTTGCCCTGCTTGGGAATCCGCTTGTTCCGCTCATAGCGGTATTGCGGCATGCCCTCCTGCCGGGGTGGGATAGTCGACGTCAACACCGCGACCAGCAGTCCCAGCAGTATGACGATCACCACGATATCGATCATGAGTGTCTCCTGCAATTGCGGAATGTCTCCCTGTTCACTATAGACTACCGCTGCCCTTTCTGCAGGATAAAACACGGCTTCCGATTCACAGCGCCAGATATACCTGCTTGCCTGTTTGAAATCCGCATCCGCCGCATCCGGTAAATCAATGCTAAGCTGCCGCAGAGAAAACCAATACCCGCCGTCTGCCCATGCTAGAACTACGCCAACTTACTAAAACCTACGGCAAGCACCGCCAGGTGCTGACCAACTTATCCTATATAGTCAAGACCGGGGAATTCGTTGCCATCATGGGGGATTCCGGCGTTGGCAAATCCACGCTGCTGAACCTGGTTGCAGGGCTGGACGTGCCGGATTCCGGCCAAATCTGGGTGGACGGCGTCAACATGTCGGAACTGGACGACGACGCAGCTACCGGACTGCGCCGCCGCAGCATGGGCTTCGTCTTCCAGGCCTTCCACGTGCTGCCTCACCTGACGCTGGAACAAAACGTCGCCCTCCCCCTTCTGCTGAACGGCAAGATAACGGAACGTGCGACGCAGATGCTGGATGCCGTCGGCCTGCCGGGCAGGGGCAAGGACTTTCCTCGACAATTGTCCGGCGGCGAGATGCAAAGGGTCGCCATCGCCCGCGCGCTGGTGCACAGGCCGGCGCTGATCCTGGCCGACGAGCCCACCGGCAACCTGGATCCGGACACGGCGCACGGCATCCTCAGCTTGCTGCGCTCAGAGATCAAGAACAATAACGCATCCGCCGTCATGGTCACCCACTCGCATGCAGCGGCGGAATTTGCCGACCGCACGCTGATCCTGTCCAAGGAAGGCTTGCACGAAGCATGAAAGAGGCAAGCGGTAGCACTGCAAGCTGGAGCCGCTGGCTGCTGCTGGGCGAATGGCGCGCGCATCCGGTGCGCGCGCTGGTCGCCATTGCAGCCATTGCGATCGGCGTTGCGCTGGGGTTTGCGATCCACCTGATCAATGCGGCGGCGTTCAATGAATTCACCGCGGCCGTCAAGAGCGTCTCCGCCCAGGCCGACCTGTCGGTGCGTGGTTACCAGTCCCGTATCGATGAGGGTATCTACCCGCAACTGGCGCAAAGGAGCGATGTGCAACTCGCCAGCCCTGCGCTGGAGCTGAATGCTGCCGTGCCCGGCCAGACCAGCCCGCTTAAAATCCTGGGCATGGACAGCTTCAAGGCAGCGGCGCTGGCGCCGGACCTGTTGGGCATCCCTGCGGAAGACAAACCTTACGACATGCTGGCCGATGACGCTGTATTCCTGTCGCCGGCGGCAATGGCATGGCTGAAACTGACAACCGGCGATACGCTGCTGCTGCGCAACGGCATGCAGACCGTCCGCCTGAGGGTGGCGGGTGGCCTGGTCAGTCCACGTGCAGGCCAGCGCATTGCGGTGATGGATATAGGTGCAATGCAGTGGCGCTTCGGCCTGCTCGGGAAATTGTCACGGGTGGACCTGGTGCTGAAGCCGGGTATCAACCGCGAAGCCTTCAAGGCGGATATCGCGCGCGGCGGCAAGCTGATCGCCACCGAAACCAGCAACCAGGAAGCGCGTACCGAGAACATGTCGCGCGCCTATCGCGTCAACCTCACGGTGCTGGCACTGGTTGCACTGTTTACCGGCGCTTTTTTCGTATTTTCCACGCAGGCGCTATCGGTCGTGCGGCGCCGCAGCCAGTTTGCGCTGCTGCGCGTGATAGGGCTGACCCGTGGCCAGATCCTGCGCCAGGTGCTGCTGGAAGGCGCAGGCCTGGGTATCGCCGGCTCCCTGCTCGGCATAGGATCTGGCTACCTGATGGCGGCGTTGACGCTGAAATTCTTCGGCGGCGACCTTGGCGGCGGCTATTTTCCCGGAGTACAGCCCAGCGTGACGTTTGCGCCGCTGGCAGCCGGCGTCTTTTTTGCGCTGGGCACGGTAGTCGCACTACTGGGCTGCGCGGCGCCGGCCTGGGAAGCCGCCCGCGCCCATCCTGCACAGGCATTGAAATCCGGTAGCGAAGACAGTTCCATGTCCCGCCTGGCGGCCGTCTGGCCGGCGCTGCTGATGCTGGCTGCCGGCGGCATCTGTTCGCAGTTACCGCCAGTGGGCGGGCTACCCCTGTTCGGCTACCTGGCGGTGGCGCTGCTGCTGATAGGCGGCATCATGCTGATGCCCAGGATCAGCGCGCTGCTGTTCAGCCGGCTTTACCGGCCCGGCCAGCCTGCCATTGTGGGCCTGGCGCTGGCCAGGCTGGCAAATGTCCCCAACCAGGCCTCGATTGCGCTCAGCGGCGTGCTGTCCAGCTTCAGCCTGATGGTGGCCATGGCCATCATGGTTGCCAGTTTCCGCGTATCGGTGGATGACTGGCTGATCCACATCCTGCCTGCGCCCCTGTATATCAGCACCGCTATCACCGGCGAATCCAGCCGCATCAGCCCGGCCCAGCAGCAGCAACTGGCGGCGGTTCCCGGCGTGCAAAAAATTGAATTCATGCGTACCGCCAGCCTGCTGTTTTCGCCTGACCGGCCCAATGTGCTGCTGATGGCCCGGCCCGTCAATGCCCTTGATCCCGGCAAGTCCATACCCATCTTGGAAGGAAGCCTGCCGGCCGGCAGTATTACGGGTGTGTTGCCAGTCTGGGTATCGGAAGCAATGGTCGACTTGTACGGTTATAAA
Source organism: Undibacterium sp. TJN25 (assembly GCF_049339885.1). Taxonomy (NCBI): domain Bacteria; kingdom Pseudomonadati; phylum Pseudomonadota; class Betaproteobacteria; order Burkholderiales; family Oxalobacteraceae; genus Undibacterium; species Undibacterium sp. TJN25. Next base: position 80,852 of record NZ_JBMPPM010000005.1, on the reverse strand, counting down.
GTGGGCACGCAGTTGGTGCTGCCGCTGAACCAGCAACGCTATGCTGCCGTAGTGGCGGGCGTATGGCGCGATTACGCCAGGCAGTCCGGCGCGATCGCCATGCGGCTGGCCGATTACCAGAAGCTGACAGGCGACCTGGATGTGAGTAATGCGGCGATTACGACGGACGAGCATGTGACGGCGGAGCAGGTCATCAAGGCAATACGCACGCTGCCTTTCGGTTCCGCGCTGGAATTTGCGCAATCGTCTGAAATCCGTGCCACCAGCCTGAAAATATTCGACCGCAGCTTTGCCATCACCTACCTGCTGGAGATGATCGCGATGGTCATAGGACTGTTCGGCGTGGCCGCGACGTTTTCCGCACAGACGCTGGCACGAGCCAAGGAGTTCGGCATGCTGCGGCATATCGGCGTCACGCGGCGCGAGATCATTGCCCTCCTGGTGGCGGAAGGCAGCCTGCTGACCGCCATCGGCATATTGGTCGGTTTTGTGCTGGGCTGGGTCATCAGCCTGATACTGGTGTTTATCGTTAACCCGCAATCTTTTCACTGGACCATGCAGATGCACATGCCCTGGAACCTGCTATTCAGCGTCGCCGCCGTCATGCAGGTTGCGTCCGGCCTCACTGCCTTGCTGGCAGGCCGCCAAGCCTTGTCCGGCAGCGTCTTGCAGGCAGTAAGGGAGGACTGGTGATGCTGCGCATTTTAAGTGCAGCGAGTATCCGCGTCGTGTGCGCATGCACGACAGCGCTGGCCGCATCCATCATCGCGGCATCGCCGGGACACGCCGCCGATTTTGCCCGGGTGCTGGCCGGCAAGCCGCTGGTTTTCCCGCAAGACTACGGAGCCCACCCAGAATACCGGACCGAATGGTGGTATGCCACCGGCTGGCTGCAAACGCCGGACAAGAAGCCTTTGGGTTTTCAGGTCACGTTTTTCCGTTCGGCCACCGGTGCCGATCCCGGCAACCCCAGCAAGTTCGCGCCGCGGCAACTGATCATCGCCCATGCGGCGCTATCCGACCCTGCCCTGGGCCACCTGCTGCACGACCAGAAGTCTGCGCGTGAAGGATTCGGGCTGGCCTATGCAAAGACAGGCGACACCGACGTCAAGCTGGACAGCTGGAGCATGCAACGCGATAGCCAGGGCAATTACCGCGCCAGCATCGCCGGCAAAGGCTTTACGCTGAATCTGGTTTTGTCCCCGTCCCAACCCTTGTTGTTGCAGGGCGAGCAGGGCTATTCGCAAAAAGGCCCCGGACCTGGGCAGGCAAGCTACTATTATAGCGAACCGCAATTGCGGGTTAGCGGCACCGTCGCCCGCGCAGGCAAGGAAATCGCTGTGACCGGCAATGCCTGGCTGGACCATGAATGGTCTACCAGCGTGCTGGATGCAGAATCCAGCGGCTGGGACTGGCTGGGTGCCAACCTGGATGACGGCGGTGCGCTGATGGCCTTCCAGATCAGGGGCAAGGACGGCAGGCAGGTTTGGTCGCACGCCACACTGCGCGATGCGGCCGGGAAAGTGACACAATATGCCGCCGCCCAGGTACGCTTCACGCCGCAACGCTACTGGACCTCTGCCGCGACCAACACCCGTTACCCGGTTGCTACCGCGATGGCATTGACGGATGGCAAAGGCGAGCCCGACATGTGGAACCTGCAGCCGCTCAGCGACGACCAGGAGCTGGACTCACGCCGTTCTACCGGCGCAATCTATTGGGAAGGCGCTGTCACTGTACAGCGCAATGGCAAGCCGGCAGGACGCGGCTATCTCGAACTCACGGGCTACAACAAAGCACTTAAATTATGACGACATCCTCCACATCCGCCACGGCCGGCAAAGTCAGTACCGACAGCGAAGAAAAACCAGCCCGCTCCAGAAGCACTCTGGCCACGCTGAAAGGGCTGCTGCCTTTCCTGCTGCCGTACAAGAAACAGTTTTTACTGGCAGGTATTGCTCTGCTGGTGGCGGCCGCCGCTACGCTGGCGATTCCCTATGCGTTCCGGCAGATGATAGATCTCGGCTTCGGCGGCACCGGCGACAAAAGCATCAAGCACGTGGACCTGACCTTTCTGGCGCTGTTCGGTGTCGCCTGTATACTCGGCGTGGCGACTGCCGCGCGCTTCTATATGGTGTCCTGGCTGGGCGAGCGGGTTACCGCCGACATCCGCAACGCCGTATATTCGCATGTGGTGACGCAAAGTCCGCAGTTCTTTGAAACTACGCAGACCGGCGAAGTGCTGTCGCGGCTGACGACTGATACCACGCTGATCCAGGCCGTAGTCGGCACCAGTATCTCGATGGCGCTGCGCAACGGCCTGCTGTTCCTGGGCGGCCTCGCCATGCTGTTCGTGACCAGCCCCAAGCTGTCTTCCATCATTATCGTCATGCTGGCGGCAGTCGTGCTGCCTATCGTGCTGTTTGGCCGCCGCGTGCGCAAGCTGTCGCGCGATTCGCAGGACAGGATCGCCGATGCCTCTGCGATGGCGGGCGAGATACTGAATGCGATGCCGACCGTGCAGGCCTTTACGCATGAGCCGATAGAAGCGCAACGCTTTTCCTCGTCAGTGGAAAGCGCTTTTGCTACAGCGATGCGCCGCATACGCGCGCGCTCGCTGCTGACGATGGTGGCCATCCTGCTGGTGTTCGGCGCTATTGTTTTCGTGCTGTGGCTGGGCGCGCATGCAGTCATGCAGGGCAATATGAGCGGCGGCGAACTAGGCCAGTTCATCCTGTATGCCTCCATCGTTGCCGGCGCCATCGGCGCACTGTCTGAAGTCATGGGCGAAGCGCAAAGGGCTGCCGGCGCGACCGAGCGGCTGATAGAGCTGATGTCGGTGGAATCGCCGATACAATCGCCTGCCCAGCCGCTGCCGTTGCCGGCGCGCACCGCCAACGGCTCAGCGCTGGAATTGAAAGATATCGTCTTCCATTACCCTTCCCGCCCGCAAGCCTCGGCACTGGCGCATTTGTCACTCAGCATCGCACCAGGTGAGACCGTTGCGGTAGTCGGCTCTTCCGGAGCGGGCAAGACCACGCTGTTCCAGCTGCTGCTTCGCTTTTACGATCCACAGCAAGGCGCCATCACGCTGGACGGCGTTGATATCCGCCAGCTGCATCTGCATACACTGCGGGATGCCGTGGGCGTCGTGCCGCAAGACACCATCATTTTCTCAGCCAATGCGATGGAAAACATCCGCTACGGCAGGGCCGGCGCCAGCGACGCGGAAGTCATTGCCGCTGCCAGGATGGCTGCCGCGCATGAGTTCATAGAAAAGCTGCCGGAAGGCTACCAGTCCTTTCTGGGCGAACGCGGCGTACGCCTATCCGGCGGCCAGCGCCAGCGCATCGCCATTGCCCGCGCGCTGCTGAAAAACCCGCCGTTACTGTTGCTGGACGAAGCTACCAGCGCGCTGGATGCAGAATCGGAGCGCCTTGTGCAAACCGCGCTGGAAGCGGCAATGCAAGGCCGCACTACGCTAATCATCGCGCACCGACTGGCCACCGTGCAAAAGGCCGATCGCATCATCGTCATGGAGCACGGCCACATTGTGGAAACCGGCACCCATGCGTCGCTGGTCGCGGAAGGCGGCATCTATGCAAAGCTGGCTTCATTGCAGTTTGATATCGCCGAGTAGTGAAAAAACCAAGAATGTGTAGCCGGGATGCAGCGCAGCGAATCCAGGAGCGGACCGGACGAGTATCCATACTGTAGATACTCGTCCGGTTCCGTGAAACATTTTTCCCCTACCCTGGTTCAAAAATATCGATGCGTCAAAGCATCAACTTCCTGTTCTCCTACAAGCAAGCTTTCCACCGTCCTATATAACTATCACTGATGTTTATTTAGCATTAGCCTTTAAGCAAAAGACAGGCTGTTTCGCTATGGATATAGGATTCGTTGAACATGCAGAAACACTCAATCCCTTTCTCGCCCGCCCCATCATGAACATTCCCGTGGCAAGCTGGCTGATTGCCTTTACGGCGATGATCGTCAGCTACATTGCCATGCAGTTCGTGCTCAGCTACTTCCGCAGCAGGCTGAAAAAAAACCGGCAGGGACAGGCCGCGGACAGCAACGCCTATCACGTGCGCGATGTGCTGCTGGAAATTCTCGGCGGCACCAGCAAACTGGCGCTGGCGGTCACTTCGCTGCTGATAGGCGTGGCGCTGCTGGACCTGCCTGAGCGCTGGGGCGACAAGATCCATAACCTGTGGTTCCTGGCTTTCGGCCTGCAACTGGCGCTGTGGATCAACAAGGCCATTGCCATTGCCGCACGCCGCTACTTCCTGTCCATCACACCCGCCGCCGGTGAAAGCGCCACTACGGTGTCGCAAACCCTGACGGTCTGGGGTTTGCAGGCACTGCTGTGGATTGTTTTTTTCCTGGCCATGCTGGCCAATGTCGGTGTCAACATCACGGCCTTTGTCGCCAGTTTGGGCATAGGCGGCGTTGCCATCGCGCTGGCGGTGCAGAATATCCTGGGCGACCTGTTTGCATCGCTTTCCATTGCGATGGATAAACCGTTTGAAGTGGGCGATGCGATTAATGTGGATGGCAAGTCCGGCACAGTGGAACACGTAGGCCTTAAGACAACGCGCATCCGCGCCGACAGCGGTGAACAGATAGTGATCGCCAACTCCGCGCTGCTTAAAACCACCATACTCAATTACAAGCGCATGCAAAACCGGCGCATACAGTTTGAACTGGTGATCAGCTTCGACAACCCTCCCGATCTGGCAGAAAAAATACCGGCACTGATCAGGAAAATCATAGAAGCCCAGCCCAGTGTCCGTTTCGACCGCGCTCACTTCAAGAATTTCACGCCGCACTCGATGCACTTCGACATCGTATATTTTATGGTCACGGCGGATTACATGCTATACATGGATACGCAGCAGCGCATCAATATCGCCTTGCTGAAGGAACTGGGCAAGCTGGGGGTATCGTTCACACCACCGATCCAGTCCATGTATATGCTGCCCGACAGGAACGACAGCAAAAAAGATCCGCAATCGGCAACGCCATTGCGGGTCGGGCAGGGATCAGGCGCGAACGCCAAGATGGTGTAAGCAACTGCCCACTTTGGAACCATCGGCAAAAGCGGGATAGCAGGTGCTTACATGGGCTGGCATAAGGGCAACGTCAGCGCCTGCAATATCTCGCCCTTGTCGGATTGTACGAACGCAGTTACCGCCAGGTTCTTCGTAGCGGCGTTGGCAGGCAGGCTGATCTGGCGGCTGACATTTTCGGCAGTGCCGCGTGTCAGGCTGACCGGCTCTCCCCACTCGCGGGCGACGTAGTCGTGCTGCAAGGTGACGCCGCGGTTTTCGCCTGCCTTCACATTGCTGACCAGCGAATTTTCCACCAGCGCAAAATACAGCTTGCCGGGTTGCGCACTCTTGCCTACCAGCCCTACCCTGAGCTTGTTGTCGGCCGCCTTGTCCAGTGTAATCCGAATGTCCGCCTGCGCCGGCATGCTGTTGATACGTTTGACCGAAGCGGCCATACCACCGCGCCAGTCGCGCAGCTCCCTGCCGGCGACGAAGACTTCCGGCGTATACACCGTATGTGAAGACACCTGTTCAGCCAGCCAGCGCTGCCTTTCGGTAAACAGCGGCTTGGCGAACATATCTTTCCAGCCTATGTAGTCCCAGTAATCCACATGCAAGGACAAAGGGATGACCTGGTCGGCACCCAAACCGCTGGTCTTATACAGCGCACTGACGAATTTGTCTGCCGGCGGGCAGCTGTCACAGCCTTCCGATGTATAAAGCTCGAGCAACGCCACCGTATGTGCCGGGCTGGCCTTGCTGCAGCTTTGCGCGGCAACCGGCAACATCGCCGTTGCAGAGACCAGTGCCAGCATCAGCATGGCGCTCCTGACTATTCTATCCATGACATCTCCATTGATTTCCTGCATTAAACCGCGTTTCACAAATGAATGTGAACTGGCGATTAGTCAATGGAGATGCCATATCCTTACAAAGCACATACCGGAACTCGTTCATCAATCCCGGTGAGATATGCTCTACCCTCTTGTCAGCAGCATCATCTGCATGGACTCCGGCAGCAGGCTGCGCAGTCGCGCGCAGATCCTGTGCTCATGCTTGCTCCACCAGAGGCCGGCGCCGATCAGTGCGAATCCAAGCAAGGTCAGCAAGGCGACAAACACGAAACTATCCTTGAATATATGCCACGACAGCTCGCCCAGCATCATCGCCACGCCTATGCCGCCAAACACCGTGAACATCCGGCGTTCCAGCACCGCGCCCAACAGTACCAGCAACGCATTGATGGCCAGGTAGACAAATTTGCCCGCCAGTTCGCCGTTGCCCATCGAGCTCAAGGCTCCCCAGAAACTCATCAGGCCGAACAGGTAAAGCCAGAAAGCGTAGTCTATGCCGGAGCGCGAGCGCACGTCCACCACGAAGGCGAACACCAGCATCAGCAAGCCGAACACCATGGATATCTGCTGGCGCACCGCCCAGCCGGTACCGCTGAAAACAGCGCCGTCGCCCTGGATGAACAGCGCAGGTACGATATCCATGCCCATGTAGAACAATGTCACCGCAATCGGCATCACCAGGAAGCTATAGCGGAAGCGCCACAGCATCAGGCATCCGGCCAGCAATGTCGCCAGTTCCATGATCAGCCAGCGCCAGTCTATGAGCGCGTGGAAATCCCGGTAGTGCGCCGCAGATATACTATCGCTCCAGAAACCCATTACGTGCTGCAGTGAAAAGACCCCCAGCGGCACCAGCGCCACCGTCAACGCGGCAAATATGCCGGCCGGCACGCCCTGGCCGCGGCTGTCCAGCCACATCGCCAGCGTGATGGTGCACAGGATATACACGAGCGTCATATCCAGCAGCACCGGCATGCCCCATTTTTCCACCGCCAGCGTACTGAACAGCGTACAGGCGCCGATGGCCAGCATGCCGCCGAGGTAATACAGCACATTGCCGCCGGTAAACCGGGCATTGGCCGCTTTATGCCTGGCCAGGCGCTCTTCCAGGTAATGCAGCAAGGGGTCCACCTGGCCGTAATGCAACAGCCCCAGGTCCGCGGCGTCTATCAGTGCCTTGCGCTTGCACATCTTGTTCATTTCGTCCTCCAGATCATCGGATTTCAGAGACCTTCAGGTTTGCCTGGGCTTGCATTTGCTGTTCGCCGCCACAATGTTCCAATAGCCTCATATGCCTAATTACTTCATCTTGTTATGAGCCTCCATTAAAGACGTTTTTTTGCGCCTTGCGGAACCTGGAATCGAAGTATCGGAAAGCGATACCCTACGTCGAACGACGTGATATCTAAAATGCGCAAAATGGGAAAACTGTTGGAAAAAAGAGAAAGCTTGCCGCATCGCAGCAGCTGACGGGGACCGAGATGTTTGTACAAACATAAGATCGGTACAGCCTGGAAGAGTGCCTAGGAGCAGGTAACCGTTAAGCAGGTTTTATTGCATTTGCTTGCCTCGCTCTTGCATTGTAGGCCGGGCTAAGCAGGCCGCGATGAAAATAAGGCAATTTCTTGCAAACAATTTATACGCGGACGGCCTACCGCCGACTGAATCGGGCCACGCTACGGTAAAATGCTTGTCATCCCACTATTTAACGAAGCTAGCATAATGAGCAACGATATTAAAAGCAGCACCGCCAATACCGCAACGCCCGAGCCTGCCGCCAATTTTCTGCGCAACCAGATCGACGCCGACCTGGTTGCCGGCACCTATGCCCGCCCCGACCTGCCCAACGTCATTACCCGCTTCCCTCCCGAACCCAACGGCTACCTGCACATAGGCCATGCCAAATCCATCTGTGTCAACTTCGGCCTGGCACGCGACTACGCCGGCCTGTGCCACATGCGCTTTGACGATACCAACCCTGAAAAAGAAGAACAGGAATACGTCGACACTATCCTGGACAGCGTCAAATGGCTGGGGTTTACGTGGGAAAAAGAAATAGCCGGTGCCAAGCAAACCCATCTGTACTATGCCAGCGACTATTTCAACAAGCTCTATGAAATGGCCGAGTACTTGATCACCGCCGGCCATGCCTACGTGGACAGCCAGAGCGCCGCCGACATGAAGGCCAACCGCGGCAATTTCGGCGAACCTGGCAAGAACTCGCCTTACCGCGACCGCAGCCCGGCGGAATCGCTGGACTTGTTCCGCCGTATGAAAGCCGGCGAATTCAAGGACGGCGAACACATCGTGCGCGCCAAGATAGACATGGCCTCGCCGAACATCAACTTGCGCGACCCAGCCATCTACCGCATCCGCCACGCCCACCATCACCGCACCGGCGACAAATGGTGCATCTACCCGATGTACGACTACACGCACCCCTTATCGGATGCGCTGGAAAACATTACGCATTCGATCTGTACGCTGGAGTTCCAGGACCACCGCCCTTTCTACGACTGGGTCATAGAGCGTTGCGCCGAAGGCGGTTTCTTCAAGAAACCGGTGCCGCACCAGTACGAATTTGCCCGCCTGAACCTGACTTACATCATCACCAGCAAACGCAAGCTGCGCCAACTGGTGGAAGAAGCCATTGTCGAAGGCTGGGATGATCCCCGCATGCCGACGCTGGTGGGCATGCGCCGCCGCGGCTACACGCCGGAAGCGATACAACTGATGTGCGAACGCACCGGCGTCACCAAATCCGACGGCTGGATAGACTACAGCGTGCTGGAGGGCTGCCTGCGGGAAGACCTGGACCCGAAAGCGCCGCGCGCCACCGCCGTGCTGCGTCCGCTAAAACTGGTCATCGACAATTTCCCTGAGGGCGAAACCGTGGAATGCACATCGCCGGTCCACCCGCACTTCCCGGAACGCGGCAACCGCGTCTTCCCGATCAGCAAAGAGCTGTGGATAGAACAGGAAGATTTCATGGAAACGCCGAGCAAGGGCTATTTCCGCCTGTTTCCTGGCAACAAGGTGCGGCTGCGTTACGGCTATGTGGTCGAATGTACGGGCTGCGACAAGGATGCAGACGGCAATGTGATCGCCGTGCACTGCAACTACTTCGCCGACAGCAAAAGCGGCACTGAAGGCAGCGCCAACTACAAGGTCAAGGGCAACATCCACTGGGTCAGCGCGCCGCACGCGCTGGAAGCCGAAGTACGCCTGTTCGACCGGCTGTTCACCGATCCGAATCCAGACTCCGGCGGCAAGGATTTCAAACTGGCGCTGAACCCGGCATCAAAAGAAGTCGTGACCGCCTATCTGGAACCAGGCATGTCGGCCGCGATGCCGGAAGATGTCTACCAGTTTGAGCGGCACGGCTACTTTGTCGCAGACCGCGTCGATTCAGCGCCAGGCAAACCGGTATTCAACCGGGTGGTCACGCTGAAAGACTCCTGGGGCAAATAAAGTTTTTACAAATTGCAAAGGAAAGGCGCGACGCGTCTCTCCTTTGGAAAACAGCGCAAACAAGCAAAGTGCACACCGGTACTTGATTTTTGCTCAAATAAAATACAAACTTTTAGCAAGCCTTCGCTGTCCGACAGGCACAGTGGTAGACTCGCAGCATGCCGGGGCAGCCTTTAGGGCCAGCTTATATTAAAACGACTACTGAAAAGTACCCGATACCTGTATGTTTTCGTTGCCTTTTAAAAAGAACAAGGACATCTACGCCGTCTATGAAGAGAAGCGTTTTCTCATCGGTGATGAGGAGGCGTTTTTCGGACGTTTACGCAGGGCCTTGCCGAATTGTTATATTTTCCCCAAGATCGACCTGGCTGCCGTGCTGTCGCCGGGCAGTTCCGATCCCAAGATCAGGCAGGCCGAGCTGGAACAACTGGAAGGCAAGAAGGTCGATTACGGCATTTTTGACGCCAGCCTGGGCTTGTTGTGCGTGATCGAATTGTGCATCAAGGATGCCGACGGCCGCTACGCATCCAACAAAAAGCTGTTCGAGACGGCCGGCATCAAGACCATACGCTGGGACAAAGATACGCTACCGACCTTTGAACAGATCCTGCGTACGCTGGCGCCGTTCTCGACAATTGCCTCGCCCAAGCCCGATGTAGCAGCCAGCACGATCATGCGTACGCAGTTTGAAGAAAACAAGCACATGGACACCGTGCAGGCGATCTACAATTCGCATCCCACGCCGAGCAATATCGAAGCGCTGTCCATCCTGGAAATTGAAAAGCTGACGCCGGAAAAACACCTGAAGAAAGCTTTCCCGCATGTTTGGGAACGCATTTGCCTGTTTTGCAATGAGCCGCAGCACCTGAAGCGCTATCTGAATTCATTGTCCTTGCAGGACAGGGGTGTAGAGCGGGTAGGGTTTCCGCGCGAGGTGCTGAGGGAGATTGCGGCGATCCAGGCTGAGAATGAGCGCTATATCCAGCGCGCCGTGCCGCGCACTACCTGGCACGACTCCTTCATCAACCGCTGACAGCCTTGGTAGCTTCCGCTTCTGCGCAGGCGGCTGCGATCAGGCCCCTGATCCAGCTTTCCGCATCTTCCATCTTGTCAAACACACGGCTGGGAATACCGGCCTTGGTATAACAAGCCAGGATGGCCGGCAGCATGATGCTGATACCCTCCACGTCCGGTCCTATCAGCAGCGCCGCGCCTACCTTGCTGCGGCCTTCCCGCAGCATTGCCTGCAGTGCCTGCGTGAGGATGCCTACCACTTCGGGGCCGGCCAGCGCGCTATCGAAGATACTGATGATTTCGCCCTGCGGGCCTTCCAGCCTGGCTTGGGCTGCCAACTTGCGCTGGATGCGGATCAATGCGTGGATCAGTTCAGCGTTGAACGGACCATAGGCTTCGCTGTAAGCAATGGGATCGACAATGCGGACATCGACCCGGCCATGGGGTCTGAACGCGCCGACCAGGATATCGTCGGTACTTCCGGTGTAGGCCTTTTCCATTCAATCCGTCCGGGGAATTGGAGCTGCTGGGTGCATTATGCAGATACAGATTATCATAATCCCAGTTTTCGCGTCAGCAACATTATGGCGGGTTTCAGGCCTGCCATACTCCATAACCGGCCTCGCGCAAACCTATGGCCAGTTCCACCTCCATGTCGGCAGCGCCGCTGTAAGGCATGGGATTATATATTTCATAGAGTTCCGGCAGCAGCCGCAGGCCAAACTCGAACACATACCTGTTCGATTGTATGCCGGCCTTATGCTTGTCGAAACGCAGGTCCGGGCTGAGGCCGGTCATGCCAACGTAGACGCAGGGTTTGCCGGTGACATAATCCGGGTTGGCCTTCTTGAAGCGGGCTTCGTAAAGAACATCCTTCGATAGTTCTACGACATAAACATGGTGGTGGTAGCGGCGGGCCATGCAGATATTATGCGCGAAGGCGCTCGAATATCACAGCGTTTGCTATCAAAGACAAGCCCGCCGAAGCGGGCCTGAAGGCATAAGGGCTTGGAGGCCTGATACCGCTCTGCAGGCTTGCTTCGCCTGACTAACCGCGAACCTGCGCATCCGTTTTTTCTTTATGGATGCGGCGCGATTGCCTGTTTTCATCGCGCTGTATGTTGCGCTGTTCCGCTGCGGCGACATGGCCATTTTTTCCTGCACGGGCTTCCTGTCCGTCCACCCTGGCCTGGCCGCGCTCCAGCTTGGCGACCTCATGATTTGTCAGAGAACCATTCTTGACACCGTTCTCCACCCGCTTTTCCTGGTTGACGTTACGCTGCACGTCGGCCTGCATGCGGCGGTTCGATACTGAATTGGGGTTGCCGGTTTGTGCATTGGTTTTGTCCGCATGGATATCGCTGCTGACCTTGTTCTGCATGCCCTGGATTCGCGCTTTCTCAGCAGGACTCAGGCTGCCGTCTTTCAATGCACGTGCTTCTGTTTTGTCGATGCTTTTCTCTTCGTGCTCCAGCTTTGCTGCCTCACGTGTCGTGAGCTGGCCGGACTTCAGGCCATTTTCTATCCTCTGCTGCTGGTTGACGTCACGCTGCACATCAGTGGCAGTACTTTGCGCAAAAGCGGCTGTCGCAAACAGGCTGCTCAATAATACGGCGAGTAATTTTGTGGTTTTCATGGCGTATCCCTGTATGGTTAAAATTTTTGTATGCTTCGTGAACCGCCTGCTTGCGGCGGCTCATGGGCATCTAACGCGGAGATACGGCAAGGCGATTACCGCCGGACTGTAATTGGAGTAACAAGTTGTTACTGCCGAGGAGTTGGAGCTTAGGCAATGGCCTGCAGGATCAAGCCCAGCTCGCCCTTGGTTTCGCTCATCAGGGCTTCGACTTTTTCCTGATCGAGCTGTAGGTTTTGCAAAGCAGGCGGGATCACCTTCCAGTTGACGACATCGATGGATTTGGCCACGAAATGCGCATCCAGGAAGTCTGCCGTAGCGACCACGTCGGTAAGCGTGTGCTTAGGCGCCAGAGGAATGTCCGGTGAGCGGCAATCCATGACGGCGGAGCGGATGTCGTCGGAGATATCCCAGTTTTCCAGGATGGCCGCGCCTATGCTGCCATGCCATTGGTCCACCAGGTCCCACAGGGCTTTTTCAGATACGAACAAGTCCTGGTAATGGCGGGCGCGGTTCAAGATATAAAATTTGCCCACATCATGCAGCAGGCCGGCCAGCAAGGCCTTGTCCGGGCTGAGCCTGGTAAGATTCTTGGCCACTACATACGACATCGCCGCCACGCGCAGGCTGCGCGTCCACAAACCCTCCATGCGTTGCGAACTCTGCCCGGTAGACTTGTGCTCGGTCAGTTGCTTCATGCCTACGGAAATGGCGACATTGCGCACGGCGGCAAAACCCAGCGCCATGGTTGCCACGCGCAGTTCGGAAATGCGCTTGTTGGTGCGATTGTAGATGATGGAATTGCTGAGTCGCAGCACCTGCGCGGACAACACAGGCTCGGCGCTGATGATACGCGCCACCGCATCATTGGAAATATCGGGATTGCTGAGCGCCTTGCGAATCTTCATCGTCGCATTCAGCGAGGTAGGGAAAATCAGCTCCTTCGCCGACAACTCCGCAGTGAGTCCTTCGATGAACTCAAATTCCCTGTTTTTTTCGCTTGCTGTCATGACTGATACGCCTGGTTAATTGGTTAGATTACAATTGTATCTCCAATACCGCTCTTCCCGCATTCTGCCGCTCTCGCCCAGGCAGCATCCAAAAAATTTTCAATCGCGAGAAACAAGCCCGCTAAGCAATGGCCTTCAATATCTGGCTCAACTCGCCCCTGGTTTCTTCCCTCAACTGATCCAGCCTTTCACGGGTCAGGTGCAGGTTCCTGAGCGCTACCGGCAAGGCATCCCAGTTGACGCTGTCCAGCGTATTGGCGACGAAGTGGCGGTCCAGAAAATCTGCCGTCGCGATCACGTCGGTCAATGTCGGCCTGATACCGGTTGGCAGGTTCGGTGCGCGGTGGTCCATCACAGCCATGCGGACATCATCGTCGATATCCCAGTTTTCCAGGATCGCGGCGCCTATGCTCGCATGCCATTGGTCGACCACTTCCCAGATCGTGTGTTCGGTGACAAAGAGGTTCTGGTACTGGCGCGCACGGTTCAAGATATAAAATTTACCCACATCGTGCAACAGGCCGGCCAGCATCGCCTTGTCCGGGCTCAGCCTGGTCAGGTCCTTGGCCAGCACATAAGACAGCGCCGCCACGCGCAGGCTGCGCGTCCACAAACCCTCCATGTGCTGCGACACCTGCCCCACCGCCTGATGCTCCGCCAGTTGTTTCATGCCAACGAAAATGGCGACATGGCGCACGGCCGCAAACCCCAGCAGCATGGTGGCTGCGCGCAGTTCGGAAATTCTTTTCCCGCTGCGGTTGAACATCACTGAATTACTCAGCAGCAGCACCTGTGCTGACACCACGGGTTCTGCGCTGATGATGCGGGCGATATTGTCGTTGGAAATATCCTGGTTGCTGAGCGCCTTGCGGATTTTCATCGTCGCGTTCAGCGAGGTCGGAAAAATCAGTTCTTTCGAAGACAGCTCGGCCGAAAGGCCCTGGATGAATTCAAATTCGCTAGCGTGTTCTATCGTCGTCATGAGGAATGGCTAATCTGGGCACCTGAGTTGGGCAACAAGCCTCGCTTCATCCATGGCAGCGGCTGCGAACCTGTGAGATGAACTGAATTCTGGTCTGGGTATTGCTTACCCCTATATGCAGCATTGTGCAGCATGAAAATCCATGCGGGGATTTTTACTTTTTATTTTTAAGGAAAGCTGATATTACATTATCACATTTCTGCGCTATCCCCAACGTGGTACAAACAGCATGTGGCTGAATACATACTTGATTTGCTCTCTTGCACACTTCCACGCGTTCCCTTTTCCTGGCCCATGCGCGCCTATCGCACGGCCTTATGTATCGGATTGTTGAAAGCGGCACACGGAAACGCAAATGTCTGGTGAAATCAAGCCATGCCATGTGGCTCAGCGGAAATTTTCTGCCGGGCCTGGCCATCAATTAAAAAATGGAGATCCGCATGAAAGAAAACCGCCGCAGCTTCCTGAAACTCAGCGCCACGAGTGCCGCCGCAGGTGTGTTGGGACAGTCACTGCCCGCCGCAGCCCAGGAACCGCAAATTGGCGCCATCACGCCTCTGGCTGCCAAACTAGGTTTGCGCCTGGCAACTTTTTCTCCAAAAAAGGGAGACAAGCCGCGTGTGGGCGTGGTGCTGGACGATGGCCGTGTTATCGACATTGGCGCGGAAGCGCAGAAGCAGAAACAAAAGCTGGTGTTTGACCCCGCTTCCATGCTGTCGCTGGTCGCCAGCGGCGACGCCGGGGTTGCGCAGGCCCACTCGCTGGCCCAAAGGGCTGCGCTGCTGAAGATGGCCAGCCCCACTGTGAATCAGGTGCATCTGTGGTCACCCATCCCCAAGCCGCAGAGCAATATCTACGCAGTGGGCTGGAATTACCTGGACCACTTTGAAGAGGGCAAGGATGCGCGTGCCGACAAGACGGTCACTTCTTATCCGGCTAATCCAGTGTTCTTCACCAAGGCCGTCAACACGATGAACGGCCCTTTCGACACCATTCCGTACGACGCCAGCAATTCCACGATGATAGACTGGGAGGCAGAGTTGGCCATCGTCATCGGCAAGGGTGGCCGCAATATCAGCGAAGAACAGGCGATGAACCACGTGTTCGGCTATGCGGTCTATAACGACACCACCGCCAGGGACGTGCAGCAAAAACGCCATGGCGGCCAATGGTTCAAAGGAAAAAGCCTGGACGGCCATGGCCCGATGGGGCCGTGGATAGTGACAACCGCAGGCCTGAACCTGGACGATACACGCGTGATCTGCCGCGTCAATGGCGTGGAAAAACAGAACGCCAGCTACAAACAGATGTATTTCAAGATCCCCCGCATCATCGCCGAGCTATCGCGCGGCCTGACTCTGGAAGCAGGCGACATCATCAGCACCGGCACGCCATCCGGCGTGGGCTTTGCGCGCAAGCCACCGGAATTCATGAAACCCGGCGACGTGATGGAAACCGAAATCACCGGCATAGGCATCATCCGCAATACGATCAAATCGGAAACCTGAGGCTACGGCAGGCTGTTCATGCTGCCGGTTTCCTTGTATAAACCTTGTGTAAAAACAGAAAGCGGGCAAAGGCCCGCTTTCTGTTTTTAGTCGCGCTTGCTGCTGCGCATGGAACTGAGGAACAGGCCCATCCCGCCCACCGCCAGTACCAGGATCACGATCAGGTCAAACAGTGTCATGCTGCGCAAGTCAAAGTGGATGGAGGTAATGACACCGAAAATCAGCGCCGCCAGCGAACCCAGCGCGAGCGCCCAGCCCAACAGGCTCCTGACGTTGTAAAACACCAGGCCTATGCCAATGATGAAGGGCACCATGATCATGCCGCTGGTCACGCCATAGCTGCCGCCGAAGGCACGCAGGCTGTAAATGCCCATACCCATGCCGAAGCTGGAATGAACGGAAATGGCATTGAGCAACATATAGAAGCCGCCGCACATCATGAACAGGCCCAGAAAAAACTGGCCCACACCGCCCTCTGTACCGCCCGCACCCTTCATTGTATTTTCTCCTTTCATGCTATCTCCTGTACGATTGCGCTGAAACCCGTGCTTCAGCATAGTTGCCAGCGCCATTCTAAACGACGACGCCGCTTTTTTTGACGGCAATATGCAGCCCGGATCACCGCCTTCCGCGGCTACCATTCTTTAGGAGCGTTGACGATGAATTTTGAACTCTATTGTGTCGCCTGGACCCTCGTGCTCGCAGTCGCCCAGATATTGATGGCGTCCACCGCCAGGACCGCGCAATACGGCAGCAAGTGGAATATGAGTGCCCGCGACGGAGAACAAGCTCCGTTGAAACCGCTGCCTGCCCGCCTGCTGCGCGCGCAGGCAAACCTGTTTGAAACAATGCCCATCTTTATTGCCGCCATCCTGGTCGCCTGCATTGCCAATCGCACCGGCGCACTGACGCACTGGGGCGCCCTGCTCTACCTGGCCGCAAGGATCATCTACCTGCCGCTGTATGCAATGGGCATTCCGGTCGTGCGCACACTGGTGTGGATGGTGTCATTGGTGGGCATTGCAATGTGCCTGTTTGCCATTTTGTTTTAGCGCTTGCCAGCACTTAAATGAACCAGGCTTTCCCCGTTCTCCATACCGCCCGTTTCCTGCTCAGGGACATCGCCGTTGCAGATATCTCCGAGGTTTTCCGCGGCCTGTCGGATCCAGCCATCACCGCCTACTACGGTATTTCGTATGACAGCGTGGAAGCGACGCAGGCACAAATAGACTGGTATCAGGAACTGCTGGAACAGCAAACCGGCATCTGGTGGGGTATCTGCAAAAAGGAGGATCCTGGCACACTGATTGGCGCTTGCGGATTTTACGCATGGGACAAGGAGAACCGCAATACCGACATGGGCTACTGGCTGCAGCGCGAACACTGGGGCGGCGGCGTGATGCAGGAGTGCCTGCGCGCGATACTGCCGCACGGGTTTCGGGAAATGTCATTGCACCGCGTTGAAGCAGAAGTGGAACCGGAGAATATTGCCAGCAGCCGCCTGCTGCAAAAACTGGGTTTCCAGCTGGAAGGCAAGCGCCGCCAGTGCGAGTGGAAAAACGGCCGCTTCGTCGATCTTGAATACTATTCGCTGCTGGAAGGCGAGTTTGCCCTCTCCTAAAGCCCGGGGCTTTTCCATTTTTTCTCTATACCGGCATAGATGCCGTTGGCGCGTATCGCCAGCAAGCCCTTGTCCAGCAATTCCGCATACCTGCCGGCTTCAGGGCGGCTCCTGGAGAAGCTGACAAACAGCTTGTCCTCAGACACGATGCCGACCTGCCGTACTTTATCTTTCAACTCGGCCGGGTAGGCTACGCTCAGGTAGTCGACCACCCGCGTATAGACCAGCGAGTATTCCGAGCGGCCCATCACCAGCTTGCGCAGATTGGATATGTCCGTCGGCGCCTGCTCGCGCACGATCTGCGTATCCGTCTCGACCTCATCGCCGTAGGTATAGCCGTGCGTAAAACCGACACGCCTTCCCTTCAGGCCTGCGACCGTGACCTTTTGCGGGCCTGCATCACTGCGTGCATAGATTCCTATTACTGCCTTGAAAATGGGTTCTCTATGGAACAGGAATTCCGGTCCCAGCCTGGCATCATTGAGGCTGTCGAAGCAGCCTGTCGCCTGTGCGGTCCTGGCCATCATCAGGCAGCGCGCATACGGCGCCGAAACGAATTGCGCCTGGATACCGACTGCGGCGTATGCAGCGTCTATCACATCGACCGCAAACCCTTGCAGGCGGCCATCCTTGACAGCAGCATACGGGTACCAGTCGTCTTCGCCGACCAGCGTCACCGTTTCTGCATGCGCGAGGGCAAAGTCGCACAGCAGCGCGAAGCACAACAAAAAAGAGCGAAACATGGGCATGGAAGAATTTTTGCGACAAGTTGCGGTGCTTTAGGCTGGTAATTCCGGCCCATTTACCGCAAGTTTCGAGTGTGCGCTATGGGTATCAGCTATAGTAATCGCCAAAAATGTTGCCTGGTGAAAATTTAATAATTATTAACAATGTTTATAGAAGGATCTTGCAATAGTGGCGGTATGTGTCGTTTATGTGCCAACGCATTATTCGACGGCGCAGGTAGACCCGTATAGCGTTCCTGGAAACACGATCCATCCGGTGAAGAAACAAACACTTACAAACCTATCGTCAACGTGATGGGCTTGCGGGCAGTTATATCCTCAGGCGTTTTCATTTCACAGGAGGAAGCCATGCGTTTCAAATCATTGCTCATCGTTGCAGTTATCGCTGCAACAGCAAGCCTGTCCGGTTGCGTTGTTTATCCCGCCCGCGGCGGCTACGGTTACGGCGGCGGCCCCGGCGTGTATGTAGAACCTGCGCCAGTTGTTGTAGCACCGGCCTATTACGGTGGATGGGGCTATCGCGGCCGCAGGTGGTAAGCAGTTATCGGCAAGATAGTGGCAGTAAGCATGAAAAAGAAGTAACGGCATTCCATCTGCAGCTTCGCCGGCAAGCTGGCGAAGCTGTTGGTTGGTTGGAATAATTGCAGGGAATAAAAAGGGCGGAAGAAGTGCTGGGCAGGTGCTGGGAAGGTGAGATAACGCTCCGGTTCAGCATTTTTTTTGCGGCAGTAAAAACGGAAAACGTAAACCGATATCGGCAGCATGCCTTGCCTACCACCCGATAAATTCAGCATGAATATGGCAACTGCGGGCTATCGCGCATGCAGCGGCTTAAGGAGGGCGGGCCTTACAAACAAATCCAACAAGTCCACAAATCGCTTATCTCAATCTGTTTTTTCTATCTGTTTCTATCAAATCCCAGCCAAGCTGACGCCGGATTTCCTTGATGTCCGGCGGAGGGCAATGCTCCTGCTGCCGGTGCTTCAAGTATTCTCTGACCTGTTCCTTGGTCGGATGCTGATTTTGTTCCATTGCTTCACCTCATGCATTGCAATTTGTGTATGCTTCAGAAGCTGTTACGAAATTAGTCTGATCAAGTACTACGACGGACAATGAGTAGCACTGCGAGAAAGATCATCGACGCCGGCGTAATTTCACAACAATTTCCGGTTGATGCAGTCTATAAGCAGTTAACGTAGTAAAGACAGCTTTGTTGACCCACACAAACGATTTGTGAGCGTTAATCGCACAATGTTACAGTTTTGTTGTTTTTGCACCTAATTCCCATACCAAGAGGCATGATGAGCGCTCCAGAAACGTCTATTCCTTCCGCCATGCAGGCTGACTGGTACTTCGATTTCAACTCTCCGTACGCCTATCTGCAGCTGGAGCAGTTCGGGCTGCTGCCGCCGGAACTGCATGTCAATCTGCGGCCTATCGTGTTCGGTGCATTGCTGGGTCATTGGGAGCATAAGGGACCGGCCGAGATACCGGAAAAGCGCAAGCACACCTATCGCTATACGCAATTCCGCGCCGAGCAGCTGGGCATCCCGTTCCGGATGCCGCCTGCCCATCCGTTTAACCCTATATCGCTGCTGCGCCTGACCGTAGCCATGGGTTCGGGAAAAGATCTGGTGCAAAAAATATTCCGCTACATCTGGCAGCAGGGAAACGGCATGACTTCGCCGCAAGACTGGCAAGCGCTGTGTACCTATCTGGATATTCCCAATGCGGATGATCTGATCGGGCAGGAAGCAGTAAAGCTGGAGTTGCGCGCCAATACCGACCGCGCACTTGCACAGGGCGTGTTCGGCATCCCGACATTCGCGCTGGGGCCGCATTTATTCTGGGGAGAGGATGCGACCGGCATGCTATTGCATCATCTGGCGCATCCGGAGTGGCTGGATTCAGAGGAACTGCGGCGCATCAGCGACTTGCCGGTGGGGATAGTGCGAAAGATCTGAACTCCGTAGCGACGAAATTCAGACCCGATTGCGAATGAACTAGCGCTGCACTTCCACGCCACGCCAGAAGGCGATGTGGTTGGTGATCTCCTTGGCCGCATCCTTGGGCGTGCGATACGTCCACGCAGCATCCTGGTTGACCTTGCCGTCCACGACTACGTCGTAATAGCTGGCGACCCCTTTCCAGGGACAGATGCTCAGCTTTTCGCTGGCCTGCAAAAACGCCTTGTTGACCGACTCTTCAGGAAAATACACATTATTTTCGACGATTTCGACCTGGTCTTTGGCGGCCTCGGCGATGACTGCGCCGTTCCATATTGCTGTTGGCATCACGACTCCTGCTAGAACTGATAATGAATGCTCAAGTGTAGACCTTTTTGCGCTTCGTCGCTTCGACGCTGTTCACCATAAGTACATAATTTACGCTAAGCCACTTGCCGTTACCTGAGCAAGCCGCAAAAAAAAAGCCGGTGAACCGGCTTTCCTGGCTGGGATAAACTATCCCCTGCTCTGCATCATCAGTTCGGTCAGCAATACCGCCTGCACCTTGTCAACCTTCATCTGCGAATTGATCTCGTCTTTCAACTGCGCCTGCATCGCCTTAAAGCCTTCTGGTGTGCGCAGGTCTAGCGGATTGGTCCTTGAGACGACAATCTGGAAGATTTCCTGAATGACCTTCTTGTTTTGCTCCAGCCACTCCTGGTCTTCCGCATCCACCTGTATTGTCACCTGCAGCCTGGCGACCTGCCCATCCACATTGATGACGGCAGCCGGCAAAGCGGAATAGCTGAGGGCAGCGTCATTGGTCGGATCTCTTTGCACATAGGAATAAATTCCGCCGGCAAACAGCAGCGTGCCGAGCAGTGCGATGGCAGCTGCATATTGCGCAAATTTGTCTTTGCGGCGCAATGCCTTGGCTGGCGTTCTGCGCACTGTCGTACGCCGAAACGCGTCCTCCGTTTCTTCCACCGCTGGCGAGGCAACAAATTGCCGGCGCGGCTTGCGGCGGACGGGATCTTCTTTAACGGGAGCAGCTTCGGGAGCCATTGCCGGTGCGGCAGGAGTAGATGCGGGTGTAGCCACGGAGTCCCAGTCATCAAAGGAGTCAGGCGCGCTTTCGGCGAAATCCTTGCCGTCCAGCCCCACTCCTTCGAATTGCAGTTTCGAGCTAAGCGGCGCTGCTGTACTTTGCTTAGGCATTTTGGTACCGGTCTCCAAGGGCAATGGTGACAAGATAAAACGTTAAAGCGCAACGCGCCGATGTGATGTCACATTGCGTTTGCGGTAAGGTGATGAACAGGTGATTAGCTTGCCGGTTTGCACTGCCGTCGGAGCTCGCTCTCTACGGCTTGATTCCTGGCTGAAACAAAGAATGTAAAAAATCGTTACATACGTAATTGTTGCATCACACAATGCCTTGAGGCAACTATTTTTTTGTATCAAATCTGTTAAATTGACTAGAATGAGATTGTGACCTGCTGCTTCAAGGCGGGTTCTGGTTCGCTATCGCACAGATGCGCCCCGCGTCTTGCAGCAAGGTATCAGCATGGACAATACCCTCACCCCGCTCTCTCCGTTATCGCAAACGGGCTCTCCCACCCCTGTAGACAGGGTCAATGCAAGGCTGCTGGTTGCCGGCGCATCGTCTGCTGCATCCGTCGCGCCTGCAGATACCCTGGCTGCCAATGACGTGATCGAGCTTTCTCCTGCTGCGCGGCTGCTGTCGGCCGCGTCTGCGACGCAGAGCCTGGGCAGCAACCCGCAAGGCTTTTCCAGCGTGCTTGGAGCTGCGATTAATTTTGCCTCTGCCTTTAACAGTTTCAATAGCCTGAGCGGCTTGGGCAACAACAATAACGCGCTCCCAGGCTTCAGTACGGGCGGATCGGATCCAGGCGACATTTTCAGCTTGCCGGGGACACTGGGATCGATTGGACAATCGACGGATGCTTCCGGCACAGACCTGCTGTTGCAGGCGCTGACCAATACGCCGCTAAATGCAGCGGCTTCCGCAGGGAACGGCAACGGCAATGGAGCTAGCTTGCTGACCGGGCTCGCCAACGTCGGCATCACGCTGCAAAGCGGTGCCAGTGGCCAATTGCCGATCAGCACCAGCGCTTCGCTGGTGGTGGACCCGCTCAAACTGCAAAGCGCTTTCAATGCCAATCCCGCGGCGACCAGCGCCGTACTGGCGCAGGCGGCCTCCTCGTTTGCACCGCTGGCGGCAAGCCTGGTGGCGCAGAGCAACAACTTTTTCCTGACGCAGCAAGACCTTAATTCTTCGACAGGCATTGAGGATATTTTTACCACGCAGTTGGAGCTTCAGCTGGCGGCGGCCAGGCTGCCCCTGCCCACAGCGGTAACGGCTGCAAACGCCGCCTTACAAAAAACCTTGCAGGATGAAGCACTCAGCGAAGCGATCGTCTCCGCCCAGAATGCCGCCCTGGCAGAAGTGCAGGCATCCGCGGCTGCAAACGCCGCCGGCGCGAACAACTCCGCCATACAAGCGACAGCACCTGCTGCCCCGACGGCACCGACTAAGCCGACTACTACGCCGACTACTGCATCCACCGCAGCAACCCCGCAGCAAGACAATAGCGACGATACCGCAACCCCAGCCCAGGCTGCCAGCAGCGCAGTTGCGGCACCCGCCGCGGACACGAATGCCGCTGCAAGCACAGTGGCGCGCATTGCCAGTGCCATCAGCACACCATTGAGCGCCAACGGCGGACCTGAAGCAGCAACAACAGTTGCCACGCCCGCACCCGCCGCCACTACGGCTACTGCTGCTACAACTGCCGTCGCGCAATCTCCGGCCACCGCAAGCCAGGCGCCGTCAAATTTAATAACACCATCGGCGCCGTCAGCGCTGACGCAGGCGCAAAACATCGCAACCCAGAATGCCTTGAGCGATGCGGCGGCTGCCGCACTGCTTGTCCAACAAAACGCCGTAGACAACGCGCAGGCGGCCGACGCCGGCAACGCACAGCAAGCAGACGACAACAGCACATTGGCGCCTGCACAAGCGGCTACCCTCGCGACAACAGCCGCGACGGTAAATTCCACTATCCCGGCCCAGCCGGCAGTGGACGCAACGATAGACAATACCCTGCTGACAGGGCTGGAACAGGCGAATGCCGATGCCCTCGCAGGCGCCGCCGTACCTGCAACAGCTACCGCAGAGACGACGGACCAGGCTGCAAATACCGCCAACCCGGAAACCAACCCCGCGCTTGACCCCGCTTTTGCCGCAGCCATTGCGGCATATAGCCTTAGGGCGCCGGTCGCCAATATCGTTGATGACAGAAATGCCAGGGAGTTGGGCAAACCGGCAGTAGAAGCGGTCAATAGTGTGGAATCGGTTTCCGCCGTTCAGCCGGTGACGCTGGACGTGCATGACGAGGTGGCCGCCGCGCGTAGAAACGAGATGCTCAGGAACGATACCGCAAGATCCTGATTCGATATGCCGCGATAAATCACGATATACCGCGCTATGCCGATCAGCATTTATTGTTTCGAATACTTTCCTAGCAGACGGGTAAAGCTACCATCCTCCACCAGGCTGTCATAGGCCGATTGCAAACGCCGTACCGTATCGGCCGGCGTCTTCTTGCTGGCGGCGAGATAAATGTCTGCTGTCAGGTCGATTGGCAGTGTAGCTTCGAATTGCTCGCAGTGGATATTTGCCCCCATGGATGCACAGGCCCCTTCAAACGCAAATGAGGACATCGGCGTGAGGTCGATGCGCCCTATCTGCAGCAGCCGCAAGGCTTCCTTATTGTCGGATACGCCGGTCAGGCCCTTGCCTCCGGCCGAAAATCCGTTCGCCGCCAGATACGTTGAACGCACGTCCTTGCGCACCGCGCCGATGCGATAGGCTTGCGCATCTTCCAGCCTTTTCAGCAGGATATCGCCGCGGTCCTTCTTCTTGTAAAAATAGGTTTTATAGATCGCCAGCCGCCCTATCCAGTAGAACGCGCTTTCCCGTTCCGGGGTGCGCGCAATGGGATAGATCAGCACGGCAGGCTGGTCGTCAATGACCTGCAACGCGGCTTTCCAGTTCATCAGCCGGATGTCCGGCGCCAGCCCTGCCTTCGCTGTGAGCAGGCGAACGAATTCAGTAGACGTACCGCTCACCTGACCCTCTTTCAGTAAGCTGTGCGGAGGAGCATCTTCGGCCAGCACGAGGATGCGTTGATCTTCGGCAATTGCCGCTTCGGTACACAGCACAAAAATTACCAGCGCCAGTGCAAAAAGATGTGTTTTGATTCTGATGTACGGCAAGCGCTTCTCCCGGTCACAATCAACAACATTTTCTGTTATTTTTCGCGATCCATTGTACAGACGCGGCAGCGCTTTGCCTATTGCTCCCTGAGGGCTTTCCTTATGCCTGCTGCTCGACAATGCGGCTGGGCTCGCGCATCAGCATCAGCTCTTCCGCCGCAGTCGGGTGGACCGCCATGGTACGGTCGAAGTCCGCTTTGGTCGCGCCCATCGTAAAGGCCACCGCCAGCGACTGTATGATTTCCGCCGCATCCTCACCCAGCATATGGATGCCGGCAATTTTATCGCTGTCGTCCCACACCACCAGCTTCATGTAGCTACGGTTGCTGAGGCCGGCAAAAGCTGTTTTCATCGGCCGGAAATCCGCCTCATAAACGCGCAGCCTGCCGCGGCGGGCCGCCTCTTCTTCGGTCAGGCCTATC
The DNA here is from genome assembly GCF_049339885.1 of Undibacterium sp. TJN25. Classification (NCBI taxonomy): domain Bacteria; kingdom Pseudomonadati; phylum Pseudomonadota; class Betaproteobacteria; order Burkholderiales; family Oxalobacteraceae; genus Undibacterium; species Undibacterium sp. TJN25. The sequence goes on along the minus strand of NZ_JBMPPM010000005.1, from coordinate 56,286 downwards.
GTACCCAGCGGCGGATTGGTAAACATCGCCGTCGCGGCCGATGCATGATCCACTGTACGCTGCATGCCCTTGTACAGATTGTTGGCAAAAGCACGGCCTTCCGCAATTGCCACCGGCGTCAGGTTCTTGCGGCTGGTAAGATCGCCAATTGCATAGATGCCCTTGACGGTAGTTGCGCTGAATGGGTCCACGATCACGGCGCCGTTCTCCTGCACGCTGACGCCCAATGCTTCCAGTCCCATGCCGCCGCTGTTGGGCGTGCGGCCGGACGCATTCAGAACGGCGTCGAACTCATGCGTATGCTGCGCAGTGACTATGCGCGCAAAGCCGGGACCGGCCTCGACGCGGGTGATGCGGCTGCCCGATTCCATGTGGATGCCTTGCAGCTTCAGGTTGATTTTCAGGCGCTCACGTAGCGAACGGTCGAAACCGCGCATAGGCAGTTCATCGCGGAAGAACAGCGACACCTGGCTGCCCAGTCCGGCCATGATGCTGGCAAACTCCAGTCCTATATAGCCGGCCCCCAAGACCGCCAGGCGCTTGGGCAGCACCCGCAGATTCAGTATGTCGTCCGACGTCATCGCCTGCTCCAGCCCAGGCAAGGCATCATTGCTGGGCCTGCCGCCGGTTGCCAGCAGGATGGTGCCGGCCTGCAGCAACTGCTCGCCTACCTGTACGCTGGATGGCGACACCACAGTGGCCTGACCGGCAAAGACAGTCACCTTGGCGGCGACCAGCATGTCGTGATAAATCTGTTCCAGCCTGTCGATTTCCGCAGTCTTATGATCCTGCCATACCGCCAAGTCAAAACTGGCGTCCGTAATGGTCCAGCCGTATGCAGGCGCATCACGCAGTTCACTGCGGAAACGGCTGGCATACATCATCAGTTTTTTCGGGACGCAGCCGCGGATCACGCAGGTGCCTCCGAGGCGGTCCCGTTCTATCAGCGCTACGCTGGCGCCGTGCGCCGCAGCACGGCGCGCAGCGGCAACGCCGCCGGAGCCGCCGCCAATGACGACCAGGTCAAATTTATCCTGCATTCAATATCCTTGGTTTGTTAGGGTCACAAAGAAGTGGTCAGCCGCACCAGCCACATCGGTGAAATATCCACCGCCACCGCCTCGATGCGTTTGTCCATTCCGGTCAGAACCAGCACCGCCACCGCGAGCATAGCACCGCCCAGCACTTGCTTGCCAAGCTTGCCGGCGCTAAAGAGTTTTTGGCGCAGTGTCAGCATGCGCTGGCGCGACAGCTGGCCCAGCACGATCAGCGGCAAGCCGGCGCCCACGCCGAACACCAGCATCAGCACCGCCACCTGCAACAGGTCCTGCCCCTGGCTCGCCAGTGTCACGGCCGCGCCCAGCGTAGGGCCGACACAAGGGCTCCACACCACGCCTAGCACAAGGCCCAACAGCAGCTGTCCACCCAGCCCTTCCACGGTCATTTTTTGCAGCAAGGTATTGCCCGCACCGCTCAGGCCGGAAGAAGCCTGCGCAAATTTTTCCTGCAGACGGCTGGAAAGCAAAATAATGCCGAACACAATCAGCAGGACAGCGGCCGCATTCCTGAACACCGTTTCATCCACGCCTATCGACGCGCCTATGCCTGCAACGAAAACGCCCTCCAGGGTAAAGGATGCCGCCAGCCCCGCCGCCAAAGCGTAAGGCCCCAGCCGATGCGCAGACACTGCGCTGCCCAGCAAGATGGGGATCAGCGGCAGCACACAGGGCGACAAGGTGGACAGCACGCCCGCACCCAGCGCAAAGGCGTAAGACGAAATACCGAAACTCATGCCTACAGCGCTTTTTTCAGCAGCGCAGCAAGCGATTCCTTATTGGTATCGCCGGTGGAGCGCGCCACTTCCTTGCCGCCTTTGAACACGATTAGCGTGCTCTGCTTGCTGACGCGGAAATTGCGCAGCACGTCCTTCTGCTTGTCGAAATCTACGCTCAGCGCAGTAATATCCTTCAGCTCCGGGGTCTGTAGCAGGTCCAGCAGCAATGGATCCTGCGCATGGCATACCGGGCACCAGTCGGCATGCACCATGACCAGGGTCGGCTTGCCGGCTTTTTGCAGGCTGTCGAAATCAGCCTGCGTATATGCCTGGCCGGTAACAGACATCGCAAAGGCCGTTGCGGCGACAGTGGCCAGCACCAGCACGAACAATTTGCGGAAAACGGAAAACATGGAAAACCTTTCTTTCATAGCGGGTCTGTAATGTAGTCGGCGAGTCCGTTATTTCCTTACACTGAAGTAACGCGCACAGTGTACGCCTTCCGGTGCCGCCGCGCTTTTTGGTTTAAGCTATAAGGCCCGGCCTTGTTATACAAAAATTATCGTGAACCAAACCCAGGACCTATTTGCCGCATCCACCCGCCTGGAAGCCATCCCTTTGCCGGATGCCGACGTCAGCTTTGCGCGTGCATTCTATGCCGCCGGCGAGTCCGCGCAATACCTGGACACACTGCGCCGCGAAACGGAGTGGCGCCATGAAAAAATCACGGTGTGGGGCAAGGAGCATTTGCAGCCCCGGCTGACGGCCTGGTACGGCGACGCGAGCAGCAATTATTCCTACTCTGGCCTCAGCCTGGAACGCAACCCGTGGACGCCTACACTGCTGCAGATCAAGGCCGACATTGAGGCCATCAGCGGCTACCGTTTCAACAGCGTCTTGCTGAACCTGTACCGGGATGAGAACGACAGCGTAGGCTGGCATAGCGACAACGAGACAGAACTGGGCCGCAACCCGGTGATCGCTTCCCTCAGTTTCGGCCAGACGCGCACATTCAAGATGAAACACAAAAACCGGCCTGAATTGAAAACCACATCCATCCAGCTGACTGACGGCAGCCTGCTGTTGATGGCAGGCACCACGCAAAGGTTCTGGCAGCATGCGGTGGACAAAGAGAAAAAAGCGATGGAATCCAGGATCAACCTCACTTTCAGGCATATCGCGGGCTGGTGACATCCGCTGCGCCGAAAACGCCGCACCTCGGCGGACAAGCCTCCTTTTGGATTTGCACGAACGTCCAATTGCCCCCTTGCCAACTCGCTTAGCCCAATTTGACAAAAATCCGGAAAATTGTTTTTTTGCCTATCAGATTTCACCTCTTTCGCTTCCGATATGTTGAAATGCGTACATTGCTGAATTTCGTTACAAATTAAGCTTCCCGTAACTGGCGCCGCTTCGCTATCATGGCGTCTTTTCAGGAAACAGCTTTATTTACAAAGAGTTACGATGTCCAGCCAGTCCAGAAGCGCCACTATCGACAATATCAAAGGGGTACTGATATTTTTTGTCGTGTTCGGCCATTTAATCGAAATGCATATCGAGGGTGACCATTTCCTGCACTCGATCTGGATCTTCATCTATTCCTTTCACATGCCGATGTTTGCCCTGGTATCCGGCATGTTTTCCAAAGCCGTGCCGGATGAACGCGATACCAGCCAGCTGGTAAAAAATATCGCCGTGCCGCTGATTGCTTTCGAGCTGCTCTACGAATGCGCCGAATTCCTGCTGAAGGGCCAGTTCAGCATCTATACCGGCCTGATCGCTCCGTACTGGATGCTGTGGTACCTGCTGAGCCTGTTCAGCTGGAGGCTGCTGCTGCCGGTGTTTGCAAGGCTGCAGTTCCCTATCCTGATTGCCATCGTGCTGGCGATGCTGGCGACCTATTCAGAACATATCGGTTACACGCTGAGCCTGTCCCGCACCCTGAATTTCTTCCCGTTTTTCCTGCTCGGCTGGAGCATGCGGGCTGATGCATTCAACCGCCTGCCGAAGAAATTGGTCTGGCTGAGCGGCGTGGTCGTGGCATTGGCGCTGATCGCGTCTTTCCTGCTGAAGAGCAATTTTGACTACCGCTGGCTGTACGGCAGCTATTCACTGCACAGGCTGGGCGCCGCAAACCTGACTGGCAGCATGTTCCAGGCGCTGCAATACCTGGTGTCGGCATCGGTGGGCCTGGCCTTCCTGCATCTGCTATCGCAGCGCGACCTGGGCCTGGCGAATGTTGGAAAACGTTCAATGTACGTATTTTTATGGCATGGCCTGGCTTTGCTGATCCTGGAAAAAACCGGCGCCGTGACTGAAATTTTTTCGATGGAAGACCTGCCGATGACCATCATCTCCTTTGGCGTCAGCCTGCTGATCGTCTGGGCGGCATCGCGTGAAATCACCGAAACCTTGACGCAAAAACTGATATTGCGCCCTTTCTCATGGCTGCTGAGCAAGCCTTTCGGCGGCGAGCCCGGCCCCAAAGCCATTCCAGCCAACAAACCTGCCGCAGTGACCAAAACAGCAGCGGCAGACTAGCTCCCAATTACAGGCCAGGCGGGTATATCCATTCGCCTGGTCTCGCGTTCCACCACTCTACCTCCCCTCAATTTTTCTTTTCGCTGCAAGTCCGCAAGATTTGTCAAATCCTTCCATGCTATCGTTTCACCAACACACCTTGGATGAGACTTTATGCAAACCCAGCACGGCCTCAGCAGCTACGAAAAACGTTTCAGCCGCGTCACCAGCTACATCTACGAACACCTGGATGAAGAGCTGGACCTGATGAAACTGGCCGACATCGCCTGCATGTCGGCCTGCCACTGGCACCGCATCTACCACGCCATGCATGGCGAGACGCTGGCCGCCACGGTCAAGCGCCTGCGGCTGCACCGCGCCGCCGGTTTGCTAGTGCACAGCGAAATACCCGTGGACCAGGTCGCCGCCAGATCAGGCTATGCCAACGTGCAATCTTTCACCCGGATTTTCCATTCGGTGTACGGCATGCCGCCGGCACGCTACCGCAAGGAGGGTAGCCACACCGTTTTTCAACAGCAAAACGCAGACAGGAGCGAGCACATGTATCCGGTAGAAATCAAGAAAATCACCTCAATGCAGGCAGCCACCGTGGACCACACCGGCTCCTATATGGACATCGGCAAGGCATTTGAGACGCTATACAGCTGTCTGGCCGCGCGCCAGATGTTCAGGCCGGGCATGCGCTCGGTCGCGCTCTACCTGGACGATCCTTTCTCTGTGGACGAAGCGCTGCTGCGCTCAAAGGCCGGCGCCGTATTTGAAGAAGCACCGGCGGCGGATGCCATACAGCCGCCGCTGGCGCAAAGCGCCATTGCAGGCGGCAAGCATGCGGTGCTCAGGTACAAGGGTCCGTATGCGGACATGCGCGTGGCCTACCAGTGGCTGTATGGAGAATGGTTGCCGCAGTCGGGCCAGGAGGCGGGCGATGCGCCGGTATTCGAGGAATACCTGAACAATCCGCGCGACACGCCTCCTACCGAATTACTGACCGACATCTACCTTCCCCTGCGCTGAAACAGCAAGGCATATCGGCTAGCGCCGACGCATGATCCCCGCCAACACGGCAATCCCGTGACGGATATCCTCGGGAGGTATCGAAGAGAATCCCAGCAGCAGGCCGGCCTGGTAGTCCGCGGACTGGCCCGAATTCAATGCGTGGAAGTCGTAGTGGCTGAGCGGCCTCAACTCTACGCCCTGCTGCAAGGCCGACTGTGTAATACGCAGTTCATCGGCCGCGCTACCGAACTTGCTGCTGCCGGAAAAATGCACCGCCAGATCCAGCCCCGCATCGCTGGGGCCGCACTCCAGTTCAGCGGCAAGCTCGGCCTGCAAGGCATCCAGCAGCACATGCCGGCGCTCTGCATAAAGTTCGCGCGTACGCTTGATATGGCGGCTGAAATGCCCTTCCGAGATGAAATCCGCCAGCACCATCTGCGGTGCAATCGCCGTATGTTTGTCGATCACCGCCTTCGCTTGCGTAATCGGCTCCACCAGCCCCGCCGGCGCCACCATATAGCCGAGCCGCAGGCCGGGGAACAGGACCTTGGACATGGTGCCGACATAGATCACGCAGCCCGCCTTGTCCAGGCTTTGCAGCGAGGCCAGCGTGGGCCCGCTGTAACGGTATTCGCTGTCGTAATCATCTTCGATGATCCAGGCCTGGTTGGCGGCAGCCCAGGCCAGCAGCTCCAGCCGGCGTTGCAGGCTCATCGTCATGCCCAGCGGCAGCTGGTGCGAAGGCGTCGTATAGATCAGCCTGGCATCGGGATACAGCTGCGCGCCGGCCCTGACCGACAATCCCTGTGCATCCACCGGCACCGGGCACAGGCGCACCTGGGCCGCATGCAGCGGCGCGCTGGCGCCACGGTAGCCGGGCGACTCCATCCATGCCGCATCGCCGGGGTCCAGCAGCATGCTGGACAACAGGAACAATGCCTGTTGCGAGCCCGACGTGATGATAATCTGCTCCGGCGTGCAATCCACTCCCCGCGCGGCTTTCAGGTACACCGCCAGCATCTCGCGCAAGGGCCGGTAGCCGGCAGGGTCGCCATATCCCAGATGCTCGCTGGGGCGTCGCCAGCGCCTGGCCTCCAGCCGGCTCCATACATCGAACGGAAATACATCCAGCCCCGGCATGCCGACGCGGAAGGCGCGCGGCCTGCCTTGATGGAAATGCATCCTGCCGTGCGCATGCGAAAACCGCAGCCCGCGCTCCGACAGCGGCCGCAGCATCGCCGTTGTATCCTGCGCGACAATGCCTGGAGTTCCCGCAGTCCTGGCAAGCGCCGGCAACTGGTCGCTGACAAAAGTGCCCTTGCCGACTGTGCCCTGCAAATATCCTTCGGCCATCAATTGCGCATAGGCATTCAATACCGTCTGCCGCGAAATTTGCAACAGCCGGCAAAAATCCCGTGTAGGCGGCAACTGCATGCCAGGCTCCACTGCGCCGCTGAGTATGGCCTGCTTGATGGCCGCATACAGTTGCCGGAACATGGGCGCGGTGGCAGTCCTGTCCAGTTGCAGCGAAGCGAGTAATTGGGTCTGGTGCATGATTTTAGACGAACCGGCCAACATTGGCATCTTTAAAATAGCATTTATTGGTACTTTTAGAAAGCCAATACAGGCTTTAGTATAGGCCCCATACACCCTTAACGTCGTGGATGCCATGCCGAATATCACCTATGAAATGGACCGCAGCATCAGCGCGGAACAACTGGCCGATGTCTTCCGCCGTTCCGGCATCACCCGTCCGGTGGACGATTTGCCGCGGCTGGCAAAGATGCTGGAGCACGCCAATATACTGGCAACTGCCTGGAACGGCGACCGGCTGGTCGGCGTCGCCCGGGCCTTGTCCGACTTCAGTTTTTGCTGCTATCTGTCAGACCTCGCGGTGGACCTGGATTGCCAGAAAAGCGGCATAGGCAAGGAATTGATATACCTCGTCCGCCAGGCCTGCGGCAACCAGTCGATGCTGTTGCTGCTGGCAGCGCCGGAGGCGATGCCCTATTATCCCAAGCTAGGATTCGACGCAGTTGCGAACGGCTGGATCATCAGGCGCCAGGCATAAATTTATTCATCAGGAGCACATGTGCATCACTACACCTCCCACATAGAATGGCAGCGCGGCGAACAGCCCTTCACCGACAACCGCTACAGCCGCGGCCACGACTGGAAATTCGACGGCGGCGCCGTCGTCCCTGGTTCCTCTTCACCGCTTTCGGTGCCGCTGCCGATGTCTATCGCTGCCAATGTCGACCCCGAAGAAGCGCTGGTCGCGGCGGCCTCCAGCTGCCACATGCTGGTGTTCCTGTGGCTGGCGTGCAAGCAGGGTTATACGGTGGACAGCTACCGCGACCAGGCCATCGGCATCCTGGACAAGATCGCAAAAGGCAAATTGGCGTTTACGCTGATTACGCTGCGCCCGCGCATCGTGTTTTCCGGCGCGCTGCAACCCAGCGCGGCCCAACTGGACGAATTGCACCATCAGGCGCATGATGGCTGCTACATCGCCAACTCGCTGGCCTGCGACATCGTCGTCGAAGCCGCCACCTGATCATTGAGGCCCCATGTACCTTCCCGCACATTTTGCAGAAGAAAGGCTGGACGTCCTGCACCAGCTGATCCACAACCACCCGCTGGGCACGCTGGTCACGCTGGATGCAGGCGGTCTGAACGCCAACCACATCCCTTTCGAAATCGCCGCTCCGGAACCGGATGCACCCTACGGTGTGCTGCGCGCGCATATCGCAAGGAGCAACAGCTTATGGAAAACCGCCAGCACAGACGTCGACGCGCTGGTGGTGTTCCAGGGCGCGCAGCACTATATCTCGCCCGGCTGGTATGAAGAAAAGCAGATCAGCGGCAAGGTGGTGCCCACCTATAACTACGCCACCGTGCATGCGCACGGTCCCCTGCGCATCATCGACGACTCCGCATGGCTGCTGGCCCTGCTGCAGAGACTGACGAACCGGCATGAAGCAATACAGCAAGCACCGTGGCAAGTAACGGATGCGCCTGCCGACTATATCGACAAAATGCTGGGCGCCATCATCGGCATAGAAATCCCGGTTACCCGCCTGATGGGCAAATGGAAGGTCAGCCAGAACCGCCCGCAAGCCGACCGGCTGAAAGTGACGCAGGGGCTGGCAGAACTGGACCGCCGCTCGCCCGACAGCAATGCCGCCGGCATGGCGAGGCTGGTCGCCGGCAACAGCGCGGATAAGTGAAGTTCAGCGCAAACCCGGCCGCGGCCACCACATCCATAGCGCCATGGCGGTGACCGCCGACGCGGCAATATCGACCAGCCAATCCCCGACCGTGGCAGAGCGGTAGGGGAAAAAGCTCTGCACGCTTTCATCCAGTGCGCCCATCCACGCCACCGTCACTACCGCCATGCAGGCGTTGCGCAGTTGCGTACCCGCAGATCCTGTGAATAGCAGCAGCGTGATACCGCCATACGCCAGCGCATGCAATACGCCGCCCGGGGCAAGCTCGCCGATTTTCTGCCGTGCGCCAGGCACCGAGCCTAGCGCTACTATCAACAGGTAAATGACGAACGCGCTACACAGGCGCCAGCGCCGGTAGCGCTCGTCCAGCAGAAGGGAAGATAAGAGAAGGCGCATATCCAGGAGCCGGACAGAAAACTGCCATGATAGCGTTTGCCGCACAAAACTCATAAGCTTATGAGTTCTGCTATCATCTCGCCACATTTGATCTCGAATGTCCAACCCATCCGGAGAGTATCTTGAGCATTTCCATGTACACAACTTCAGTTCCCGTCTTCAAACAAATGCTGAGCAGCCTGAGCGAGCTGCTGAACAAAGCCGAAGCGCAGGCAACAGAAAAGAAAATCGACGCCAACGCCTATCTGCAGGCACGTCTGTACCCTGACATGTTCCCATTGCTGCGCCAGGTGCAGATCGCCTGCGATTTCGCCAAGGGCACGTCCGCCCGCCTGGCCGGCGTTGACGTGCCGGGCTATGAAGACACTGAGCAAACATTTGCCGACCTGCAGGCCCGCATCGCCAAGACTCTGCACTTTATCGACGGCCTGACGACAGAGCAGATCGCCGGCAGCGAAGGCCGCGAAATCGTTACCCAGGCAGGTACGCCAAAAGAAAAGCGCTTCACCGGCCAGTCCTACCTGCTGAACTACTCGCTGCCGCATTTCTTCTTCCACACGACGACTGCTTACGCCATCCTGCGCCACAATGGCGTGGAAGTCGGCAAGCGCGACTATATCGGCACGTATTAACGCATATAGCAGTCACTGATTTTCTGCGTGGCATGGGGAAATTCTTTCCCACTGCCTGCGCCTCTCCCCAAAGCACCGCAGAACCACGCGGGGCTTTTTTTTTGCTCCGCACTTGCCGCACTGTCCCGATTGGAGGGATATATGACCTTTATTCCAAATACGGCTTGCCTTTATGATTTCCCGGCCGCAGCTGCATCGGCCAGGGCCCGGACGCGTGTCCTGCACCTGCAATCTGCGAGGCATTTACTCAACTATTTTGGAGAAGGTCTTGAAAAAATTACTGTTCATCGCGGCAGCCGTCGCCGGCGCTGCCCTATCCGTCACATCCATCAACGCGCTCGCAGCAAGCGCCAGTTACCAGCTGGACCCTTCACATACCTACCCCAGCTTTGCGGTAGACCATTTCGGCGGCATCTCGATCTGGCGCGGCAAGTTCAAAAAAAGCAGCGGGACACTGGTGCTGGATCGCGCGGCACAAACCGGCAGCGTGGAAGTCACTATCGACATGAAATCGGTCGACACCGGCAACGGCACGCTGGACGGTGAGCTGGTCGGCAAGGAATTTTTCGATACCGATAAATTTCCCGTTGCGACCTACAAGGGCACGCAGATCAAATTCAAGGGAGATGTCCCGGTGGAAGTGGCAGGCGAGCTGACAATGCACGGCATTACCAAGCCGGTGACACTGACGATAGAATCGTTCAAATGCTTCCAGAATCCGATGCTGAAGAAAGAAGTCTGCGGCACAGAATCTACCGGCACATTTAACCGAGGCGACTTCGGCATCGACACGGGCAAAGCCTACGGTTTCGACCTGAAGACGACGCTGCATATCCAGGCTGAAGGCGTAAGACAATAAGGGAGCACGCAGTTATTTGGCGCAGACCCAGGCGCCGAACAAGGCTCCAGGCCAAAAAGGCGAACCGTGCTGCGGTTCGCCTTTTTGGTGCGCCATACCCAAAACTAAGGTTTAGTAAGCGGCAGTCACTACCTGCTGGCGATGGGCTGCCGTTTCCAGCTCCGTAACGAAGGCATCGCCGTAGTCGGCATACGAAATCTTGCTATTGCCGGCCGCATCGCTGATCAAACTATCCCTGCCCACGCGGAATTGCCCCAGCTTGTCTCCAGGGCCGATTTCCGCCGCCGGCGCGAAGAACGTCCAGTCAATGTCGGTAGCCGCCCGCAAGACCGCCAGTGCATTCCTGTGCGCGATGGCATACGGACGGTACATGTCGGGGAAGCCGGGAGCATCGACCAACTGCACGCCGGGCGCCACCAGCAAGCTGCCTGCACCGCCTACCATCACCACCCGCTTGACTCCCGCTGCACGTGCCGCAGCAATCAACACTTCAGCCTGCTTGATCACCAGGTCGGCAGAATCCGGCCCTGGTCCAAAGGCGCTGGCCAGTACATCGTGGCCGCGTATCGCCGCAGTCAGTGCTGCAGTGTCGAAGCTATCTGCCACCACCGCATCCACACCTGCCAGTGCCGGCGGCAAACCCGAAGTGCGGCGAGTGACTGCGGTAACCGTATGACCGCGCTGTACCGCCTGCTGGGCGATCTCGCTGCCGATATTTCCTGTTGCGCCTATCAATGCGATTTTCATGCTATTTCCTTTTTTCTGAACATATATGCATATATGTATCCAATATAGATACATATTAGTATAAAAAAATTGGCTAACGCCCATGTCAGCCAACCATCTCCAACTACTGTCTTACCGTTCTTACCCGCTCTTCAACACATCTTTCAGCACATCTTCCACGCTGATGCCTGCAATCACCGCCTCCATTGCATTCTCCGCCTTGGCAATCACGCCCTTCAGCACGCCGGTAATGCACCGCCCCACTTCGCAATCCGGATTCGGCATATTCGCATGCAGGGCCAGCACGCCGGGCTCGTCCACGGCGCGGTAAATCTCCAGCAGCGACACCTGGGCGGCGGGCCGCGCCAGCATCGCACCGCCAGTGCTGCCCATGGATGCCGTTGTCAGGCCGGCCTTGTTCAGCATGCCCAATATGCGGCGTATCATTGCAGGATTGGTGTTGACGCTGCCGGCTATCATCGAAGATGGCAGGAGGCCTTCCGTCGAGGCCAGCAGGGTCATGATGTGTACGCCAACAGCAAAACGATGACTGGTATTCATGCATTTCCTTAATATGTATCCATTGTAGGTACATATCTTTTTCAATGCAAGGAAATTGTTGGAACTTCACGCCGCCCTCGTTTTGATCAAGGCGAGGCGAACCAGTGGCTGCGCAAGCCGGTTAAACAAAGCTTCGAAGGCTACCCAGACGACTTGCCGTCTTGATGCTAGGCCGTTTCTGTACACGTCAAGGATGTAGAATCAGGCTTTCATTTCTTATTCCTATCCATGACCACGCCCATACGCTGGGGCATACTCGGCACCGGCCAGATTGCCCGCCGCTTTGCCGATGCCTTATCCGCCCTGCCTGACGCACGATTGCACGCTATTGCATCGCGCCAGCTGGCAAGCGCCCAGGCATTTGCCGCCGGGCTTGAGCCCGCCAACAACGGCGTACGCTGCTACGGCGATTACCAGTCCTTGGCGCAGGATGCCGACGTGGATGTCATCTACGTCGCCACGCCGCATTCTCTGCATGCGGAAAACACGCTGATGGCCTTGCAAGCCGGCAAACCCGTGCTGTGCGAAAAACCGTTCACGATGAACGCCAGACAGACAAACGAACTTGTCCGCATGGCACGCGATAAAAACCTGTTTCTGATGGAAGCGATGTGGACACGCTTTTTGCCGGCAGTGCAGGAAGCCAGGAAGCTGGTGCTGGGGGGCGAGATCGGCAAGCCGCGCCTGATACAGGCTGATTTCGGATTTGCGTCCGACCTGGGACCGGAACACAGGCTGCGTAACCCCACCCTTGGCGGAGGTGGACTGTTGGATGTAGGCATCTATCCGCTATCCATCGCCGCCTTCCTGCTGGGAGAAATCACCGGCGCCGAGGCAGTCGCCGAACTGGGAGATACCGGCGTGGATGAGCAATCGGCATTCATACTCAGGCACAAGAGCGGTGGCCTGTCGTCCTGCATCAGCTCCATCAAGGCCAGCACACCGGCAGACTTTGTCGTCTCCGGTGAGCTTGGGCATATCCGGCTGCATGCGCCGTTCTACCGCTGTGCCGGCCTGACGATCACGCTGGACAATACACCCGCGCGCAGCATCAGCCTGCCCTATGTCGGCAACGGCTATACCCACCAGGCAATCGAAGCCATGCGCTGCCTGCGCGCCGGCCTGATTGAAAGCCCGGTAATGTCGCTGGATGAAACCATGGCGCTGATGGGATGGATGGACCGCATGCGCCAGCAGTTCGGGCTGCATTACCGCGAAGATCAGGGCTAAACCAGGCAACATGCGGAGACCGGTGTTTACCGCTTGCCCGCCTCTTTGCAACGGCGCTATGATGGATGCCGCCACCCGGGCATTGATCTTGATATTCCAGGACACCAGGACATAACGGCGCCATGCAAGCATACCGCTACACCCACACCGTCGGCAGCAAGACTTACGGCTTTCATGACCTGAAAGACCTGATGGCGAAAGCAACGCCGGCACGTTCCGGCGACATGCTGGCCGGCGTCGCCGCAAGTAGCGCCGAACAACGGGCGGTAGCACAAATGGCACTGGCGGAACTGCCGCTCACCACCTTCCTGCACGACGCGCTGGTGCCCTATGAAGAAGACGAAATCACGCGGCTCATCATGGACAGCCATGATGCCGCCGCTTTTGCGCCGGTCAGCCACCTGACGGTGGGTGATTTCCGCAACTGGCTGCTGGGCGACGAGGCGGACAGCGCCGCGCTGGCGGCACTCGCGCCCGGCCTTACGCCGGAAATGGCAGCGGCCGTTTGCAAGATCATGCGTAACCAGGACCTGATCCTGGTCGCGCAGAAATGCCGCGTGGTAAGCGCTTTCCGCAACACCATCGGCCTGCCGGGCCGGCTGTCCACACGGCTGCAACCCAATCACCCCACCGACGATGCCAGCGGCATCGCGGCCAGCCTGCTGGACGGTTTGCTGTATGGCAGCGGCGACGCCGTGTTCGGCATCAACCCCGCCACCGACAATGTGCTGCAAGTGGTGAAACTGGTCGGCATGATGGACGACATCATCCGCCGCTACGAGATTCCGACGCAATCCTGCGTGCTGACCCATGTGACCAATACGCTGGAAGCGATCAGGCGCGGAGCGCCGGTGGACCTGGTGTTCCAGTCCATAGGCGGCACCGAAGCCACCAATAGCAGCTTTGGCGTCAACCTGGCGTTGCTGGACGAAGCGCATAGCGCCGCGCTGTCGCTGAAGCGCGGCACCGTAGGCGACAACCTGATGTACTTTGAAACCGGGCAGGGCAGCGCACTATCTGCCAATGCCCACCACGGGATGGACCAGCAAACTTGCGAAGCGCGCGCTTATGCGGTCGCGCGCCGCTACAAGCCGCTGCTGGTCAATACTGTGGTGGGTTTCATCGGCCCCGAATATCTGTTCGACGGCAGGCAGATCATCCGTGCCGGGCTGGAAGACCACTTCTGCGGCAAGCTGCTTGGCCTGCCCATGGGCTGCGACGTCTGCTATACCAATCATGCAGAGGCAGACCAGAATGATATGGACGTGCTGCTGACCTTGCTGGGTGTAGCGGGCTGCAGCTTCATCATGGGAGTGCCGGGCTCGGACGACATCATGCTGAACTACCAAACCACGTCCTTCCACGATGCACTGTATGCGCGCCGCGCGCTGGGCCTGAAACCGGCGCCGGAATTTGAGGCCTGGCTGCACAAGATGCAGATATTTACCGGCATGGAGGAACCCGGTGGGCAATTCCGGCTGAACGACGCGCTGCCGCCGGCTTTCCGGCAAGCGCTGCTGCGCCTGTCCTGATCGAGATCAGGTACAGCAATGAGCGAGCAAAAACCACCCGTCACGACCAACCCCTGGGGCAGCCTGCGCCGCTTTACCGCCGCCCGTATTGCATTGGGGCGTGCAGGCATCAGCCTGCCCACGCAGGCGCACCTGGCGTTCCAGCTGGCGCATGCGCAGGCACGCGACGCAGTGCATCTGGAACTTGATGTCGACAAACTGGCGCCTGCGCTGAGCGCCGCAGCCGGCAGGCGGCATGAACCCTGCCTGAACCTGCACAGCGCCGCCGCTGACCGCGCAACCTATCTTCAGCGGCCGGACCTGGGGCGCAGACTTGATGCCGCATCGATAGAAATGCTGAACGGTTTACCGCGGACAGCCCCGCATGAACAGGATACCCGCCCAGAGCTTGCACTCATCGTTGTCGATGGTCTGTCGGCGCTCGCCATCATGCAGCATGCAGCGCCCTTTCTCAGCCTTCTGCACCAGCGGCTGGCGACAGAAGATTGGTCTGTCGCGCCCATATGCATCGTCCGCCAGGGCCGGGTGGCGGTCGGCGACGAAGCCGCCCATTTGCTGGGCGCAAAAATGGCAGTCGTGCTGATAGGCGAACGGCCAGGACTGAGTTCGCCTGACAGCATGGGCCTGTACCTGACATGGATGCCGCAGCCCGGCATGAACGACGCCGGCCGCAACTGCATCTCCAATGTCCGTCCCGCGGGGCTAAGCTATAAAGATGCCGCCGCCAAGCTGCATTACCTGCTGTCGGAATCCCGGCGGAGGCAACTGTCCGGCGTAGCGCTGAAGGATGATGCAGTGGAGGAACCCGGCCTGCTGGCGCCGCCGCACAATTTCCTGCTGGAGTAGGACTTCCTACAGGCTTGCCCTCCCTTTTCTGCCAAAGTGCCGCACAGATGAAAAATATTAATGCTTGATCTACGCTCATTTATCTTTACGTTTACGTTTACGTAAACGTAAATTAATGTGCTATTCTTAAATCAACAGGTGCGCTGCCCATTATCTTGGGCAGCGTTAAACGGGAAAGCGGTTCGCACTGCCTCACAAGTCAGTGCCAAGCCCCTGCTGCCTCCGCAACGGTATGCGAGTGCGGTTACATCATCTACGCCACTGGTCCATGCATGGACTGGGAAGGCGATGTAACAAGACTCGCAAGCCCGGATACCGGCCTGTTGATCATCAGAAACATTGCGGAAGGCCTTGTCTGAGTGGAAGCTGCCGTACTGCCTGCAAGGGCAGGCGGTGTCCTGTTCTCTCAATTCATCTCCATTCATTCTGCAATTTTTCTGAGGTCTGCTTGCGTACGGAAGGTGCGCAAGGGGTGTTTGCACACCCATGGCCGGAGCTTCTCACCAGCATAGAAACTGGCGGGAAATCCGTTTTCAGGCAAACAGGCAGGACCGTACATCGCGAGTCTCAGGCTCGCCGCGCCCTGCCGTCCGAACAGGAAATGCATCATGAACCATGCTTCTAGCGCTTCAGTCCACTCGTCCATCCCTTCTATCTCCTCTGCCCCCTCCGTCAAGCTGCTGATCAACGGCCAGTTGCTGGAATCCAAAACCGACCAATGGCGCGACATCGTCAATCCGGCAACCCAGAAAATCATCGCCCGCGTGCCTTTTGCCACGCCTGAAGAAATGCAGCTGGCCGTCAGTAGCGCCAAACAGGCTTTTGCCACGTGGCGCAAGACCGCCATCGGCGCGCGGGCACGCATCTTCCTGAAATACCAGCAGCTGATACGCGAGAACATGCAGGAACTGGCCGCCATACTGACGGCCGAACAAGGCAAGACGCTGGCCGACGCCGAAGGTGATATTTTCCGTGGGCTGGAAGTAGTGGAGCACGCTGCCAATATCGGCAACCTGCAGATGGGCGAAATTGCCAATAATGTCGCCAGCGGCGTCGATACTTACACCCTGAACCAGCCACTGGGCGTATGCGCCGGCATCACCCCTTTTAACTTCCCCGCGATGATACCGCTGTGGATGTTCCCGATGGCGATTGCCTGCGGCAATACCTTCATCCTGAAACCTTCCGAGCAAGATCCGATGGTGACAATGCGCCTAGCCGAACTGGCGATGCAGGCTGGTATTCCTGCCGGCGTGCTGAACGTTGTGCATGGCGGCGAAGAAGTCGTCAATGCGATCTGCGACCATCCTGATATCAAGGCAGTGTCCTTTGTCGGCTCCACCCGCGTCGGCACGCATGTATATAACCGCGCCACGCTGGCAGGCAAGCGCGCGCAATGCATGATGGGCGCCAAGAACCATGCGATCGTGCTGCCGGATGCCAACAAGGAACAGACGCTGAACAACCTGGCCGGCGCCGCCTTCGGCGCCGCAGGCCAGCGCTGCATGGCGTTGTCGGTCGTGATCCTGGTCGGCGATGCGCAAAACTGGGTGCCTGAGCTGCTGGACAAGGCGCGCTCGCTGAAAGTGAATGGCGGCGCGGAACCGAATACCGATATCGGCCCCGTCATTTCCCACGGTGCAAAAGCACGTGTCACCGGCTTGATTGAACAAGGCGTCCGCGAAGGCGCTCAGCTGGTCCTGGACGGACGCAATCCGTCCGTCGCGGGCTACGAGGAAGGCAACTTTATCGGTCCCACAGTATTCACCGGCGTGCAGCGCGGCATGCGCATTTACGAAGAAGAAATTTTCGGCCCGGTATTGTGCGTCATGCACGCGGACAGCCTGCAGGAAGCAATTGCCATCATCAACGCCAATCCCAACGGCAACGGCACCGCACTGTTTACGCAATCCGGCGCCGCGGCCCGCACGTTTGAAGAGGATATCGATGTGGGCCAGATCGGCATCAACGTGCCCATCCCTGTTCCGGTGCCGCTGTTTTCGTTCACGGGCTCACGCGCTTCCAAGCTCGGCGATCTTGGCCCTTATGGCAAACAGGTGATCGCCTTCTATACACAGACCAAAACCATCACGTCGCGCTGGTTTGACGACAGCACGACGGCAGGCAAGGTCAATACGACGATCAACCTGAAATAGGCGGCCGCCATGGACTTCGAATTAAATGAAGACCAGCGTGCCTACCAGCAGTCCGCCAGGGATTTCGCCGCGCGCGAGATGGCGGCAAAGGCCGCGCGCTGGGATGCGGAATCCATCTTCCCGGTGGAAGTGATCGCGCATGCGGGGGAACTGGGATTTTGCGGCATGTATGTGCCGGAGGAACTGGGCGGCCTGGGATTATCGCGGCTGGATGCAGTCATCGTGTTTGAAGAGCTGGCGCGCGCCTGCCCTTCTACCGCGGCGTATATCACAATACATAACATGGCCACCTGGATGATTGCCCAGTGGGCAAAGCCGGAAGTGCGCGACGTTTGGGTGCCTCCGCTGGCTTCCGGCAGGAAGCTGGCATCGTATTGCCTGACCGAAGCCGGCGCCGGCTCCGATGCGGCATCGCTGACGACCTCCGCGCAGTTGGATGGCAACCATTATGTGCTGAACGGCGCCAAGGCCTTTATCTCCGGCGCCGGCGCGACCAGGGTGCTGGTCGTCATGGCGCGCAGCGGAGAAGCCGGCGCGGGCGGCATTTCCGCATTTGTCGTGCCTGCCGACCTGCCCGGCATCAGCTATGGCCGCAAGGAAGAAAAAATGGGCTGGAACAGCCAGCCTACCCGCACCATCAGCTTCGACAATGTGCGTGTGCCGCGCTCCCACCTGCTGGGGGAAGAAGGGCAAGGCTTCCGCATGGCGATGCGGGGACTGGACGGCGGCCGCATCAACATCGCCACCTGTTCGATAGGTGCGGCACAGTCGGCGCTGAACAGCGCGCAAACCTATATGAACCAACGCATGCAGTTCAAGCAGCGCCTGTCCGGATTCCAGGCCTTGCAATTCAAGCTGGCGGACATGCAGACGGAGCTGGTGGCGGCGCGCCAGATGGTCAGGCTGGCCGCCACCAAGCTGGATGCACAGGCGCCCAACGCCTCCGTCTATTGCGCGATGGCCAAGCGGCTGGCGACCGATACCGGCTTTACCGTCTGCAATGAAGCACTGCAGATCCACGGCGGCTACGGCTACATCCGCGAATATCCGCTGGAGCGTTACCTGCGCGACGTGCGGGTGCACCAGATACTGGAAGGCACTAACGAAATCATGCGCGTCATCGTTGCGCGCCATCTTCTCAACCAATCTCCCAGCGAGGAATTTTTATGACACATGCTGCCTACGCCAACCTGCAATTGGAAATCAGCGGCCATACTGCACTGGTCACCATCAGCAATCCGCCGGCCAATACCTGGACACTAGCGAGCCTGAAAGACATGGTCAGGCTGGTAAACGATCTGAACGCCAATCCGGATATCTACAGCCTGGTGCTGACCGGCTCGGGAGAAAAATTTTTCTCCGCCGGCGCCGACCTCAAACTGTTTGCAGATGGCGACCTGGCCATCGCCGCCGAAATGGCGCGCTGTTTCGGCGAGGCCTTTGAAGCCTTGTCGCGTTTCAACGGCGTGTCCATCGCCGCCATCAACGGCTATGCAATGGGTGGCGGACTAGAGTGTGCATTGGCCTGCGACCTGCGCATTGCGGAAACCCAGGCCCAACTGGCCTTGCCGGAAGCTGCAGTAGGCTTGCTGCCCTGCGCCGGTGGAACCCAGAACCTGGCCTGGCTGGTGGGGGAAGGCTGGGCCAAGCGAATGATACTGTGCGGCGAAAGAATCAATGCAGAAACGGCATTGCGCATAGGCCTGGTTGAAGAGGTGGTGGCAACCGGAACCGCTGTGCAGCGCGCACTGGCGCTGGCCGTGCAGGCGGCACGGCAAAGCCCCACCAGCGTCAAGGCCTGTAAACAGCTGATACAGGGCGCGCGGCACCAGAGCATGAGCAGCATGCTGCCGCCGGAAAGGGAAGCCTTCATCAAGCTGTTTGACAGTGCCGACCAAAAAGAAGGCGTCAATGCCTTCCTGGAAAAACGCACGCCGGTTTGGAGGAATGCATGAACGCCCCCTCCCCCGCAGTACTGTTTGACACTCTGCCGGCCGGCAACGGCAAATCGCTGGGCGTGGCTACGTTGAACGCGGAACATACGCTGAATGCGCTGTCGCTGGACATGGTGGACCTGCTGTCGCAACAACTGGCCGCCTGGCGCGCCGACCCCGCTATCGCCGTCGTGATATTGCAGGCTGCCGGCGACAAGGCTTTCTGCGCCGGCGGCGACCTGCAAAACCTGTACCGTTCTATGCTGGAACACCATGCATCTGACCGCAAGGGGGATCCGCTCAGCAATGCTTACGCGCTGCGCTTCTTTGAGCATGAATACCGGCTGGACTACCTGATCCACACTTTTGGCAAACCCGTGCTGTGCTGGGGCCATGGCATTGTAATGGGCGGCGGCATCGGCTTGATGGCCGGCGCCAGCCACCGCGTGGTGACGGAAAAATCGCGGCTGGCGATGCCGGAAATAGCGATAGGCCTGTATCCCGATGTCGGCGGCAGCTGGTTCCTGAATCGCATGCCGGGCAAGCTGGGGCTATTTCTGGCATTGACAGGCGCATCGATCAACGCCGCGGACGCCAGGTTTGCAAAGCTGGCGGACTTCCAGCTGGAGCACGCGGACAAGGCCGCCGTGCTGAGGGAAATGCAGGCATTGCCGTGGAGCGGGAAGGAGCAGGACAACCATATACTGTTGAGCCGGCTGCTGCAGCAGGCGGAACAGCAGCATACCGCTGCGCCTGCCGGGCCGCTGCGGCAGCACTTTGACCTGATCAACCAGCTATGCACAGGCGGCGGGCTCGAAGACATCGTCCAACGCATCAGCAGACTGCCCAGCGATGATGCATGGCTGCAGAAGGCAGCCGCAGCCCTCAAAAAAGGCAGCCCGTCTTCCGCCTTTCTGGCGTATGCACTGCAACAGCGAAGCAAGCACCTGTCACTGGCAGAGGTATTCCGGCTGGAACTGACTGCCTCTTTGGCTTGCGCTGCAGGGCCGGACTTTGCGGAAGGTATACGGGCGCTGATTGTGGACAAGGATATGCAGCCGCACTGGAACCCGCCTCGCCTGCAGGATATGACGGAAGAAATGGCGCAACAATTTTTCAACAGCCCGTGGGACCAGGCATCGCATCCCCTGACAGACCTGGGGCGGCATGACAAACGCCTGGCGGCATAAAAAGGAGCACCTTATGGAGCACATCGTGGAGCACACCATGCAGAAGATCGCTTTCATCGGTTTAGGCAATATGGGCGCGCCGATGGCGCTGAATTTATTAAAGAACGGCTATGCGCTGACGGTATTTGACCTGTCCGCCGCAGCCGTCAAGACACTGGCGGATGCCGGGGCACAGGCGGCCGCTTCGGCAGGAGAAGCCGTCAGCGGCGCAGCAGTGGTCATTTCCATGCTGCCTGCCAGCCGTCATGTGGAAGGACTGTACCTGGGCGAGCAAGGGATATTGCCGCATATCGCCGACGGCACGCTGATCATCGATTGCAGCACCATTGCAGCGCAAACTTCGCAGAAGGTGGCGCACGCGGCAGCGGCGCGCGGCCTGGCCATGCTGGACGCGCCGGTATCGGGCGGCACAGGCGGCGCGCAGGCAGGCACGCTGACCTTCATCGTCGGCGGCGACCTTGCTGCCCTGGAGCGTGCCCGGCCATTACTGGCTACCATGGGCAAGAATATCTTCCATGCGGGCGCGCACGGCGCAGGGCAGACTGCAAAGATCTGCAACAACATGCTGCTGGGCATACTGATGGCCGGCACGGCAGAAGCGCTCGCACTGGGCGTTGCCAGCGGGCTCGACCCCAAGGTACTGTCCGACATCATGAGTAAAAGTTCGGGCCGCAATTGGGCTCTGGAAGTATATAACCCCTACCCGGGCGTGATGGACAACGTTCCCGCATCACGCGGCTATACCGGCGGCTTCGGCGTGGACCTGATGCACAAGGACCTGGGGCTGGCGGCGGAAGCAGCGCTGGCGGCTAATGCAGCCACCCCGCTGGGCGAACTGGCGCGCAACCTGTACGGCGTGCATAGCAAGGCGGGCGCGGGAGGGAAGGATTTTTCCAGCATCCTGCAATTGCTGAGCAAGCATTCCGAATAGGGAGAAATAAAAGGGAAGAATAAAAAAACCGTCTGGCGAATATCACAGACGGTTTTTTTAACGCACGTTGCCGGCGGTGCTCAATCCAGCGGCGCAGTCCGGTATTTGTTGACATCGGAGGGCGACACCATCGGTGCCTCATTGCCCCAGCTATTACGGATATACGACACCACAGCGGCAATCTCGTCATCGCTGAGTTTGGGGCCGAAAGGCGGCATGCCGTAAGGACGCGGATTGCCTGCCGTAACCGGTGCGAAGCCCCCAGCCAGCACCATGCGTACCGGATTGGCAACCGATGAAGTCATCAGCTTATGATTGCCCGCCAGCGGCGGATAAGCCTGTGCCACACCCTCGCCGCCGGCTTGGTGACAATCCATGCAATGGTTCTTGTAGACCGTCGCACCTACCTTGAGTATCGCTTCATTGCTGCGCTGTTCGTTCTGGCTGACACCGGAACCGGTGATGAACTGGAACGCCTCTTTTAAAAAGCCGGGCATGATGTCCTTGTCGGCAGGATCGGTCCTGGTTTGCGGCAGGCTTTTCAAATAGGTCGACATGGCATTGATGTCGGCATCGCTCAGGTGCTGCAGGCTTTGCGACACCACTTCGGCCATCGGCCCGGTAACCGATCCGGTGGTAGTGGCGCCGTTCTTCAGCAGGTCATTGATGCGCGAGGTCTGCCAGTGGCCGAGACCGATTTCGTTTTCCGATGTCAGCGACGGCGCATACCATTCCTGCCCGCTCAGGATACCGCCGCCCAGCAGTGTTTCGTTGATGCTGGCGCCGAGCGCATTGCGGCTGGTATGGCAGGCGCTGCAGTGTCCCAGGCCCTGCACCAGGTAAGCGCCGCGATTCCAGTCGGCAGGCTGCTTGCTGTCCTGCTGATACACCTCGGGACTGAAATACAGGGCCCGCCATACTCCCAGCAGCGCGCGCTGGTTATACGGGAAACGCAGATCGTGGGGCTGGTTCTGGCGGCTTGCCGCAGGGATCGATTGCAAATAAGCGAACAGGGCATCGGAATCGGTGCGTGTGATCTTGGTGTAGTTGGGATAAGGAAAGGCCGGATACAGCATGCTGCCGTCCCTGGATTTGCCGGCGTGGATGGATTGCCAGAAATTTTCCTGCGTCCATTTGCCTATGCCGGTGTCCTTGTCGGAAGTGATGTTGGGTGTATAAAAACTGCCGAACGGCGTCTGTATCGCCCGTCCGCCGGCGTAGGCAGGCGCGCCGCGCTGCGTATGGCAGCCCATGCAGTTGCCGGCGCGCGCCAGATAGGCGCCACGGGCAACCAGTTCGGCATGCGTGGCATTGTCGTTGCGGCCGCCGGCGGCACTATCCAGTCCACCCTGGTCGCTGCCCAGCATATAGCCGTAAAAGCCCATCGCTATCAATGCGGCTATACCTAGCAGCAACAGGGAAATAATCGGAAGCAGAAAGCGTTTCATAAAAAGAGCATCCTATTGTGGGGCGCTGCCGCACACCAGCGGCCTGTTGGTGTAAGAGGTGGCGCCGGTGCCTGTGCTGATGCCGGCCTGCGGGGCAATGACATCTTCGGGCAAGGGACGAGAAGCCAGCCAGGCCGATACAGCACCGACATCCTGCGGCGACAAGCTCTTGGCAATCTGCGCCATGCAATCCGGCGCGTGCGCATGCCGCGCGCCGGTCTGCCATGCACCCAGCTGACCGACAATATAGTCGCGCGGCAAACCCAGCAACCCCGGGATGAAAGGTGCGATGCCGGTCAGCCTGTCGCCGTGGCAGGCCACGCAGGCCGGCAGCCTTTTGCTGCTGTCGCCGCTTTGCACCAGCTGGCGGCCGCGCTCCAGCACGCTCTGGTCTGCGACGGGCGCCAGCGGAGCGGGGTAAGGCGGATGCTGGCTGGAAAAAAACTCGGCCATTTCCTGCAGGTAGGCATCCGGCATCTGGCCGACCATATAGGTCATCAGCGGATAAGTGCGCTTGCCATCGCGGAAATTCTTCAGCTGGTTGAACAGGTAGCCTTCCGGTTTGCCGGCAATGCGCGGATAGTAGCCGTCATTGGTCGCCCTGCCCTCTTTGCCGTGGCATGCCGTGCACGCCGCCAGCCGCTGGGCTATCGTATCCGGCACCACTGCCTGTTGCTTTGCCACCGCAGCTGCAGCCGGAGCCGCAGTCAGGGCAACAGCCTTTTCAGCGGCAGCAACCGGCAACGCAAACCAAAGGGAATACAGCAAGGCGCCGGCAAACAGTCCCAGCATGCAGATTCTGGTGTCCGCAAAAGCGCCGGTAGGCGCAGAACGGGCGGCAGAGGCGGCACAATCACGTTTCGGCAGGAAATTAGTCATGGTCATCTGGGCTTGGGATGGATAGCAGATGGCACAGCTTAGCGCCACCTGTCAAAAAATAACAGAATCAGAATTTAAATAAAATACCATATCAGTTTAGCCGGCCACATAACTGGTATGCACAATTTCCGCACTTTCTGCTTCTTATAAAACTGATGGGCTTGCAGCATACTGGCCCTGTCAGCATAGAAGGAGTACACGATGAAATCAACCGATACCGTTGCCGCACCCGCTGCCGTCAACTCGCCCGCCCCCAGCGTCAAAGCACTGATATTTGCCGTGCTATGGAGTTTCTTCGGCATACGCAAGATGGCCAACCTGTCCCAGGACATGCGCAGCCTGAAACCGCAATGGCTGATATTGACCGCGGTCGCAGCAGCGGCGGGCTTTATCAGTATCCTGCTGACGCTGGTCAGGGTGGCGATCCACATCCTGTCGGCATCCGCTTAGCCTCTGCACCGCCAGGCAAGCCGTTCCCGGGAGCAAAATCAATGCAGTTGGATAAATTTTTATATTTGTAGGTATCAGTCAGTTCTGACAGAATAGGGCTTCCCTCGCACCGGTATGGATATGAAGCGCTACGAACAGCTGGCAGAAGACATCACCGGCATGATTACCGCCGGCATACTGCGACCCGGCGACCGTGTTCCATCGGTGCGGCAGTTGCATGAAAGCCGCGGCCTGAGCGCGTCCACGGTATTCCAGGCGTATTACCTGCTGGAATCGCGCGGGCTGATCACCAGCAAGCCGCGCTCCGGCTACTATGTCAAAGCCAGGCTGGACCGGCTGCCGCCTGAGCCGGATATTTCGCAGCCGGACGGCGACTCCACGCCGGTGGACGTCAGCGAACTGGTGTTTGAAGTGCTCGACACTTTGAAAGCACCGGACATCGTGCCTCTGGGTTCGGCCTTCCCCAGTCCGCTGCTGTTCCCGCTAAAAAAGCTGTCTTTAAGCCTTTCCAGCAGCATGCGCAACCTTGACCCCTGGCATACTGTTGCCGACCTGCCGCCGGGCAATGCCTCGCTGCGGCGCCAGATCGCCTTGCGCTACCTGATCGACGGCGTGCATATTCCTACCGATGAAATCGTGGTCACCAACGGTGCGTTGGAAGCATTGAACCTGTGCCTGCAGGCGGTCACCCGGCCGGGTGATACGGTGGTGCTGGAATCGCCGACTTTTTATGCGGCGCTGCAGGCATTGGAGAGGCTGGGCTTGAAGGCAGTGGAAGTGTCCACCCACCCGCGCGACGGCATAGACCTGTCCGCGCTGGCCGAAGTGCTGGCCAAGCACCAGCCCAAAGCCTGCTGGCTGATGACCAATTTCCAGAATCCGCTGGGCAGTGCGATGCCGGCGGAGAAAAAGCGCGCACTGGTGGAATTGCTGGCGCAGCATGAGGTGCCGCTGATTGAAGACGATGTCTATGGCGAACTCTATCTCGGCGCCAAACGCCCTGCCCCCAGCAAATCTTTCGACAAGCAGGGCACGGTCATGCATTGCAGTTCATTTTCCAAATGCCTGGCGCCGGGCTACCGGGTCGGCTGGGTGGCTGCAGGCCGCTTTGCGCGCGATGTGGAACGTTTGAAGTTGATGACAACGCTGTCGGCGGCGGTACCGTCCCAGCTGGCGCTGGCGGATTACTTGAGCCATGGCGGCTATGACAAGCACCTGCGCCAGTTGCGGCAGGCGCTGTCGGTACAGCAGAATCTGATGATGCAGGCATTGACGAAGCACTTCCCGGCCGGCACCCGCTTCACACAGCCGGAAGGCGGTTATTTTTTATGGGTAGTGCTGCCGCCCGGGATTGATGCACTGATGCTGCACAGGGTAGCGCTGCACCAGGGCATCAGCATTGCACCTGGCCCGATCTTTTCCGCCAAGAGGGAATTCAATAACTGTATACGCCTGAACTACGGCCATCCGTGGGACCAGCGTGTGGAACAGGCGATAGAAACACTGGGGCAGATCGCACGCTCGCTGATGCAGCGATAACTGGTGCAGCGATAACGTAGCATCATGTAGCGCTGAACCAGGCCGGTAGCCGGCGTGGGTGCGTCAGATGTTTGCGCGAACCTGGAACTCTATACCCACTTCCTTCCAGTGCTCTATCTCTTTCTGCAACCAGTAAGCCACCGTGGGGTGCAACGTCACCCAGTCCTGCTTGATTTCCAGTTCTATTTTGTTCTTCATCTTCAGGCGGATGTCGGCGTAATCCAGCTCCACCCGTGAATGCATGAAGGTGACCGACAGCCGCAGGGCCAGCACTGCCTTGGCAAAATCCAGGTCGGCTAGGATGGCGCTGATTTTTCTCAGGTTACCTTTCTGGCTCAGGATCAGCGCGCTCATCACCGTTTGCTCGCGCGTAGTGAAACCGGCCATGTCGGCGTTTTCTATCATATAGGCGCCGTGCTTGTGATAACCGGTCTGCGACACCACCATGCCAACTTCATGCAGCAAGGCGCTCCAGTAAAGGTGCCGCGCATAGATATCGCTGGACGGTTTCAGCTGCGTATACAGCGAGCGCACCATGTCCGCCACGCGGTTGGCCCGTGCAGTATCAGTATGAAAACGTTCCACCACATTGTGTACGGCAAGCTCGCGGCGGTCGCGCTTGGTGGAACGCAGATACAGATCCCACATTACACCCATGCGCAGGCCGGCTTCGATCGGATTGAGCACTTCGATATTAAATTCCTGCATCAGGCCGATCAGGATTGCCAGTCCGCCCACGACCATCGCCACTCTTTCCGGCTTGATGCCGGACAGTTGCAGGTGGCTGATCTGGCCGGTTTGTATGCAGTGCTGTTTCAGCGTCTCCAGGCTGCTTTGCGTAATACGCCCATCGCCCAGGCTATTCTTGGCAATGGCATCGGAAATCGCGCGTATGGTGCCGGAAGAACCGTAGGCAGAACGCCAGTGCTGCGGCTGATAGGGCGGTGCGGCGTCTTCAAACTGTGAACGGGCCGACAGGACTGCGGCATCGAATGCTTCTTCCGTCATCATACCGTCGGGGAAGAAACTGGAGCTATGCCTCACGGTGCCGATACTGAAAGACTCCACCCTGACGATCTCATGGCCGCGGCCAAGGATTACCTCAGTCGAACCGCCGCCGATATCCAGCACCAGCCGCCGCTCGCCGGGAATCGCGATCGCATTCGATACGCCGAGATAAATCAGGCGACCCTCTTCCTCGCCCGAAATGACGTCGATAGGATGGCCGATTGCCGCTTCTGCTGCTGGCAGCAGCTCCGCTGCATTCTTGGCTATGCGTATGGTATTGGTGGCAACCACGCGGACTGCGTCAATAGGGTAGGCATCCAGCACGGTCTTGAAGCGGGCCAGGCAATCGATAGCCTTTTGCATCGCATCCTTGGACAGGTTGCCTTTGCTGTCCAGGCCGGCGGCCAGGCGTATAGGATCACGCGCGCTTTTGACAACGCGAATTGCATCGCCTTCATGGCGGCCTATGTGCAGACGAAAACTATTGGAACCCAGATCTACTGCAGCAAACATGCGATGTAATCCCAGAAAAATATGATGCGATGCTCGGGCGATGGAAATCGAATAAGGCGTGCGAGAGACAGATCAGCAAGCCAGCCTGCAACACAGGCTTGCGCACCTCAGCCATATCCGATGATAAATGATATTAATC
Source organism: Undibacterium sp. TJN25 (assembly GCF_049339885.1). Classification (NCBI taxonomy): domain Bacteria; kingdom Pseudomonadati; phylum Pseudomonadota; class Betaproteobacteria; order Burkholderiales; family Oxalobacteraceae; genus Undibacterium; species Undibacterium sp. TJN25. The sequence continues at coordinate 28,776 of NZ_JBMPPM010000005.1, read as the reverse complement.
ATTAAATATGACGACGCGGTGACTATATCTACGGAGTAAAAAATCTTTCGCTCATATTTTCCAGACCTGTGGTTTTTAGTACCTCGGCCAGCCGTTCTGCAGGCCTTTTTGCCGGCAAATTTTTATACTCGGCAACAATCAGTTCATTCTTCATTGAATGCTCCCATCCTACCAGCTCCGTCACGCGGACCTGATAACCATGGGCTTCCAGTTGCAGGCAGCGCAGTACATTGGTGATCTGGCTGCCGAATTCGCGCGTATGTATGGGATGGCGCCACATTTCCGACAGCGGATTATTACGCACCGCATCCCCCTTGCTCTTGCGCAGTTCCGCGGCCACTTCGGCTTGGCAGCAAGGCACCAGCACCATGAATCTGGCTTTTTTCTTTAACGCAAACTGTATCGCATCATCGGTTGCCGTGTTGCAGGCATGCAGTGCAGTGACGATATCGATCTGGTCCGGCAGTTCGGCCGAACTGGTGGAATCCGCTACCGATAGATTAAGGAAGGACATGCCGGGAAAATCCAGCCGTTGCGCCAGTTCGCGCGACTTCTGCACGAGGTCGTCACGGGTTTCTATACCGTAAATGCGCGACTGTCCGGCATTGTTGAGCGATTTGAAAAACAGGTCGTACAGGATAAAGCCGAGATAGGACTTACCCGCACCGTGATCCACCAGGCTGATGTCCGCATGGTCTTCGCGCAATTGCTGCAGCAAGGGTTCGATGAATTGATAAAGGTGGTAGACCTGCTTGAGCTTGCGGCGGCTATCCTGGTTCATCTTGCCGTCACGCGTCAGGATATGCAATTCCTTCAGCAATTCTATCGACTGGCCGGGCCTGATTTCGTGCTTGTCGCCGGCCGCCGCGTTATCCTTGCCGTCCTTTTTATCCTGTCTGGATTTCATCAGGGATCCTTGTGCTGCTGGTTTGTCAGAGTAAACGGGAAGTCTATACCAAGATCTGTTTGCCGGTGCATCCCAAACCCAGCACCGCCATGGCCCATGAACTGGCGTTTGCCGCATTTTCTGAGCAGAAAAAACAAAAGGATTCAGGTTTTCACCTGAATCCTTCATGATATTGGTAGGCCGTGCGGGATTCGAACCTGCGACCAACGGATTAAAAGTCCGCTGCTCTACCAGCTGAGCTAACGACCCAATAAAGCTTTTTTTATATCAATTTGCCAAAACAACACCGAAGCATACGCTTGGGGCACCGATATAAAATGAAAAAGACTTAGATTCTCACCTAAGTCCTTCGAATTTCGTGGTAGGCCGTGCGGGATTCGAACCTGCGACCAACGGATTAAAAGTCCGCTGCTCTACCAGCTGAGCTAACGACCCGAAAGAACGAAATTATAGGATGTTCCTGGAAACCTGTCAATCAGGATGGCAGAATTTTTTATACTTAATTCATTCCACCATCCTGCAGCGCAAAGAAGCCTGTAACTCAGGCCATCCTGTCCAGACGCCAGGCCTGGTATTTCAATGAGGCGACACAGCCTGCGATGATGGAGGCGAACGTGATGATGGAGCCCACTGCCAGCGTCGAAAGGCCGCTAAGGCCTTGGCCTACCGTGCATCCCAATGCGGTGACACCGCCGAAGCCCATCAGCATTGCGCCGACCAGATGATTGGACACGTCGCCGACGCCGCCAAAGCCTTCCAGCCTGAATTTACGGGTAGCCACCGCATACGCAAACGATCCTGCGATCACGCCCATCGCAGCGGCAATGCCAAATGAGACAGCCTTGCTTTTATCGGTCCAGAAGATCAGCAGGTCTATCGTATAGGCAAACGGCGCTACAAAACTGAAGGACTCCATCTTGCCCGAATTGGTGCCGACAAAAGCTTCCTGCAGAGTATTCGGATCTTCTGCCACATACCCGATGTGGCCCGACACATACCATGCCGCGACAATGATCAGGCCGATGGCACAACCCACCAGGATATTTTCCAGCGAACGGAACGATGGGCTCGCCAGCACGAAGACTGCCAGCGCAAGCGAAATCGCACCGGACAGCAGTAACTGCAGGCTGTGCTTGTCGCCCAGCATCGGCGCCAGCAGCGAAGGCAGGTCCTGGCCCGACGTCAAGGTCGTGGATACCGGCTCCAGCAGGTTGACCCGGGGCAGCGCCAGCACGCCTTTCAGCGTCATGAACGCAGACAGGCCAATGACGATGAACACGATCAATGACTTCAGGTTGCCACCGCCTATGCGCACCAGTGTCTTGCTGCCGCAGCCGCTGGTCATGACCATGCCGAAGCCGAACAGCGCGCCGCCGACGATATGCGACAGCCAGGTCAGCCGCGGGGCAGTGTAGATGGCCTTGGACAGGTCGATGTAGCCCATATAGGCGAGCAGGTTGGTGCCCAATATTGCGACGGCAATCGCCAGCAGCCATTGCCGCATGCGCACCCAGTCGCCCATGCTGACAATGTCGGCCACGGCCCCCATCGTGCAGAACTGGCTGCGTTGCGCGATCGCGCCGAATGCGGCGCCCAGAAAAAAAGTCAGCCAGACGACCTGGCTGACGATGGATTCGATATTGACTTCCATTACTTCAGCGAGCCCAGCCGGTTCCTTGCCGCTTGTGCCGCTTCACTGTCGGGATACTGCTTGATCAAACTTTCCAGCGTCTTTTTCGCGCCGGCTTTATCTTTAAGTTCGATATTGCAGGCGGAGATATTCAGCATGGCGTCCGGTGCTTTGGGGTGCTCGGGATAATTTTTTACCAGCGCCTGCATAGCGACGATGGTGTTCTTGCAGTCGCGCTGCGCGTAATACGAATTGCCCATCCAGTATTGCGCGGAACCGGCAAAAGCGGATTGCGGATAATTCGCCAGGAAGGCAGAAAACGCAGAACCGGCATTTTTATAATCCGCCGATTTATACAGCGCCAGGGCGGCATCGTAAGAACGCTGCTCGCCGATTTCCACGGTGGCTTCCTTGCCGTCCACGTTCATGGTCTTGGGCTCCAGCTTGCGCACCCGGCTGTCCAGGTCCACATAGAAGTCCTGCTGGCGGCGCTGGGTATTGGCCAGGTCGTTCGTCAGCACTTCTATCTGGCCGCGCAGCTTGGCGATTTCGCCGCGCAGTTGCTCGTTCTGGTTGGCCAGGTCCAGTGCGCTGCTCTTGTCGGCCTTGGTATCAAGCTTGTTGTCCAGCTTGGCGCTGACGGCGTCCACTTTGGCGCGCAGATCCAGTATCGCCTTGCGGGCTTCGTCATCGTCGAATAATCCGGCGGACGCAATGGACGGCGCCAGCGTGACAATGAAAGCTGCGGCAATGGCAGACTTGGTGATATTAAGAGCGGAAAATTTAATCACGATAATGGCAATCTTCAAATTTGATGCAGTACGCCGGACAGCAGGCCGGCGACGGCGTAAAAACCAACGGTCATTTCAGCGTACGCAGAAATGACCGTTATGTCAAAAAAATTCAATCAGCCGCCCATCTTGGCGCCAGCTCGATGCTTGCTTGCGGGATGGGGCAAGACTCAACAATTATTGATAGACGATGTCGGAACGGCGATTTTCTGCCCATGATGCTTCGTCGCTGCCAGTTGCCTTAGGCTTTTCCTTGCCCAGAGAAACTGCCTCTACCTGGGATTCAGGCACACCCAGCAAAGCCAGCGCCTTGCGCACTGCTTCCGCGCGCTTCTGGCCCAGCGCCAGGTTGTACTCGCGGCCACCGCGTTCATCGGTATTGCCCTGGATCAGAATCTTGCGGCCTTTGTTCGCGACCAGGTATTTGGCATGCGCTTCGACGACAGGCTTGAATTCGTCTTTAACGACATAGCTGTCATAGTCGAAATACACGCTGCGTTTGGCCAGGATGCCTTTAGGGTCATTCAATGGGTCCATGGAGCCGGTATCTACCGTGCTGACCTGGCGCGTCGTATCGGCAGGCGGCGGTGCCGTTGTCGCGGACTTGTCTTCGACGGCAGGCTTGTCTTCCAGTTTAACGGGAGAGCTGCAGGCTGCCAGCAAAAGCGCGCTGGAGATCAGCAGTACCAGCGTAGTTGAGAGGGATGATGAGCGCATGTGGTTCTCCTTATTGATCACGGTAAATCGGTAAATATAAATGGGGCTTACTGGTTGAATCGGTAGATCTTATTGACTTCGCTTGCTGACTCGCTAGCTGACTGCGCTATTTCATGAAGGGCCCCCAGGTGGGCTCCCTCACATCACCGGCCTGTATCGTCAGCTTCTGCTTTACCCTGCCGTCGACCGATACCACGGCCAGGGTGCCCCGGCGGCCCGACTCTGTTGCATACATGATGTATTTGCCGTTGGGGGAAAAGCTCGGCGATTCATCCTTGGTAGTATCCGACAGGCGCTGGTTCTGGCCGCTGGCAAGGTCCATCGCATACAGCTGGAATGACCTGCCGTCAGGACGAGAAATATAGGCCAGTGTTTTACCGTCAGGGGAAATGCGCGGAGAAATATTGTAGCCGCCGTTGAAGGTCATGCGCTTGACGTCGCCGCCGCTGCTATTCATGCGGTAGATCTGCGGTCCGCCACTGCGGTCGCTGAGGAAGTAGATGTACTGGCCGTCGGCAGAAAACTGCGGCTCCGTGTCGATGCCACTGGTATTGGTCAGGCGCTGCAAGCCGCTGCCGTCGGCATTGACGGTATAAATCTGCGTGAGGCCGTCCCTGGACAGCGATACGGCCAGCTTATTGCCATCCGGCGACCACGCCGGCGCCGAATTGCTGCCCTTGTAATTAGCAACCACGGTGCGTGCGCGCGTGATCAGGTTCTGCACATAGACCACCGGCTTTTTCGCTTCAAACGATACGTAGGCGACCTTGGTGCCGTCCGGCGACCAGGCGGGAGAAATGATGGGTTCGTTGGACCGCAATGCATCCTGCGTGCCTTCGCCATCGGCGTCGGCGATTTCCAGCTTGTACTGGGAGCCTGACTTGGTCACGTAGGCGATGCGGGTCGCAAATGCGCCTCGCACGCCCAGCAGTTTTTCATAGATATCATCGGCGATCTTGTGCGCCGCCAGCCGGGTTGCCGCAGGCGCCGTCGGCAGAGACTGGCCGGACAGCGTGGATGATTTGATGGTATCAAGCAGTTTATAACGTACGTCGAAACGTCCGTCCGCCAGCTTCTGCACGCTGCCGACCACCAGCGCATCCGCGCCGCGTGCTTTCCATGCATCGAAATTCACCGCAGTCGTTTCGTTGATGACTGCGCCGGCATCGATCACCTTGAAGTATCCACTACGGGTAAGGTCATCCTTGATGATGGAAGTAATCTGCTGCGGCGCCAACCCCTCGTCGGAAAACCCCGCAATGGCGACAGGAATCTGGATCGAGCCGACGCCGGAAATTTCTATCCTCAACTGGGCTTGGGCGCTGCCCATGATGAGTGCGGACACGCCTGCACATGCCAGGGCACGGAATAGTTGTTTTGCAGAGGCGGGGAATATTTTCATCGGCATCGGTTCTTTCTTTTCTTCTTTCGGTTTGATTGCACTACGCTTACTACTCTTTGAGCTTGTAGACCACGATCATGCTGTCCGGAACTACGCCGGAATTATTCTTGGGGAAAGGCTGCGATTTATCAATCGCCCTTTCCACGGCTTCGTCGAAGCCGGGCAGTCCAGATGATTTGAGCTTGCGTATTGCACCACGTAGTGTGCCGTCTGGCAATAGGTCAATACGGTATTCCACTGTAGGATTATTGCCCGAGTTATCGCTTGAATTGTAGCTGCTGTTGGAGCGGATTTTAGCGATTACCTTGGCTGCATAGCTTGGATCGCCGCGGTTATTGCCGGTAGAGCGCGGCGCATCGCCGTTGCCGCCGCTGCCGGTCGTTGCTGCCTGGCCATTCAGCCTGCGCATGTTTTCTGCGAATACTTTGTCGCGGGCAACCTGGTCGCTCGCTTGCTTTTTCTTCAGCTCATCCTGCTTTTTCTTGTCTGCGTCCTCTGCCGCCAGCTTGTCTGCTTTCTTTTTATCTTCCGCAAGCTTCAGCTTTTCTTTTTCTTTCTCTTTTTGTTTACGCAATTCGTCATCGCGCTCTGCCTGTACGCGGGCCTGCTCACGTTCCAGTTTCAGTTTTTCCTCTTCTTTTTTCTTCTCTGCAAGTTTGCGCTTACGCTCCTGCTCTAGCGCAATCTCAGGATCTGCTTTCGGTTCATCCGGTATAACAGCAGGCGGAGGCGGCTGCACCTTTACCGGTTCGGGAATGACTTCCTCCTGCGGCACAGGCTTGGGCGCCACCTCGCGCGTCTGCATATCCCACACCTCGGCCTCAACCGCGGTGGATTCCTGGTTTTGCCATTGCACGCCGAACCACAAAAAAGTAAACAGCAAGGCATGCATCAGGAGCGCCAGTGCTATCGCTGGCATGCGTCCCGGTTCTTTTGGCAGGGCGGTAGGAGAAAATGCTGTCATGAATCGTATGATATACCTGTTGCCGTTTGGTTCCGGACAGGACTATTACCTTCTATAAACGTTCGAAAGGCTATTCCGGCAATAGCCTAGCCTTCTCAAACTGAAATTATAAACTGTGAGGCCTTCACACTCACAGTGCTGTTGTTACAACCTGTAACATATTTAACAAGATGGGCGCGGCAATGCGCCATCTTCGCCTGTACTCCATCGCAGGCTCAATCGAATGAAAAGGTGTAGTACGCATCCACCGACGATTCCGTCCCCGTCCTGCCTATGATGCTGACACGCCGCGTCAACTGCCAGGTCAGCTTTACGGCGCCGCTGGCATCTGTCAGGCCACGCTCTACCGCCAGTACCAGGCCAGGAGCAAGATGCTTGCCTACGCTGACGACCTGGTCCGTGGTAGTCGCGGTAGAACCCACGGCAGTTGCGCCGGCAATGGTCTGCGTCGGTACTTTGGTGCCCACGGTATTGTCCGCAGAACCGACCGAAAATTCGTCAAAACCCAGGCCCTGCACGATTTCACGCGGCACGTTCCTGCTGCCGTCGCCGCCGAAGATTGCACCTGCAGCTGACATCAGCAGGGATGCGTCATTGCCCGCAATCTGGTCGGACCCGCGCCCCAGCACCAGCCAGGACAACTTTTCTGCATCGGGCACATCCGGCTCCGATACCAGCCTGACCTGCGGCGCCGCGACCGTGCCTATCACTTCGACGCCGGCTTCCACCTGCAAGCCCTGGCGCAGCGCGCGCACGTTCAGACCGGGATTGTTCGGCGGCCCCTGAAAGTTCAGGATGCCGCGTTCTATCGCCAACTGCTGGCCATAGCCCTCATATACGCCGCCTTCGGTGCGGATAGAGCCGGTCGCCTGCACCGGCCCGGCATCGATTGCCCTGAGCCTGATGCTACCGGCCAGCGTCGTGTCCAGCCCGCGTCCGACAAATACAAAACGAGAGCCCATATCCAGAGTGACATCCACCCTCGTCTTCAAGCCTTTTTTGGCATCCTCACTATCCTGTGCAATCTTGTTCTTGTCCTCTTTTCGGATGACGACGACGTCGCTGGACAGGCTGGGAGGCGGCAGCTTGGGCACCCTGAAGAACGCGCCATCTGCAAGCAGCTTACCGTTCAGGGTCCATACCTTGTCTTTTTCGGTAACGCCGACCTGGCCGCTGACGACAATCCAGCGGTCGGTGCGCTGCAGCAGCGGGAACTTGTCCCATTGCGCCTGTATGCTGCCGGTTTCGCTGGCGATATCGACTTCGCCGGTAGCATTGAACTCGCCTTTCTGGTTGATCCAGTTGATGCCACGGAACTGCTCATGACGCGGCATGCTGGTCACGGTATTGGAAAACTGCAGCTTGTTCAGCTTGACGCGGCTGCCATCCACCTGCGCATCCAGGCTGCCGTTCGGCAGCAGCAGGCCTTCGGCGGCAAATGCCACTTCCAGTTCGCTGCCGATTATCTTTGCCTGATAGCGTGGTTTGCCGACCAAGCCTGCCAGCACTGCATCGACACTAAGTTTGCCCTTGAGCGCGAGGCCGGGGTTCAGCCATGGCCCCAGCCACTGTATGTCCGGCACGTCAGCCTTCACGAGGCCGTCCAGCGGCGCTTCCGGCGCGATGGTCCAGGCCCCTGCCCTTTTGCTGATGACGGAATTGGCTTTGACCTGCCAGTTGCCCAGGCGTTCGCCGCTGGCATTTACTTGCAGCGCAATACGTTCGCCATCGCTGCCGGCAACCAGGCCGCCCAGCCCCAGCTTTAATTGCAGCTCCTTGAGGCCTATCGCAATGGGCCTGCTGGTGCCGTCGCTATCCCTGATGCGCAGATCGCCGCTCTGACGTTGCACGCTCAGTTCGCCGCGCACGCTGTCCTTCAACTGTAATTGCCATTGCGCGTTCAGCAGCAAGTTGCCGCCGACCAGATATTGCGGCTTGAACAGGTTGGCGATTTCCACCACGGCGGCATCGGCCATGCTGCCGCTGGTCTTGATGCTCTCCGGCGTCCATTCAAACTGTTCCAGGGACAGCTTGCCGAGGTCGCCGCGCAGTTGTGCATTGGCGATACTCACCAGTTGGCTGGAAATCGTCAGCGGCGCCGGGGCAATGAGGCTGGCGCCCGGCTTGCCGCTCAGCGTCATGCTGAGCAACTGCCCTTGCCACACAGGACCAGCATCCACTTTTTGCGACGAAGCCACACGCATACCCCCGGAGGCTGCCAGCGTCAGGTTGCGAACCGGGTTGATTTGCGTATTCAGGTCAATGCGGTGTGCATCGCGCTTGCCGCTGACGGTCAGCCGGATTTGCTCGGCCAGCAGGCGCATATCTCCAGGAGCCTCTGCTTTGGCCGTCGAAACAGCTGGGGCAGCTTGCGTACCGGGCAAAACAGATGCCTGTGCGCCGGCGACAGTAACGCCGGCCCCGGCTGGCGCCGCACTATTTTGCTTCGCGGCTGCGGATGCTCCACGCAAGCCTTGCGCCGTCATGTCCACATTGATGACGCCATGGAGGCCGCTGGCAAGATCCAGCTTGGCAGCCAGTGTTTTTAACGAAAACTGCTTGCCATAGGCCAAGTTAGCGGCGCTGACATCCAAACGGCCGGCCAGCTCACTGATTTTGCCAGTCAGGTGGCCGTCGGCTTTGACACTGCCGGACAAGGGTATATGCAGCGGCTGCGCAAACGCGGCCAGGTCCGGCGCATCGAGGGATAATTGCAGGTCATCCTTGCCCTGGCCCCAGTTGCCCTTTGCAGCCAGGCTATTCTGTCCCCAGTGCAGATCCAGTTGGCGCACTTGTAGCTGCTGCGCCTGCAGCCAGCTCAGGTCGGCGACCCCATTCAGCGCCTGCTCTGCATATTGCCCTTGCAATTGCGGCATGCGCAGGTTGATGCTGAGTTTCGGCTGCAATTGCCCATCAGCGGTAAAGTTGCTGCTGATACGGCCCGCCGGCACGGCCAGCCAGCGCGAGGGGTCAAAGTTCTGCAGTTCGCCTTTTACCTTGAATGCCTGCCCGGCTGCGAGCGAAATCTGGCCTTCGCCTTTCAACTGAGAATCGGCGGCCTTAAGATCCAGCATGGACAGGGTCAGCAACTCGTATTGCAAGCTGTTCTTGTCCAGCTGATAGCTGGCTTCCGCCTGCAGGCTGGCGCGCGGTTCGCTCAGCCTGGCCTGCGCTGTCACCAGCTGCGCCCTGGTCTGTGCGGCGATGCTGCCTTTGATCTGCGTCGGGCGCAAGCGGCTGTCCAGCCTGGCCAGGTCAATGCCGGAAACGTCAAAACGGCTGTCTATCGTCGGCAAGCCGGATGCGCCGAAGTGCAACTGCGCATCGCCCTTGATAATGCCATTGCCAGGCAGCTGTATGCGCGTATCTTTCAGTACCAGTTCATTGCCAGACCAGCGCAGCGCGGATTGCAGGCTGGTGACGGGAAGCCGCTGTCTATCAATCTGTCCGGCCTGGGTGTTGTCAATTTTCACTGTACCTTCCAGCGCACCTATCTGCTGCTTGCCGGTGATGGCAGCAAGCGCTGCGGATACCTGGCTGCCGGAGCGCAGGTCAGCCTCTACATGCAGGTTGGCTGCCGGCGCCGGCGCCGCGAAATCCGCCGGGTTCAGCCCGGCGATGCTGGCTTGCAACGCGCGCAAGGGTAATGGCGAAAAAGGCGCTATGTCTGCACTCAGCGTACCCTGCAGTAGAGTCGGCGGCCGCGTCACTTTTCCCGCTTCAGTCCCCACCACGGGAGCCTCTATTGTTGCCTGTGCATTGGCCTTGATATTCAGTTGCTGCAAAGAGCCCTGCAGATTGCCTTGCAGACCCAGCTCCGGCACGTCCTTGTCAGGCCTCCCCTGATAGGTAAATTGCGCTTTCAGTTTGAAAGGACTGGTCGTTGCGATGTCGCCCTGCATCTGCAGGCCGCCCCAGGGGCTGGACAAGCCAGCCTTGAACTGGTGCTGCAAGCGGCCGGAATCCAGATGCGCCGTCAGTGCAGACAGTTCGGCAATAGCGGTTTCCCGTCCATCCTTGTCCATGTCTGCCATTGTGAGACGCCCGGCGGCAGCGCTGCCGATGCTGACATCGATAGGCAGGATCAGATGCTCAGGCAAGCTTGCCGGCTTGCCGCTGGGCAGGCTGGCGACCTTGAGAGCAGCGATGTCCAGCGTGTTGATCTGCAATTTGCCTTTGGCCAGCATATACGGGCTCCAGTTGAGCCTGACGCCGCTGGCGCTGATACGCATGCCGGGAGTTTTGTAGTCGAGTTCAGCGATCGACAGTTCATCACTGAAGCGGCCGGTTACCCCTGCAAACCGCCACTGTCCGCTGCCTATCATCTGGACGACGCTCAGAAAGGACTGGGTGCCGCTTTGCGTCCAGATTCCCCAGGCCAGCACCAGCGCCAGCAGCACCAGCAGCGCAAGGCTGAACTGCGCCAGCCGTATGCTGATGCGCGCCGCCCGCCCGCGCCGCCGGCCTTGCTGGGCCGGTACGGGTTGCTGTTGATCTGGCGGAAGGTCCTGGTTCATCGATTCCCCTAGAACGCTATCGCAATAGAGAAGTCCAGGCGCACCTTCTTCACCTGCTTGCCATAGGCGAGGTCGAGTGCGATAGGACCTGCAGGCGTTTTGTAACGGGCGCCAATACCATAACCCTGCTTCAGTTCCACGTCTTTCCACGTATCGGCCGCGCCACCGGTATCGATAAAGACCGCGCTGCCCCAGTTGGACTGCTTCAGCCAGTGCACATATTCTGCACTGGCCGCCGTCATTACCCGCCCACCCGTGACTGCCGTACCCTGGTTGATACCGATGCTCTGGTAACCGTAACCACGTACGGTACTGCTGCCGCCGATGCGGAAAAGATAGTCTTCGGGCACGCCGACGATGGTGGGAGAAAACACCTGCCCTACTTCGGCGCGCAACACAAATCCATCCTGCTTGCCTACCGGTATCCAGCGCTGGTGCTTGCCGTAGACGCGGATAAAGCGCTGGTCTGAAATCAGCGCCTTTTCGGAAACGGCAAAGTCCAGCTGATAAATTCGTCCTTTGCGCGGCGCAAAACTGTCATCCACATCGCGCCAGGTCCAGCCCACGGTGCCTACCAGGGCCTTGGTGAACGTGGCGACGTCGCCATCAGGCTCTGCCCTTTCGCGCGAAATATTGACGCCCAGCCTTTGCTCCAGGTGCCCGCGCGTGCTGGTGCGCTTGATGCCGAAGGCGGTGCGGGTTACCAGCAGGCCAGACACATCGGCACGGTCCGCCAGCACGCCGAAGGAATCGAGGTAGCCCGCATCGCGCGGTGGCAGGTAGATATCGGCATAGGCCAGTTGCCGCTTCTGCTCCAGCCGCACGGCGCTGCGCATATCCCAGGCCTTGTCCAGCAAGTCGCGGTCCCGATAGGACACCTCACCGCGGAAACCGGTATTGGTGCTGTAACCGACACCGAAGCCGAGGTCGCGGGAGCGGCGTTCCACGACATTGACTTCTACCGGAACGCCGTCTGCCTTGGCAGGATCGGGATCGACACTGACCGATACGGTCGTGAAGTAGGGAGAATTCTGCAAAGCGCGCTGGAACTCCAGCAGCCGGGTACGGGAGTAATTTTCGCCTTTACGCGGCGGGTTATATCTATCTACCAGCACGGGTGGATAACGCTGCAACCCGCTCAGCACGATATCGCCCAGCTTGAAAGGCGGCCCGCTGTTCAAATCCAGCTGCAATGCGGCGCTGTGGTTTTCTGCATCGACCACTGCACTGCTGTCGCTGATGCTGGCCGATGCATAAGTATCCGCGCGCAGGCTTTCAACCGCCGTGCTTTTTGCACCGGCCCATTCATCATCGCGAAAAAAAGATTGCTGCGGCAAGCGCCACGCAGCAATGATTGCGTCGCGCCGCTTGATTGCTTCTTCCTTGCCCGCGGCGGCGGCTTCGGCCAGCTCGCCATGAAAAGTCAAGGCTACTGCCTGTACTGTAGTGCGCGGGCCCGGCTCAATATTGACGAGCACCCGGTCGTTGCTGCCGGAGCGGGTAGCCGGCTGGGTATCGAAATTGATGGTGGGTGAAAAATAGCCTTCGGTCGATAATATGTTGCTGATATCGCGCCGCAATTTGCGCAGCATGGCAGGGTTGACGTTTTGGGGCTCATTGGATGCGAATTCAGGGATATGTTCCCTGAGCAGCCCCAGCCAGTCGCCGTTGGCCTGGCCGATCTCTATGCGGCTGAGATGGCCTCCGCCGTCGCGTGATTTTTCCGGAAGCGCATCGGTTTCGGCCGCGTCGTTGTCGGAATCGTTCCTGGGTTCGTTATCTGGCCTGGTAACAGGAGCGGGCAAAGGAACATTGGGCGGCTGGATGTCGCCAGCCATGGCCGCTTGGCCGGAGGTTTGTGCCGTTGCTGCCGGCAGCGCACTGCCCGGTGTGTTCTCTGTCCTGCCGCCACCCGTCTCTTGTCCGGCCGCATGGCCACCGAAACAAAGCAGAAAGGAAGTCAGGAAAACAGAAACACTCCGCATCACTTCGTCGCCAGGCCTACGCGATTAATGCCCATTTTCTTTGCTTCAGAAATGGTCTTGATGATGTCGTCATATTTCATCTCCTTGTCGGCGGAAACCATGACAGGAAGATCCGGCTTCGCTTCATGATATTCCTGCAGCTTTTTTAGCAGCTGCGTCATATTGGTCGCGCTTTCCTTGCTTTCCTGCGTGTTTTTCCCGTTGGCGCTGCCCTTGCTGTTGATGCTGATTGTCGAAGGCGCGTTCGGCTGCAATGCAATTTCAATATAGTCCGACGGCGGCTGCGTCGATTGCCCTGCCGTTGGCAAGTTGATTACACTGGGATTGGTCATGGGGGAAGCCACCATGAAGATCACCAGCAGCACCAGCATCACGTCGATATACGGCACGACGTTGATCTCGGCCTTGAATTTGCGTTTACGTTCGCCACGTAGCGTTGAAGCCATTAGCGAGATTGCCTTTGCAGGATGTTGGAGAACTCTTCGATAAAGGTTTCAAAACGGATTGCGAGCCTGTCGATATCGTGCGAATAGCGGTTGTAGGCGAGCACAGCGGGAATTGCCGCAAACAGGCCGATGGCCGTTGCGATCAGCGCCTCTGCAATGCCGGGAGCCACTGCCGCCAGCGTTGCCTGCTGCACGTTGGCCAGGCCGCGGAAGGCATTCATGATGCCCCAGACCGTGCCGAGCAAGCCGACATACGGGGAAACTGAGCCTACCGACGCCAGGAAGGACAGGTGTGACTCCAGCGCATCCATCTCGCGCTGATAAGACGCACGCATCGCGCGTCGGGCGCCGTCCAGCATGGCGCTGCCGTCCATCGTGCCCTTGTTGGCAGTTTTCACCTTGTGGTATTCGCTCATCCCGGCTTCGAAAATACGCTCCAGCGCACCGGTTTTGTTGGTATTGCTGCGGCGGTTGGCGGAAGCCGCCTGATACAGTTCGACCAGGCTGCCGCCGGACCAGAAGCTGCGTTCGAAATCTTCGGTCTGCGCGCGCGCCCTTTTAATTGCGAACATCTTGCTGAAGATATAAGTCCAGCTAGTCACGGACACACCCAGCAGCAGCAGCATCACCAGTTGTACCGGGATGGATGCATCGGTGATCAGCGTAAGAAAGGAAAGATCTTGGGTAACGGTCATAGTGTTTAAAGTTGACGTTATGATTATAAACAGTTTGCAATGGTAAATACTATGCAATAGTTCGGGGGATTGGCGGTGTGCTGCCGTACCGAAACAGCAGCTTTACTGAATTTTGCCCAGTACGTCGGCCGGTATTGCGCTGGGGCGCAGGCTGGCAGTGCCGACACAGCCGACCTTGATCCTGCCGGTGGCCAGGCAACAGGTTCCACACCAAGCTTCCTGCACGAATTGTACAGAAGCACGACCCAGCTTTTCGACCACCACCGTGATTTTCAGTTCATCATCCAGCTTTGCCGGTGCATGATACTCGACTGCAGTGCCCTTGACGACAAACATGACTTGGTGCGCCTGCGTCATCTGCTGCTGGCTGATGCCGGCGGCGCGTAGCCATTCTGTCCTGGCGCGCTCGAAAAATTTAAGATAGTTGGCATAGAAGACGATGCCGCCCGCGTCGGTGTCTTCATAATAGACCCGGATGTTCCAGCTAAAATTGTCCTGCATATTCCTGTTTCAAAAAATCGGGAAACCAGGCAAGGCAAAGCCGGAGCTTGCCGCCTGATTCCATTGTGCCGCCGGAAAACCGTTGTTGGTATCAAAGAGTATCAGGAACTGCACTCGCCAACACGGCGTTTTTTCAACTACGCTTGATATTCAACGGCCCATACCCCTGGCAAGTCGGCATCATTTCTATGATGTTGACATTGATGTGCGGTGGCAACGTCGCTATCCAGTAGGCTGTTTCTGCAATATCCGCTGCGGTAAGCGGCTGCGTACCTTCATACACCTTGGCGGCAGCGGCATCATTGCCCTTGTAACGGACATTGGAAAACTCGGTGCCGCCGCACAGGCCTGGTGCAATATTCGTGGCACGCACACCGGTGCCGACCAGATCGGCCCGCAGGTTCAGGGTAAACTGGTCAACAAACGCCTTGGTGCCGCCATACACATTGCCGCCCGGATATGGAGTGGAACCGGCAACAGAACCCAGGTTGATCACCAGGCCGGTGTTGCGCTGGACCATGTCCGGCAAGACCGCACGCGTGACGGTAACCAAACCCTTGATGTTGGTATCGATCATCGTTTCCCAGTCCTCCAGCGAGGCCTGGTGTGCGGGCTCAGTTCCCAGCGCCAAGCCGGCATTATTGACGAGCACGTCTATCTGCTTCCATTGAGCCGGCAAGCCCTGCAACGCGGACTGCACCGACGCTTTGTCGGTAACGTCCATCTGCACCGGCAGGACTGCGCTGCCCAGTTCAGCAGCCAGCGTGCTCAGCCTGTCGATGCGGCGCGCCGCCGCAATGACCTTGTGGCCGTGGCGCGCGAACTTGCGCACCATTTCTTCGCCAAATCCTGAGCTTGCACCGGTTATTAGAATGATCATGGTTTTCCTTGTGTATGTGACAGACCTGCGTTAACGAAACTTAGGGAATGAGGGAATGCGTAGTGCCAGGCCCATATTTTAGAGCTTGTTGACAAATTAGTCTTGCGGCTTACAGATTCCGGACTTTACCGCAGCAAGCTGGCTTGCCAGGTGCCTTGCCTTGTCTCTTTAGCCAGCCCTATCCGACCTTTTAAAAATTTCCAAAAGGGAAATATAAATTCCTGTTATTGATGCGCGTTGCTTAAACTTGCTGAAATCGGGTGCGTAACGTAAAATTTGGGCACCATTTCGTCTCACGTAACTGGCGAAAACGTCCAATCAGGTGTGTTCTGTAAAGAATATGCGTGCTATAGCGGCGGAAGATGGGTATCCATCGGGAAGCGTGAGATTCTTCAGGTCTGTTGCATAGAGACCTTAGCCGTACGCCTGGGTAGCCTGGATGGTAAAAGCGATTAAGGCTGCCTATCCCCTATTTGTCCAACGAATGTACTGCAGCGTTGTACGGCAAATGAACAGGATGGGCGCCTGATCCACCACACTCACCTTTACGACAGGAAGATAGCCATGTTCGCAAAAAACCATACCCTCGCCAATATCGATCCGGAATTGTTTGCCGTGATCCAGAAAGAGAATCATCGCCAGCAGGAACACATCGAGCTGATCGCATCGGAAAACTATACGTCACCGGCAGTCATGGAAGCTCAGGGTTCGCAACTGACCAACAAATATGCGGAAGGTTATCCTGGCAAGCGCTACTACGGCGGCTGCGAGTTCGTTGACGTCGCAGAACAGCTGGCGATAGACCGCATCAAGCAGCTGTTTGGCGCGGAAGCCGCCAACGTGCAACCCAACTCCGGTTCGCAGGCAAACCAGGGAGTGTTCTTCGCCGTGCTGAAGCCGGGCGACACCATCATGGGGATGTCGCTGGCCGAAGGCGGCCACTTGACCCACGGCATGCCATTGAATATGTCCGGCAAATGGTTCAACGTCGTGTCCTACGGACTGAACGACAAGGAAGAGATCGACTACGACGCGATGGAGCGCCTGGCGCATGAAACCAAACCAAAGCTGATCATCGCCGGCGCATCCGCTTACTCACTGCGCATCGATTTCGAGCGCTTTGCCAAAGTCGCCAAGGATGTCGGCGCTTATTTCATGGTGGACATGGCGCATTACGCCGGCCTGATCGCCGCAGGCGTTTACCCGAACCCTGTACCGTTCGCCGATTTCGTTACTTCAACTACGCACAAATCGTTGCGTGGCCCGCGTGGCGGCATCATCCTGATGAAGGCTGAACACGAAAAAATCATCAACTCCGCGATCTTCCCTGGCCTGCAAGGCGGCCCGCTGATGCACGTGATCGCCGGCAAAGCAGTAGCCTTCAAGGAAGCGCTGACGCCTGAATTCAAGGCCTACCAGGAACAGGTCGTCAAAAATGCGGACGCCTTGGCAAAAGCATTGATAGAACGCGGTTTGCGCATCATCTCCGGCCGTACTGAATCCCACGTCATGCTGGTGGATTTGCGCGCGAAGAAAATCACCGGCAAGGAAGCAGAAAATATTCTGGGTTCCGCACATATCACCTGCAATAAGAATGCGATCCCCAACGATCCGGAAAAACCATTCGTCACGTCCGGCATCCGGCTGGGCAGCCCCGCGATGACGACCCGCGGTTTCAAGGAAGCGGAAGCTGCCAAGGTGGGCCATTTGCTGGCTGACGTGCTGGACAATCCGCATGATGCAGCGACCATAGAACGCGTGAAGGCTGAAGTCAAAAAACTGACAGACGCTTTCCCGGTCTACGCTTCATAAGAGACGCCTAGAAACAAACCTGGTCGGCGCTACGCGAAGGGTAAAGAGTTCGTGTCGCCGGCCCGGTCATTTGCAGTAAAAACCTTCACCTGCGGTCATCCACAATAATTATATGAAATGCCCCTACTGCCACCACGACGACACCCAGGTCATCGACACGCGCGCGCCTGAAGACGGCAATACAATACGCCGCCGCCGCCGCTGTACGCAATGCGACAAGCGCTTTACGACCTATGAACGCATAGAACTGGCAATGCCGGTGATCGTCAAGAAAAACGGCAGCAGGACGGAATTTGAAACTGGCAAACTGCGAGGCAGCCTGATGCTCGCTCTACGTAAACGCCCGGTCTCGGCAGAAGCCGTCGATACGGCCATCCAGCGGATAGAAGAAAAACTGCTTTCCAGCGGCGAACGGGAGGTCAACTCCGGTTATATTGGTGAGCTGGTAATGCGGGAGTTGAAGCGTCTGGACAAGATTGCCTATATCCGTTTTGCTTCGGTGTACAAGAGCTTTGAGGATTTATCGGAGTTTGCCGAGGCGATTCAGGAAGTGAAGAAAAACTAGGCGCCGCCCCAGCTTGCGCAACTCACGAGCTTTTTCATCAAATAATGGCCAATACCACTCTAAGGTCTTGAGTAATCGCCCGCTAACCGGCATATATTGCTAAAAGCCGATTTTTATATTTCTGGAAGACTTTCTGAATGGAGCTGGCACGCCACCGAGTATGAAGTTTTCACTATCCAGATCGCTCACACTCATCATCCAGGAAAGCGAACAACTCAATAGCGTATCCTTTCGCGCGCTGAGTATGCTGCTCTCTACTACGGCACACGTCCTTCTTTATCTGTCCATAGGAATTTCACATGGAGAGCGTGGTGATCGATTTAAAGAAGGTACGGCAACCCAAAAAAACCTGACCATCCATTTACTTCCGCAATTGCCGGATAGCACAGAGTCTACTCAGGTTGCCGCGGAAGAAACGCCATCAAAAAATATGGAAGATGAGCAGAATAATCCAGCCGGCGAGCTGATAGGCAATCCAGAAGAAACGGCAAAAAAGATGGCGCCGCTTTTTGAGGTGACGCTGCCGCCGGAGCCTTATTATTTCACAACAGACCTTTTGACCGAAAAACCGAAGGTTGCACAGGATTTACCACCCGATTTGGCACTGTCTTTAGGCACAGCAGGCGCCCGTGCGGCGATATTACGATTACGTATCAATGAAAATGGTGAAATTGACGAAGTCATCGTGGAAGACAGCAATTTTTCCGAAGAGGAAAAAGAGCGTATCATCGCCGCTTGCAAAAAGATGAAATTCAAACCGGGCAGGTTAGATGAAATGCCTGTCAACACTGAAATGCGAATTGTATTATCTATAGACAGCGGCGCGCCTGCGTCATCAAAGAAAGCCCGTTAAGGCTATTTCCGTCTCCTGACTTGGACATGCTCCTACGCGGCATAGCCAAAAACAGCGCATCTGCGAAATTTCATCCATATGTTTCGGCGAGCATTCCATTCCGCTCCAAATAGGGAGGGCTGTATTGGAATCTGCTCGGGCCACGTAGTTTTTCCAGCTTGTTTCCAAATCAGAATACACCAAGAAAAAAGCTCCTGCAGACGCAAGAGCTTTTTTAATGTCTCGATCAACGAACTGATGTCTACTGCCCTGGAATCAGCTCGCGCCATATGACCCTGGTGGAGTGGTAGGCGGAACCGCTTGCACCGTCGGGAATCGGATCCTGCGGTTGTTTCGGTGTCGGATCATCAGACGTTACAACAGATACGCTACGCGAGCCATCCGGTAAATACACGATATTCATACCGACAATAGGGTGATCAAATTTTTGAGAAACAACACCGTTGGTCCCTAGACTATGGCCTGTAAGATAATCAAAATAATTAAGATAGCCATATCCTGCAGGGGAACAAACTGAGCTTGAATTCCCAGAGGGAACCGTTGAAGGAACGAATAAAGTTCCCGCATCCAGCATAGGGTCAACATTCACCCGTTCGCCGGAATCAGGCAGATCTACAAACCAGCCCAGGTCCTTCTTGAAATCGACCGCGACAGGCGTAGTCTCAGCGCGAGTACTACCAGTACCTGAAATGGTTTGCTTGATCAGGGCCGTCCGAAGTGTGGGCAAAGTAGCTGTCGCATTATCGTCTTTGATTGCATAAATACTTTGACCACCGGTGCTAAGCAGATCGCTGATTTCCAGATATTTGCCCGTGCCCACAAAAACTACCCTAGTGCCATTGACATTACCAAGCATAGGTTCTGTAGTGATGGGTTGAAAATTGTTACTTGCATCTTTCAATGTCGCCAACTTAAGCACAGTACCTGCATTAACATCGAAGCGCCATAAGTCGCCGTTTAAATCACCGCCATATGCAGGACCTGCGGTATTGTTAATCTCCGCACTGTCTGCCCAGACGGCCAGCTTAGCCAGCCCGCTGGGTGACGCAGAAGTACCAGATTTATCAGTGATACGGGGAGAGCCGGTTGCCGTATTTACTGGAGCGCCAGTATACGCATCTCTGACCAACACTACACCCTCACCTGTGCCTGGCGACGTGTTGTTATAACCGGAAGTCAGCAACACAACCCAAGTGCCATCAAGCTTTTTAGTGATGACAGGATGGCCAAAACTATATCCAACATCGGCATCCGTATTTTGGTCAATTTCCCACAACAGCTTTGGCTGAGCCGGGTCGGTAATATCCAGCGCATAATATCCGCGGCCGCCGCCGTTGAGGCCTGCAACCAATATGGTATGCCAGGCGCTACCACTATAGACATCGGCAATAACCGGGGCGCCATTTACAAAATTTGCATGCTTGGTCGCATAGTTATTGTCGGCAAGAACCCATAAGTTGGGAATGACCATTTTTGGAATATAGGCCCATTTTTCTATCCCCGTGGTAGCGTCAAACGCATGCAGCATGCCATCATTGGAGCCGACATACACCATCTTTGCCCTGCCCGGCGACCCTCCTGGTGTTCTGTTTGCAATAAACTGCGCATATCCCGCGTCGGTGTAGCTGAAATTGGGTTTGCCGACAAAAGCTGGCTGCGACTCCGTGATATCACCCAATGTCACATCCCGCTGACGGAACAAGCGGTTGTCAACATTATTGGTGATATCGTTATTTGATGAGTTACCATCATACTGTGTCTGGCCCCGCAGGTAATTTACCAGGTTGCTGCCTTGCGCCTTGCCTTGTTGAACGGAGCTGAGCGCGGTCCACTGGCTCAAATTTGAACTAAGGAAGGTCCCAGAAAAATATGCCTGCTGGGCAGTAGACAAATTAGCATAGGTGAAATCGGTAAAAGCTCCGCTAGCATTCGAAATGTATATTTTTCGGCTATCGCTGGAAGGGCCAACCAGTCCACTCATCGTACCGCTGCAAGCATTGATACCCGCTGTAGTATCTACCCCAATATTTTCAGCGCACCATGTGGCGCTTTTGCTGACGGTACCGTCCGACGGATCAAGAGTGCGCCTCTCCAGGTTACCCGTCCATTTCACCGTGGTATAACTGGCGAGAAATACGTCGCTATCACCTGTCACAGGATTCAAGGTACTGGTTGCTGCCGCCGCGCCGGCGCCTTTTGCAGCGGCGATGGCTCTTAATGCACCGTTCAGTCCAGTGATCAGTTGCGAAGGATCTTTCGCACTAAAATAGGTACCACCGCCATTGACTGCCGCATGCCACAAATCGTCAACAGCAGTTTCCGTGTTATTGGCTGGGACTGGCCAATTGGTATTGCCAATATTATGCGTTAGATTATAAAAATCCCCCGAAGTGGCGGTCGCATAATTGGCCGTGTAATTTAATACGCCATTTACACCCAAACCCAAGGTAAACGTTGTCATCCTTTGTGTGGAGTAGTTGGCATCCGAGTCGCTACATACGTCCACTCCGCTGATATTACCTGAGCAATTATTAAATTTAGAATTGCGCAAATCCGTATCGAAAAAATACTTACCGACGTCGGCCAGCGTAAATGATGTCGGTGTGGGTCCCTCATACTTAGGGCGCGAATTCGGATCGCTATCCAGATTACCTATCTGTGAAGTCCCAGGCACGTCGTAGATGATGCTTTCATTATCACCATTCCAATAACCGTCTGTCGTCAATAAAGCAAAATTTTGTTGGCAGGAGTACTGAATAGGGTCATCGACTGCGGCCAAGCGCGACGTCGAATTCAGCTTATATCCCGCATACAACCGGCCTACACGATCCAATCCATCCCGTAGCGGTGTATTGCCACTGGGTGTGGAGCTAAATAATTTTTTGTACCACAGATCTTTAACACCCCCAGTACCCGCTGCAAAAGCGGCGACAGGAAGATAATTAGTGCCATAGATATCGATGAAGCCGACGCGGTATTTGTCGTCCACGGCCTGGAACGCGCGACTCACGGAAGTCTTCATCATCTGCATACGGGCCTGGTAATAAGTAAACCAGTTAGCAAAATTCGTCATTTCCTCCGTGTACGTGCATGTCGCGCCGGCACAGTCAGTGCGTGTCGTCGCTTTTGGATAAGTTTGCCCACTGACGATGTCGGTGCGAACGAAAGAACCGTAGTATCCGGCAGGAACTGCTGGAATAGCAGGGACTGCTGCTGTAGCGTCCTTGTAGCCGCTGAATGTACCTGTAGCAGTCGGAGCAAGAGTACAAGATCCGCCTGAAACCGCGGTAATGTTAACCGTGGTTGTCAAATTACCAGCGGAGACGGGAGCAGTGATTGTCACAGAATTGCCGCTACTGGACAACGTATAGCCGTTAGCACCTTTTCCATTGAGATCACTCGCAAGCGTAGTCGTAGATGTTTCCAATGGAGTTGCGGAAGATAAAATGCTGGTGCTGTTGCTCGACAATTTCATTGCCGAAATCCCGGCTTTTTTGGGATTAGAGCAACTGCTGAAAGTTATCGAAAAAGTTACAGAGGCCGGTACCGCGGCCTGTGCGGGCTTAGCAGCAGAGCCGGCAACCGGTTGGGTAAAAAATCTGGTTGGATAGCGTGGAACGGTAAAACCCGTGGTCGTCACCCTGGCCCTCTGGCAAAGCCCTGCAGCAGGAATATCTGCGTCGGCAGCAGCAGCCGTCTTGCACCAGCGAACCGTGGCAGGAATGGTAAATGCGCCCGAGGCAGTTGGCTGGCAATTAGTTAAATTATCAGAATCGCAGTACTCGCCTGCATTAATCGTATAGTAGTGTGGGCCAAAAGTACGGGCCACCGTCGTCGGCGCTACCGGGGAGCCGGTCGCTACAAATCCACTACCGGTTGAAGTCGTTGAATGCACAGTGGTGTAAGCTTTACCGTTCACCGTACCTGGCAAGATGTGATTATCGTTTCGAAGGCAATCCCCATATTGGTTATCTGTGCACCATTCAGTATCGGCATAACCGGTAACAAGATTTGTGCTGCCGTCACTGGTCTTGAAGGCATTGTTGTTAACCGAAGTCCAGGAAGTTTGGTTAGGCCACTCCGTGCCATCCGCATTCATTGCAGGCGAATATCTGATCGTAGGATTGTAGTAAATACCGTTATAGTCAGCGCTTTGATACGGTGCCTGATCGACACATGATCTGTTATAGGCAGGATTCTTTGTCCCATCGGGATTCGTTACCCCATCATTGCCTGTGTTCTTGCACAGCGAAGCTTCTCCTACATAATCACCCAAGTACTTATTGGCCATACTTCCCGACTCATCCAGGATGAACATCAGGTTGGGCTTCACTGTGGTGGCAGTGGCGTTTGCCAGTGGGGCCGTTGCCAAATTCACCGTAGCGGCCAATGCAGGCAAAGGCATGATGATATTGAGGGACAATCCTACGCATACTATGTTGCGTAAGGCCTGCCGTAAATTTATATGGGCATTCATGGGGGCTCCTAATAGGTAAATCCCTGGATGTAGCTGACTGTGTTTCTTGGCCCGGTAACCCTTGATGTAATCCTGTAGAGGGGAATCTTCCCTCCCTGCCGGCCATTCGCTAATGTTTCGTTTTTAACGTTTTTCGAACTGGTATCCGATTGAGAATCGCTAAAAAGGCAATTCGCATCTGAAAGCGCTTGATTTGCCGTGCGGCACATACGCTGGATGATGTAACGTACCGAGTTACCGCTGGCATCTTTTCCTGCATCCCCACTTTTTGCTGTTGCCCAGTTCGCGTCGGCTGAAAGATCCAGTGCAGGATCTGCATTTGTGTAGTAGCCAGAAGCAGGTGCATCCGTATTAAACGGATGGTTATCCGTGGCTTTCCAAGGATCCTTCCCTTGATTTGCGGCATCTGTCGTGGCCAGCCAACGATTTGCAGCTTCGAATCCACCATCGCCTGAGGATGTGGCCGCCTGCTTTAACGCAAGGTTGCCTGCTACTAGCGTTCCGGTATCGACGGAACGTATCAGTGCTACAGCAGCCAGCATCAGCGTCACCAAGGCAATCAGCGCAATAAAAAGTACTATGCCGCGCTGCTTGTTACCAGAATGTGTACGTATGCCATATTGGAGGGAGGCAGCGAAACGAGTATTCATCATAAGAGCGTCCTTGACCAGATGATGTTTCGCAATGGGATAATTGTTGTGAAGACACGATAGCGATAGTTTTGCCAATTCGGGTCGGCCGATAAGTCAATTTTGGGAGCTGGATCGGCAGGGGTATCAGGCCACGCGCAAGGCCCATTCGATGCCGGTGCGGTGCATGCAGAGGTCACCTGCTTGGCCTCTTTCAAATCATTGCGAGCAACGACGGCGATTCGCACAGCTTTAATCCGGTTACGGTCGGCGACAGTTGGTGTCGCCCACGTAGCGCCGGTAGCATCAACCCAATGATTTACCTGGTTGTCGCTCGCGGTCGCAGAAATGCCGTATTGCGCCTGAATATTAACTATGCCCACAACTGCGGGGCTAGTGTTTTCCACCAAATTGCCGGAATTGACTGCATAAGTAATTTCATTCCACGCGCCCATGCAGGCCATGGTGGCCCCGGTCACAAGTCCGGTCGCGGAATCCATAGTGATTTGTGTTGTATCAATCTTATTAACCAATGTCACTTTTCTTAAGGTGCAACTCGGTACCTGACTGACTAGGGCAATATCACCATCGGCGCATCCTAGATTATTTGTGACACTGACGACACTTCCCACCACGTTGGAAATACGAATGGGAGCACCACCCATTGAGGTGGTTCCGCTACGTACGATGATGGTGTCACTACCGCCGGTCGCGCCACCGTCAATAATTGATACCGGGAATATGCCGATAGGCGGCGTACTTGCATCGCCATCCTGATCTATTGTTGGAGAAGGATCACACTTAAGGGCAGTATTTTGTGTACTGTAAATCGGCAAACCGAATCCGGCTGCTTGAAGCCTTCGCTGGATCAGACCCATCGCTATTCCACCGTTAGTTTGTGCGTCAGCACTACCGCCAGTAGTACGCTTTTGCCCTTCAAAAACACCCATTACCTGCACTATTACAATAGTTACAATCAGACCTATTGCCAGACCTACCATAATTTCAGGCAATCCCAGACCAAGCTGCTGATATTCGCTTACATATTTTTTTTTGTTTTTCATGCCTATCCTCCGGCTATGTGACTGACAATTGTCACGTTGTGGAGATCGGTATTATTGGTGTTCGGCTGCTGCCACGTTACCGTGACGACAAAACAGCTCAGTAATAAGCTTGGATCCGTGCCACAGCTTGCATCCCCACGAACCGTTGTGCGCTTACCGTTAGGTAAACCGGTCGAACCGGAAATATCGGTCGCCACCTCGCCGTAGTTCGCAAGATTGCCTTGATCGAGCCATATTTGCGATACCCTCTGTTCCGCAATATTGGTGGCTTCAATCCGATATTTCGTATCCGAGGTACCTTTGATCATGGAAGCTTGTAGACCCACTATTCCAAGTATTCCGATTGAAAAAATGAAAATGGCAATCAACGCCTCCAGCAGCACAATGCCGCGTTGCCGTGTCCGAGCTAAATAACGGAAATTATTTTTCATCACAACGCTCCCTTAGCATGCTCTAGGATCTGTGCTGCTTGCATGCGGATCGCACAATCTCACGTTTCCACCGACGCCAACTGTCACATTCAAATTGCGTACTTTGCTTGCGGCGAGCACTGCAGGATCAAGTCCAACATTTATTTGGGTAAAGGTCGTGCCGGCTGCAGGAACCGGGGACGACATCCGCCCAAGGTTATCAAACGTCACAGCGGCGGCGGCCGGACTCACCGTTACGGCTGAAGAGGATCCTTCGCCTGTCGCCCTGCTCTGTATGGAAGTAGGGCAAGTAGCAGTGACGACAACGCAGCCGACGACCCAGCTTGAGCCTGATCCCATGGTCAGCGAAACTGCCGCATTGCGACTGACAGCTTCGGAGCGTGCCAACTGCAAGCCAGTCTGAATGGATTCCGCCGCCGTTCTCAGCTTCGCATTTAATATCCAGGTACTGTAGCTAGGCATTCCCATTGCAAGGACAATCGCCACGATCACCAGGCCGATCATTAACTCAATCAAAGTAAAGCCGCCGCTTGCTTTCAGATTTTGTATTCTCAACACGAATCTCCAGGTTTGGTGATCCAGCAAGCCACCGCTGCCCCAGGTGGAACCGTCGAATTTTTTGCATTGTCTTGATTAATGATGTATTGGTACCCCGCCATCCCTTTCCCACTTACCCCGTCAGCCTGAATGGCGTAAGAGCTTGCGGTGCTCGTACATGTATAGGCAAAATATTTAACGTCGGTGATGATGGCTGCGTATTTAGGATCGGTAGGAACGCAAGATGCATCGACATAGCTTGCGTATGAACGGTTATCTTGAAAAAATTGCTCGAATTTGACACGAGCATTAGCCAGATTACTGGTTGCTTCCTGAGTTTTTCCTCTACGCACATAATTTTGATAACTAGGTAAGGCGATAGCCGCAAGAATTCCGATAATTGCAACAGTGATCATTAATTCGATCAGGGTAAAACCCAGTATTTTTTTTGAAGATTGCATACGTCATCCTTTTAAATTTCGTTTCTGAAACACAACGAAACTCATACTACATTATTGGTACCGTTATGTAGAATGCTCTATTTGGCTTTTGCTGATTGACAACGTATCGCCGCTCATTAAAGTTTATCGCTAATTGCCTCATATTAATATTGTAAATGGGCATTATTCAAGCACGCTCAGATGAGCGGCTTGCTTAAGCAGATATTTGGTATCCTTTGCCTGCATACCGTCGGCGACTCAGTTATTGATAGCCTGGCCAAATGAACAAGTTAAACAGATAAATATCAGCTCAGATTGAAGGATATTCGGTGGATAAGGTTTCGAATTTAACGCATTTGATGTCTAAAACTTTGGATCTAGTCAAAAACACAACTCACCGTGTTGCACCGAATCCTAAAGTAGGGTGCCTTATCCTCAAGAACGAAAAAATAATAGGTAGTGGCGTAACCCAGCCCCCCGGAGGCAACCATGCTGAGATAGAAGCGATGAATGATGCACTGAGCCACGGGCACGATCTGACCGGCAGCACCGCCTTTGTCACGCTGGAACCCTGTAGCCACTTCGGCCGCACCCCTCCTTGTTCAGATGCGTTGATCAAGGCAGGCATAAAAACCGTCGTCGTCGGCTGCCTGGACCCTAACCCGCTGGTACAGGGTCAGGGCATAGCCAAACTGAAAGCCGCCGGCATAGAAGTCATCACCGGTGTGCTTGAGCAGGAGGCAAGGGAATCCAATCTCGGCTTCCTGACCCGCATGGAAAAAGGCCGGCCCTGGACCAGGATGAAGACAGCTGCCAGCCTCGATGGCAAAACGGCACTGCATAACGGCAAGAGCCAGTGGATTACCGGCGCCGCAGCGCGCCACGATGGACATCTATGGCGGGCACGAGCGGGAGCCATACTAACGGGCATAGGTACGGTGCTGGACGACGATCCACAGTTAAACGTACGCGGTGTCGAGGTTGCTACTCAGCCTTTGCGTGTCATTGTCGATAGCAAGCTGCAGATATCGCTTCACGCTAAAATACTGGCAGGCGGAGGCAGCCTGGTTGTCTGTGCTGTCGAAGATTCCCTAAAAATCCAAGCACTGCGCCAGGCAGGCACGGAAGTTATCTGCCTGCCCAATGCCAAAGGCAAAGTGGATCTGCCTGCATTGATGCAGGAATTGGGAAGGCGGCAGATCAATGAGTTGCATATCGAAGCAGGCTCCAAGCTGAATGGCTCGCTGATACGCGAACATTGTGTGGATGAGTTGCTACTGTATGTCGCGCCCAAATTGCTGGGTGATGCGCGCGGACTATTTGATCTGGATATACTGGAAAGCCTTGATGGAGCGACGAACTTGTCTTTTCACGAAGTAACCCAAATTGGAGAAGACTTGCGCATTCTTGCCCGATTTAATCCACCTCAATAAAGATTATCACTATGTTTACCGGAATCGTTGCCGCAGTCGGCAAAATTACCTCTTCCACCCCACTGGGCACATCGCCTGACGCCGGCCTGCGGCTCACTATCGATGCCGGTGCGCTGCCGATGGAAGATGTACTGATCGGCGATTCGATCGCCTTGAACGGCGCCTGCATGACCGTAGTGGCCAAAAGTGGCAATACCTTCAATATCGATATCTCCCGGGAGAGTCTGCGCCTCACCAGCGGCCTGGATGGTTTGAACGAGGTAAACCTGGAAAAGGCGCTGACGCTGGCGGAGCGCCTGGGCGGTCATCTGGTATCAGGACATGTGGATGGGCTAGGACAGGTCAAGGAATTCAAGCCTGTCGATGAATCCTGGGAACTGGTCATCTCGGCACCGCGTTCGCTAGCGAAATACCTGGCCTACAAGGGCTCAGTTGTCGTCAATGGCGTATCGCTGACAGTTAATCGGGTCGAGGATAGCGAAACCGACTGCTCTTTTTCCATTAACCTTATCCCTCATACGATACAGGTTACGACGCTGAAGCATTTAAAAGCAGGATCATTCGTCAATCTGGAAATCGATCTGATCGCCCGCTACGTCGAACGCATGCTGTCGGCCACGGATGTCGCCAGCATGAGTTAGAAATTACATTATTTTTCACAAGGGCGCTGCGGCGCCCTTTTTCACGTCTGAAGAAACGTAAAGCGATGAGACAAGGCAAAGCGGGCGGCGTTAAGTAGCGGCAGCAAGCAAAGGTCAATAAAGGGGAAAGGGCATTGGAAATACGAAGGGAGACAGAAGCCCGAAGGCAGGCAGTAGAGCATGCCCAGGAACTGAAGGCGCAAGGCCTTTTTGGGAATGGGGAATGGGGAATGGGGAATGGGGAATGGGGAATGGGGAATGGGGAATGGGGAATGGGGAATGGGGAATGGGGAATGGGGAATGGCAAAGTTAAATCAAAAAGTCTAAAGTCTAAAGCAAAAACCCCTCCGTCTTGCGAGGGAGGGGTTTTCTGGATAAAAGCCTGACGATAACCTACTTTCACACTGGTTGCAGCACTATCATTGGCGCAGAGTCGTTTCACGGTCCTGTTCGGGATGG